>CACWZK010000020.1 GCA_902765365.1 uncultured Lachnospiraceae bacterium
TTCGCCGGGACGGCAGGTGATAGCCTCACGTCCCTTCAGGACGACTTCCTGCAGGTCTTTGGGGAAGCCCCAGGCGGGCTGGCCCATCATGCCGGAGAAGTAGGTGATGGACGAATCCGGGAATGCCAGATTTTTGCCCTTCTCTACAATGTTCTCAGGGGTCAGGTCGTTCTGGGTCATAAAGATCGCCAGATCGCCGACTGCCTTGGAGGAAGGTGTGACCTTGATGATCTTGCCCAGCATATCATTGACCTTACGGTAATTCTCTTTGACTTCCGTAAATCTGGTGCCAAGGCCCATACTCTCGACCTGGGGTTTCAGGTTGGTGTACTGACCGCCGGGAATCTCATATCTGTAAATATCAGTGGCGGGCGAAGTGATGCCGCCCTCGAAAGCGCCGTAGCGCAGACGGACATCTTCCCAGTAATCGGTCAGATGCTGGAGCTCATCCAGATTCAGGCCGGTATCTCTGGGCGTTCCCTGCAGGGCCGCGACGACCGCGTTCAGGGAAGGCTGGCTGGTCAGGGAGGACATGGAGGAAATCGCGCAGTCGACGATATCAACGCCCGCCTCGGCAGCCAGCAGGTAAGCCGCGACCTGGTTGCCGGATGTGTTATGGGTATGGAACTGGATCGGGATGCCGATCTCCTGTTTGAGTTCGGTGACCAGCTTCTTGGCAGCGTAAATAAATGTAGCCGAAATAACAACCAGCATATATACAGCCAGCATGACGACAATCAGAAATTCCGAGTCTAAAAGAAGAGTGATGATTGTAACAGCTACGGAAAAAATGTTGTTAAACCAGGAAAGAATTATTATATAATCCGAAAAAATCTTTTTTCTGGAGCGGTTGTAATTGGCGTTTAAATCGCTGTTTTCGCTGATTACTTCGTTTCGGGAATTATCAATCATAAAAGCAATCGGCAAAAGAATTAAGTTTGTCGCAATAATCGAAGCGGTCATCGCGGTTAAGATATATGCGCCCTCAAAAGTTTTAAGATGGAAGATTAATCCCGCATCAATCAGCACCGCGAGAACAATTATCAAAACACCTGCAATGTTTGCCATAAAAAGCATGGGTTTATTCAGAGCGTGAATGTTTCCGGTATTTTTAAGATCCGCATAAAGAACTCGCTCGTCAACTATTCCGAGGCATTTTTTGTATTTTTTCATTTCGGAATTGCCGAGTGCGTACGGAACAAAAATTACGAAAATCGAAATATAAACAAATACCGTCCATACAATCATCTTAATCGTAAATCCGGGAACAAAGAGAAGCGGTATCGAGATTGCAATGATTCCGATTAAAATAGCAATTGCCTGTTTGTTGTGTGTATTTACGACAATATCAATAAACTCTTCGCTTTTGTCATTTTTAAATTCCTCGCGGTTGTTTACTCCGAAAATTCTTTTCTTTTTCCGCCAATTCCTTGGATACATCGTGATATAAAGCAGAATCACCGAGGGAACAAGGCATATAAACATTAAAAGGCCAAACATAAAACTCGTCATATTATTTACCCCACATTTCGTCAATCAGTTTGTCAAAATCTTCTTTGGAAATACCGGAAATCTTGGCTTCCGATACTATTCGTTTAAGCTCGTCCGTATTCTCGTTACTTAATTGTTTTGACTGGTTTATTTCCATACGGACTCTGGCACCGTTTTTTCTGTCGGTTAAAATATAGCCTTCGGATTTTAATATCTGATAGGCTTTGCTGACGGTCATCGTATTGATGCCGATTTCCATGGACAGCGCTCTGACCGTAGGAAGCTGTTCCCCGGCCGATAATTCGCCCGAGGAAATGCCCATTACTATCTGATTTCTGATTTGCATATATATCGGAACATCCGAATATTCGTTTATTTTAATAATCATTTCGATTTCTCGTTTCTTTTATGATTAATTATGCTTCTTTGACTTCTTCATTCTTATTTTCTTTTTTCTTAAGGACGATGACAGCGATGATTATGGAAAGGATAAGTAAAGGTATTCCGCCGATGGCTCCGTTATAGAACGGTCCGAGTATCTGAAGCTTTCCGAAACGCTCAGCATTGTTGACATTTGTGAATAAACATACAAATGATCCGGCGTTTACAGCTCCGTGTAAAAGAGACGGATACCAGATACATTTTGATTTATCATAAACAACTTCTTCAATCAAACCGAGTGCAATGGTAAAGACTGAAAATACGATAAGTCCGATATAGGGATGTCCGAAGTATTCGGTACCGTATTCGTAGCCCACAAGGATAATTACCGGGAAATGGAAAGCGCCCCAGATTAATCCGCCGACTATCCATGTCGGAACCTTGCCCATGCTCTTGTTAAGTTCGGGATAAAGGAATCCTCTCCAGCCGACCTCTTCGCCGAGTGCCAAAATCATATTAATTAAAGGGGCATAAGTTATGGCTTGAATTATTTGAATAAAGGTTAAAAGATTTAATGATATGCCTATACTCTTAAGCTGTTCCTCAAGATTCAATCCCTCGGGAAGTGTACTCGCAATATAGGAGCCTGTCAGATCAAACATATCGGGGAAGATAAGGAAAAAGAGTGCTCCGCCAAGGGATGCGATAATTGCAGGTCCGAACCAGCAAAGAGGAATCAGCCATGCAACTTTTTTGAATCTGGGAATGAAATTAATGCCTTTAAAATTTCCTTTTGCAAAAAGAGCTCCGAAAAACGGCGTAAACATTAATATCATGAGTAATATTGTAAAAAGAATCTGTCCCATACCGCCGGGATTCTTAATTGCTAAGATTGAAGCAATGATTTGAATTGCGTATGCGCTGACAAATACAAATATTAAGAATTTTATAACCTGTTTTTTATTCATACATTTCCTCCTGTGGTGAAAACACCTACTGAACGTTTTGTATTAGTTGTTGTAATACAAACTATACAACGACTCTTTTATGGTGTCAACATCTTTTTAAAAAAATTTTTTAAATTGACGGAGGTGTATTATAATGGAAAAAGAGCTCATAAAAGAAGCGTTTATAAAAGAAAGGAAATACCATGTACTATCTCATTAAGGAAAAACTCGAAAAATCCACGAAAAATGAATTCAGAAAAGGAAAGAGCCAGTTTGTAGCCGTAATGACGCTCGAGGAGTGGAAAAATACAAAGGAAGATTTCGAAATGGGCATCGACCTTGATATCGACCCCAATGAAATATATTCCACCAAGGCAATTGTCAACTACGATTCGCTGACAGGTTGTTTCAGCATTCCGGACCGCGACGATTTCGAGAAATATTATGATTTTCTTTTTGCCCTCGACGAAAAGGGTATTGTTTTCATTGATGATCATGAGTATGTAAACGGTATTATAGACAGAATTCAGAAAACCAAAAAATGGAGATTTCCGAGCCTCGAGAGATTTATATACGATTTTCTTGAAGAGATAGTCAGACAAGACAGAGAGCTCATCGAAAAATACGAAAAAGAACTTACCGAAATGGAAGATCTTATCGCAAAAGACAGTGGCGAGGAAATTTCCGACAGAGCCAATGACATTCGAAGCGATATAAGAGATTTAAGAGTTCATTACGAACAGCTTCTCGATTTTTCGCAGGAACTCGAAGAAAATGAAAACAATTTCTTTACACATGAAAACTTAAGATATTTCAAACTTTTTACGAGCCGTATTGAAAGAATGCGTGACGAAACCATGGCCGTTTCAGATCATGCCCTTCAAATCAGAGATATCTACAAGGCCCATCTTGATATAAAGCAGAACCGAATTATGACACTGCTTACCATCGTAACCACCATTTTTACACCGCTTACGGTTATCGCCGGCTGGTACGGAATGAACTTTAAATATATGCCCGAGTTAAATTCAAAACTCGGCTATCCCATCGTCATCATCGTCAGTCTTTTCATTGTTGTCGGAAGCCTGATTATATTTAAATTAAAAAAATGGCTGTAAAAAAGGTGCAGCCTGCCAGACTTTGGCCTTATTGATTTTACCCCCTCTTTAGTATAAAATTAAAAGGTGGTGAAATTTTATTTTTACCCATTTTACCGACAAAGTTAAAGCTTAAATTATGTTTGGGGGATTAAAAATGAAGAAAATAGTAGAGATGTACAAATGTCCGAACTGCAGCGGAAAACTCGAAGAAACGGACAATCCCGGAATAATGCGCTGTATGTTCTGCGGAACCGAATTTGGGGTTGAAGAAGTAGAGACTCAGGAAGAAGAAGTCGAAGAAACACTGCCAAAGCAGAAGATGGAGACCGAAGACGGATTCACCAAATTCGAATGGTTTGACTACAGAACCAAGTTCAAAAAACTTATAAACGGACATGATTCCAAGGATGCATTAAGAACATTCGTCTACTGTACCAACGAACTCGGAAACAGCGAGGACATCATCAAATATATTAAAAGAGAACTGATTGACGAATCGGGACTTTACTGCAAGGAAAACAAGGAAGAGAAATTAATTGCCTTTTTAAACAGCAAATCGATGAAAGGCCAGATTAAACCCGACGAGAATGTTATCTTTTATGCGAATACGGGTATTTTTTCAAGCGGAAAACATGGTTTTGTAATCACGGATAAAAAGATTGTATTCTCGGGCAGAAAACCCCGCGTCATAGAGTATTCCAATCTTCGCAAACTCGCGTTTGACACGGAGTCCGATTTTGTGGATGTCAGGTTAAACAGTTCGTATGACACATCCTTCGGTACCATCGACGGCTCTAAAAAAGCTCACGGCGCACTGGCGGCTTTAATCAGTGCCTTCGCTTTTGAAAACGACCCTAAAAGAGACAAGATCATCGTTACCAATTTTAATGACGATAACGATGATGAAGACTAAGTAACTAAATTTATAAGATTCTTATAATCCCTGTCGGATAAACCCGGCAGGGATTTTTTTATCAGTGCCCGGCTCGCTTGCGTGCCCGGCTCTGATTAAAATTCAAAAATATATATTGACATCAAAAAACAAAAGTGTATATAATGAATATACACAATATTACAGAGAGACTCTGCGCAAAGTTTCTCTGACGCGCGAAAAGGAAAACCATATGGATATTATTTTAAACAATGCTTCGGGTGTGCCGATTTACGAGCAGATTGAGGAGCAGATCAAAGGCCTTATGATGACGGGAGAATTGAAAGCGGGGGACGCCCTTCCTTCAATGAGACTCCTGGCAAAAGAATTGAAAATCAGTGTAATTACCACAAAACGTGCTTATGAGGATCTTGAACGCGACGGATACATTGAAACCATCGTCGGCAAAGGCAGCTTCGCGAAAGCAATGAACAGCGAACTTATGAAAGAAACCATGCTTTTTGCAACTCAGGAACTGATGGAAAAAGCAGTGGATAAAGCTCTCATGGGCAAAGTGTCTTTGGAAGAGATGCTCGAAATGCTTGAAATTATTTACGAAGAAAAAAAGAGCAACTAATTCCTCATAAGAAAATACAGAGGATATCAGTATGGAAGAAATCAAAAATGTTATAGAGCTAAAAAACGTAAGCAAGGATTACGGCGATTTTAAACTGGATAATGTCAGCTTTTCGGTGCCCGAAGGATCGGTATGCGGTTTCATCGGACAAAACGGTGCAGGCAAAACCACAACTATAAATCTGATTCTTGACATTATTAAGAGGGATTCGGGCGAAATTAAAGTTTTTGGCGAAAATGTCAGTGAAAAAAGCGCCGCACTTCGCGAGAATATCGGTGTTGTGTTTGACGAAATGGGTTTTCATGAATTTATGACAGGCAAAGACATCAATATCATGATGAAGAATATTTACAAAAACTGGGACGAGGAGGCTTTCTTCGATTATCTTAAAAGATTTTCTCTTCCCGCGAAAAAGCCCTGCGGCAAATTTTCAAGGGGCATGCGTATGAAACTCCAGATAGCCGTTGCCTTATCCCACCATGCCAAACTGCTTGTTATGGACGAACCGACGAGCGGACTCGATCCGATCGTAAGAAATGAAATGATTAATATTTTCAGAGAGTTCGTGTTAAATGAGGATCATTCGATTCTTTTATCATCTCATATTACAGGCGATCTTGAAAAAATTGCGGATGAAATCGTATTTATCGACGGCGGTAAGATTCTTTTATCCGGTAATAAAGATGAAATACTTGAAAAACACGGAATTTTAAAATGTAAAAAGAGCGAACTTCCCATGGTAAGCGAATCGCTTATCGTCAGTTTTGAAGAAAGCAGTTTTGGCGCCGAAGTGTTAATTAATGACAGACATGCGGCTGCAAGACTTTATCCCGATATGGTAATAGAACCGGCACCCTTGGAGCAGATTATGATTTTCTACGTTAACAGGGGGTAGGACCATGAAAGGTTTGATTATAAAAGACATTTTTTGTCTTCGAAAACAATTAAAGACTTTCACCTTTGTTTTAATCGGCGTATTTGTTCTGGCATTAATGTATGTTTTAAGCGCACGTTTCGGTAATATCGCAAAAGCCGGCGCAGACATGCTTATGGATAATGATTTGACGACGGTTGACGTGAAAAACATAGGATCCTTTGTGCTTGTTCTTTTTATGATTATTCCCATGTCGGCAGTTTTGGACATGACGATTATTTTCAATGCGGACGGCGAGGCAGGTTTTAACAGAATCGCGGGAGCACTTCCTTTATCGATTCATAAAAGACTGTTTGCGAGATTTCTGACAATTTATGCGCTTTTCGGAATGGGTATAGCCGTTGATACCGTTCTTGCCATCATTATATCTTCACTGACCGATATGATGACTTTCGGCGAATTAATGGGAGTGGTTGTTTCCGCAGCAGCGATTTTTTCCATATACGGAGCACTTATTATCTTTTTTAATGTTTTGCTCGGATACGGAAAGGATCAGTATTGTCAGCTGTTTGCAATTTTTACAACCGTTCTGGCGGCAGCTCTTTTAAATATCGGACATCTGATTAAAATATGGAAAGTTTTATTCCTTGAGCAGGAAATTGATTTAAATGTTTGGGGCTGGCTTGATTATTTAAAGACCAAAGCCTGGATTGTTGTAATCGCAGCAATTCTGGTATCTGCAGCCTCTTACGGCCTCTCGTTATATATTGCCGACAGAAAGAGAGGTGTTATCTGATGGGTGGACTTTTATACAAAGATTTTGTTTCGATAAAAGGTAAAAGAGTTTCGATAACGATTATCATCATAGTTCTGCTGTTTTTATTGTTCCGAGTAATATTCCCGGGAAATGGTTATAACGAAGTATTTACGGCCATGACTGAAACCGGAGAAATTATCAATATCGTCGATACATTTTTCGTGATGAGTTTGCCTGTATTCTTATATACTTTTATTATGCTGGTAAGTTTGTCTTTCAACAAAACAATCAGTTATGATGAAAAAAACAAAATTCGCTCATACCTTTTCTCTCTGCCGGTAGATAAGAAAAAATACGTGGCTTCAAAATATGTTTTTGTCGGAATCCTTACATATACCTATTTGTCGGTATATATGATTCTTAATGTAATATCGGCCGCTTATTTAGGTGAGATCGAAACAGTAACCAATTCATCGAATCTGTGTATGGCGCTCGCAATACCCGGCATGAGCTTAGCTCTTTTGATGAACGCGGTGGATATACCTGTAAATCTTCTTTTAGGAAGAGCGAAAGCCGTGACTATACAGACATCATTCTGGTTAATAGTCGGATTTGCAGTCGTTGCTCTTTTTCTTTTCGGCGATTTAACCGTATTGGACAGGTGGGATATATCAAAACTGGTAGAGTGGGCCGATACACATGCGTTTGAATTAACTCTGGTTTCCATAGTATCGCCTGTGATATCACTTTTGCTATTCTATGTTTCATACAGAATAACCACTTTCTTTTATGAGAGAAAGGAGGGTATCGATGAATAAAACCGAATTAAAAAGACTCCTCATATACCTTGCATTTTCATTCGGCCTGGCATATGCGTGGTTTTTTGTTACCAATATGAAATTTGTTAAATGGCAGGATCTTTCCAATCCCATGCAGAGTTTCATCGCCCTCGGAATGCTGGCACCTCTTCTATCGCATATTTTAACGAGACTTGTTACAAAAGAAGGTTTTAAACTCTCCGGAAAAGATTCCATGATGCTTGGGATTTCTTTTAAAAATGGAAAATGGATTTTCTTTTTAATCGCAATACTGCTTCCCTGGATATACCTCGAACTAAGCAATGCTCTGACTATTCTTTTTTTCAGGGAATTGTACGATCCCGAATATTATGTATCTCTGGAGATAGATAAAAGACTTCTTAATATATTTCCGTTAGCAGCGATAGTATCGGGAGTGTTCGGATCTTTCGCGGCTTTCGGAGAGGAAGCCGGCTGGAGAGGCTATATGATGCCCAAGCTTTTAAAACTTTTTGGCGCGGATGAAGATACCTCGCTTAGCAAAGGGAAAAAACTTCGCGCTACAATTCTTGCCTGCATAACCGGCGGAATTATCTGGGGCTTATGGCATGCGCCCTTAACTTGTATCGGTCATAATTTTGGAACCGACTATCCCGGATTTCCTTTTGTGGGAATTGCAAGAATGTGCCTTTTCTGCACTTTGATGGGAATAATGCTTACTTTTGTTACCGTTAAAAGCGGTTCCGTCTGGCCTGCAGCAATAATGCATGCGGTTAATAATGCGGGACCGAGCATCCTTAACGGATATATCAATCCCGAGAGGGCTGGTACGTGGATTACCAAATATTTCAGCGGTATCTGGCAAATGGCTGTAATGTTAATATTGGCAATAATCTGCCTCACGCTTCTTTTATCAGATAAATCCAAAATTCGCGTAAAAGAATGCATTGAAAATTGAATACAGAAAAATCTGCCTTCAATAAAATACAGAAATGACAAACGGTTTATGATAAAATAAAAGAAGGCAAATAAATTTAAATTTGCCTCTCCTTAACGGGAGAGGCGTTTTTATAATATGGTGATAATACAGTTCATAAAAGATAATATAGTATGTGATATTTTTCTTATCCTCGCGCTCCTTTCATGGGGCATTACCATAGGCGCTGCCGTTTCAAGCAAAAGAACCGGACATTACGTCTCGGGCATTCCCGCAGTGGGAGGCATTTGTGTAATCATCGGATTTCTGACTTCTTCGGTTAAGTGGCTTGCGGTTTTAGGTCTTCTTGATCCGGCACTTCTCTATTTAATCTTCGTGGTGATTCCGGGAATCATAAAGGCTGAAAATTTTGTCAAAAAATGGGAGCCCGCGGAAGAATTCGAGGGCTGTCCCGTGGCTGATTATACAAAATACAATAAAAGCTATGAGGATATTCATATATCTTTGGAAAATAACGCCCATAGGATAAGTCATGTTAACCGGTACATTATTGTTTCAAAAGACGGTAAATATGAACTTTTAAAAGTTGAACTGACCGACCGCATAATTGAGTGCATTGAGTCGGACAGTGTGGAAGAATGCAGGAAAAAAGCATCCGCGAAAGCAAAGTGGTGTAAGGAAAATAAAAAATAATAAAGAGACAGGCTATGCGAACAGACAAAAAATCAATAATACATCAGGATTCGATCAACCGGATTGAATATATGGAAGGTCTTTATGACAAGGGGCTTAAAGTCATAAAAGATGCAGAAGAAAACCCTGCTGCATTTCTTGATTTCCAGTCCGAAATAGATGAGCTTGAAGAATATATGGGCGAAAGCTGGAAGGATGATTTTTCGCTGGATGAGCAGGGGAAACTTCCTGCGGATTTAAAGCGAGGGGTTTTGTCCGAAGACGGACTTTTCAATCTTTTAGAAGAAAACAGAGAGACCCTGGATATTCTGAGAGAAAAATATAAAGACGATCCCGGGGTTTCGGAGAAAATCAGATTTTCGGGGTACGAAGCATTTAAAAATGACATACTGATTAACCATTGGCCGGTTTACGGCGTTGAAATCTACGAGGACGGTAATTTGGCATATTCCTTTGGCGATACAAAGGAAAACATCCATCCGATTTACTCCTGCACGAAAAGTATTCTGGCGATTGCCGTCGGAATTGCGCTTGACAGGAATCTCATAGATATAAGCAAAGATATCCTTTATTACATTCCCGAAAAATACACGTTAGGTCTTTCCAAAGAAATGAAAGAAAAATGGAAAAAGCTGTCTCTTTACCGTTTAATGACAATGTCGGTTCCGGGATTTCCCTTCAGGGCGCCCGATGACAATTACATGGACTTTTCTTTTAGCATAAAAGACTTTAACTCCGATGATAATTCCTTTGATTACAGCAATGTTCCTGCGTATCTTGTCGGAGTTGCATTAACCGAAGCAATCGGCGAAGATGCATGGGAGTTTATAAAACGTAACATCCTCGATCCGCTGGAAATCACGGACGCCACATACAGCCGCTGTTCGAAAGGCTACTTTTACGGGGCCTCGGGCATGGAAATGTCGGTCAATGATTTAAGCAAAATCGGACTTCTTTTATATAACGGCGGTACATATAACGGAAAGCGAATCGTTTCTGAAGAATATGTAAAAAAGGCGACATCCGTTCTGCAGATGAATCACGAGGGCGGATACGGCTTTTATATATGGAAATTTCATGACGGCTTCAGCATAAACGGAAAATTCAAGCAGAAATGTTATATTCTGCCGAAACGCAAGCTGATAATTACGTATCTGGCAGACATTGAGGACGGCTCGAATGTATTGCGCGAGAGTATGGAAAAGCATATTCTCGGATTATGAAAAAAGGTAAGAAAATATGGCTTCAGACGGAAAAATCATCATAAAAGGGTTTGACTGGGGACCCGCGGCCACAAAGGTTGTTATTAATGTCGGCACAGATTCAGACCAAATCCGAAACATTGAAACGACCTTGTTTGTTGTAAAGGAAGAGCGAAAGAACGAAAAGGATACTTTAAACTCTGAAAGAACCGTAACCGATGCATATTATTCGGATGAGTACGGAAGCCGCACGGAAAATAACGGCGGATTTATTTCCCTTGAACTTGGATTCTCGCCCGAAGAAGGCTCTCCGATGTTTTATGATTTTGCGACCGGTTTTAACAAATGGTTTGATTATAAGCTGAAAGTAAAATTTGGGGATGCCAAGGAAACGGTTTTAAATAATGAAGACTTTTATTTTCCTGAGATAAAAGATGTTGATTTATCCGGTCGTTTCACAGGCAGTGAAGGCCACAGTTTAACTTATGCTTCTTTTATACCTAAGAATGCTTCCGCCGAAAATCTCCGACCGCTCGTAATATGGCTGCACGGAATGGGCGAAGGCGGAACGGACCCGCTTATAACACTTTACGGGAACAAGGTCACACCTCTTTTTGGCGAAGAGTTTCAGAATATAATGGACGGCGCATACATACTTACTCCGCAGACTCCGACCTTCTGGCTTCAGTATGAGGAAAACAAAGCGACCTGGCAGAAAAACCGGGGACAGGATTCGATTTATCTGAAAGATTTAAAAGAACTGATCGAAAAGTACGCGGATGAAAATTTTGTCGATAAGAATCGAATCATCGTCGGCGGCTGCTCAAACGGCGGATTTATGACAATGGACCTTATCCTAAATTATCCCGATTTCTTTGCGGCGGCTTATCCGATTTGCGAAGCTTTTTATCCGAGGAGACTAAAAAAAGAAAGACTCCTTCCCCTAAAAGACATGCCAATCTGGTTTGTATACGCAAAGAACGATTTTACGGTCCTTCCTTTAAAATACGAAAAGCCTCTTTTAAAACGTTTCGACAGGATCGGTGCAGGCAATATCACAGTCAGCGAATTTGAGGATGTTCACGATACTTCGGGAAGTTTTAATAAAGACGGCAGGCCTTATCAGTATTTCGGGCATTTTTCGTGGATTTATTTTTTTAACAACGATTGTGTAGAAAACGGCGTTTCCATTTGGGAATGGATGTCGAAACAAACGAAGTAAATTCAATTAACATAATTATAAAAAAATTCTTGACATTGCCCGAAAAAGAAATTATTATGATTTCACATACGAAAAAATGCGATGAAGGAATTATGCGTCGTTTGGAAGTTTCAGAGAGCCGGTGGTTGCTGTGAACCGGTACGAAAGAACGAAGTGCAGTCTCACTCCCGAGCAGAACCCTCGAACATTAAGTAAAGGGCTCCGGCAAGCTCCGTTATCAAGGCTGAAGATATGATAGTATCTTACTGAGTGACTTATTTAAGTAATATGGGTGGTACCGCGGAAGAAATTTCGTCCCAGAGATTAGAGATTCTAATTTCTGGGACTTTTTATTTTAGAAAGGAAATAAACATGAACAAGATTTTCATTGCCGATTCAACAATCGCTCAAAGCTGCATTAACAATGCATTTTCTATGAGCTTCAAGGAAAAAATGGAAGTTGCGAAAAGACTTGAAAAAATCAAAGTAAATGTGATTGAAATGCCCAAGGCTGTCGAAAAGACAGATGCACTGCTTATCAAATCACTGTCTTCAATGATAAAGGAAAGCACACTTTCGGTTGCAGCAGCTCCCGACAAAGCAGAGATTGATGCCGCAGCGGATGCGATTAAGAATTCAAAGAATGCGAGAATAAGAGTTCTTGTTCCTACATCTCCCGTTCAGATGGAATATATTTTAAAAGCTAAACCCAAGGCAGTTCTTGAGAAAGTTCCCGAAATGGTTGCTTACGCAAAGACGCTTTGCGACGAAATCGAAGTATCCTTTATCGATACTTCCAGAAGCGAAAAAGAATTTGTCGCAAAATTATCCCAGGGTGTAATTGCATCGGGCGCAACCATTCTGGATTTCTGCGATACCGCAGGAACATGGCTTCCCGAGGAAACCGCTGATTTCATAAAATACATAAAAGAAAATGTCCGCGGAATCGAAAATGTAACAATTTCCGTTGCATGCTCCGATGAAATCAGACTCGGCAACGCAAACTCCGTGGCTGCAATCAAGGCAGGAGCAACACAGGTTAAGACAACTCTTGTGGGCAAGGCTGCTCCCAAGATCGGACATTTTGTAAATCTTATTTCCGAAAAGGGCGAAGCAATCGGTGTAAACATCGATATCCCGAGAGCAGAATTTAACAAGACTCTTCGTCAGATGACATGGATTGAAGGTGAGAATCAGGGCATCAAGATTACCTTCGAAGAAGAGGAAAAAGAGAAGGTTGATGACTTAAACCTCGACGAAACTGCGGATATTTCCAAGGTTATCAAGGCTATCAAAAAACTCGGATACGATTTGTCCGATGACGATAACGCAAAGGTTTACAAGGAATTCAAGAGAGTTTCCGAGAAAAAGAAAATCGGAACCAAGGAAATGGAAGCAATCATTGCAACCGCAGCCCTTCAGGTTCCAGCAACTTATCAGCTCGTTGACTTTGTAATCAATTCCGGAAACATCATCACACCCACAGCCTGCATCACACTTGAAAAAGAAGGCAACGAACTTAAGGGCTTAAGTTCGGGAGACGGCCCCATCGCAGCAGCATTCCTTGCGGTTGAAATGGTAGTAGGTCATCACTACGAACTCGATGATTTCCAGATTCAGTCCGTAACTGAAGGAAGCGAGGCGGTAGGAACAGCACTTGTAAAACTTCGTTCAAACGGAAAGCTTTATTCAGGCAACGGTATTTCAACCGATATTATCGGTGCAAGTATCAGAGCTTATCTAAATGCTATTAACAAGATTGTATATGAAGAGAAACAGGAAAAGAAACCTGATTAATATATTTTAGGATTGATTAACAGAGAGGATTATACAAATGAGATTAGCGTTTTCAACTAACGGATGGGATGATTTTGACTGGTCGGATTTTTATGTGACCGCAAAAGATCTTCAGTTCTCGGGTATTGAAATTCATGATATCAAAAGAGAAGTTTTTTCCGGAAAGAACAGACCTTTCAACAACGAAAATATTGTTGAAACAGCCAGAAAAATAGCTCAGATGGGGCTTGAGATTCCCGTGATCGATGCAGTCTGCAACATTGCAGACCCTGACAAAATTCAGGAAAACATCGAAGATATCAGAGAATATATAAGAATCGCCAAGATTTTAAAATGCCCCGCAATCAGACTTCGTGCCGGAAAAAGCAATGACGATACCGACACATCGGACGATCCCGTTATCGAGTGTATCAAGGCTACATACAGAGAGGCTGACAATAACGGCGTTTCTCTTTTAATAGAAACCGTAGGACCTTATGCAAATACCGAGAGACTTCGCAATGTCTTAAACGTTTTCGCAAGAGATAATGTCGCAGCATGCTGGGATATTCATCATACGGTAAGATACGGCAACGAAACCGCCGAGCAGTCTATTCAGAACCTCGGTGCATACGTACTTCACGTTCACATCAAGGATTCCGATGTCGTTGACGGCAAGATTGAGTACAGACTCATGGGAGAAGGTTCACTTCCCATTGATGATTTGATGGGTGCGCTTCGTTCAATCAATTACGATCACTATGTTTCATTTGAATGGATTCCCGCCTGGCTTGAAGAATTATCCGACCCCGGAATCGTGTTCCCTCACTTTATAAACTTCATGTCACAGTATGAGCAGGAAGCCAAGGTTGTCGGAAAGACACTTTATTCAAACAAGGCCGGCACAGGTAAGTTCATCTGGAAAAAAGAAGAGATTATCGACAAGACATTCCCTCAGGTACTCGATCGCATGGTAGAAGAATTCCCCGATCAGTACGCTTTCAGATATACAACTCTTGATTACACAAGAACATATTCCGAATTCAGGGATGATGTGGACGAGTTTGCCAAGTCTTTAATCGCACTTGGTGTAAAGCAGGGTACACATGTGGCAATCTGGGCTACCAATGTTCCCCAGTGGTATTTATCATTCTGGGCCTGCTGCCGCATCGGTGCAGTTTTGGTAACAATGAATACGGCTTACAAGATTCACGAGGCTGAGTATCTTTTACGAAACTCCGATACCCATACCCTTGTAATGATTGACGGATTCAGAGATTCCAACTACGCGCAGATTATCCAGGAACTCTGCCCCGAACTTGCTACAAATACGCCCGGCAAAGCTCTTCACTGCAAGCGTCTTCCTTTCCTTCGTCACGTAATTAACGTTACAAGCCGTCAGCCCGGATGTCTGACATGGGAAGAAGCATTGGATCTCGGCAAGAGCGTTCCCATCGAGGAAGTTTACAGACGTTCGTCTCTGGTTGATAAACATGATGTCTGCAACATGCAGTACACATCCGGAACCACAGGCTTCCCCAAGGGAGTTATGCTTACACACTACAATGTAGTCAATAACGGAAAATGTATCGGCGACAGAATGGACTTATCAACCGCCGATCGAATGATGATTCAGGTGCCCATGTTCCATTGCTTCGGTATGGTACTTGCGATGACCGCATCCATGACCCACGGTGTAACATTATCACCGATTCCTTACTTCTCAACGAAGCCCGCGCTTGCATGTATCAACCAGGAAAAGATCACATGTTTCCACGGCGTACCTACAATGTTTATCGCAATGCTCGAACATGAAGACTTCCCGAAGACCGATTTTTCACATATGAGAACAGGTATTATGGCCGGAAGCCCCTGCCCCATCGCAGTCATGAGAGACGTTGTCGAAAAGATGCATATGACAGAAATCACCATCGTATACGGCCAGACGGAAGCATCACCCGGATGTACGATGTCCACAACCGACGATCCTCTGGAAGTCAGAGTTACTACGGTCGGCGGACCTTTGCCCGGTGTAGAATGTAAAATCATCGATCCTGAAACCGGTGAAGAATGTCCCGACGGTGTAAACGGCGAGTTCGTAGCCAGAGGTTACAATATCATGAAGGGTTATTACAAGATGCCTCTAGCCACAGCTCAGGCAATCGATGCCGACGGATGGCTTCACACAGGAGACCTTGCATGCAGAACACCCGAAGGCAACTTCAAGATTACAGGCCGTTTAAAAGACATGATTATCCGTGGCGGTGAAAACATTTATCCCAAGGAAATCGAAGAATTCATCTATACCTATGACAAAGTAAAAGATGTTCAGGTAATAGGTGTTCCCGACGAAGCACTTGGCGAGGAAATTCTCGCAGCGGTAGTTCCCAAGGAAGGCGAGACAATTACCGAAGAAGAAATCAAAAAATACGTATACGACCATATGGCAAAACATAAAGTTCCCAAGTACGTCGATATCGTAGACGGCTTCCCGATGAACGCCGCAGGCAAGATTCTTAAATACAAGATGAGAGAGGCAGCAGTCGAGAAATACAACTTAAAGAAAGCCGACAGTATTGAAACAGCATAAATAATAAAAGCGCAGGATTATCAGTCCTGCGCTTTATTGTCTTTATAAGATAATTTTACGGATTTTATGATTGGCGTAATTTCCTTAGTTTCACTCTGATAAATATTATTATTTTTATTCTTTAGTTCTCTTTCATATTCGATTGCTTCTTCCAGACCGGTTTTTAAATCTTCAAACATTTTACTCATTGAAGGCACCTCCGAGTTTAATATATTCTAAAATGCGATTGGCAAAATTCTGCTTTTCTTTACAAAGACAAACGAGTTCGTACAATTCGGGATCATCGGAAAAAGATATGATTATTTGTTTCGGAGTGTTATTATCTGTTATTCCAAAAAGATAATCGGGTGTTGTGTTAAATTGTTGGGCAATAAAACATACGGTTTGATAAGAAGGAGTTCTGTCGCCATTTTCATATCTTCCATATCCCATTGCGGACATATTCAGTTTTCTGGCAGCTTCTGCCTTAGAAATACCCATATTTTCACGTATTTTGATTAAACGATCCGGTTGAAAAACCATAATGTATTCTCCTTGACAATAACCATTGGTTATAATATATTTTAACCATAACCATTGGTTACACTGTAACAAATTATAGGAAGATAGTCAAGCAAATAACAAATGTGTTATTGACCACCGATAACATATTTGTTATTATAGAGGAAAGAAAATGTATAAAATTATCTTTTTTGAAGATTCTGATGGATATTGCAGTTTAAAAGTACATTTAAAAGAATTACGAAAGAATGCAAATGATGGCAATAAGGATGCTAGAATCAATTTTTACAAAATAGTTGCGTATATAGACACTCTCAAAAAAGAAGGAACTCGTATTGGTGAACCAATTGTTAAACATCTTGATGGAGATATTTGGGAGCTGAGACCGTTATCCAATAGAATCCTGTTTGCATTTTATAAAGAAAACACATTTATTTTGTTGCATTCTTTTCAGAAAAAAACTCAAAAAACTCCGAGGCGAGAAATATTAAAGGCTATTCGTGAGTTAGAGGACTATAGGAGGAGGTTTCCGTTATGATTAGTTGGGAAGATGTCAGAGAAGAATTAAATATCAGTTCCGAAGAAGAATATATAATAGAATTGGAAAAAGAACTAATAGGAACCTTGGTTGATATTCGCGAAAAACAAGGTTTGTCCCAGGCTGAGCTGGCTTTAAAATGCAATGTGAAACAACCCTCGATAGCCAGGTTGGAAAAAGCGGTTCATTCACCGCAGATAGACAGTCTGCTGAGGGTTCTGGTTCCTCTTGGATATACATTGAAGATAGTTCCTATTAAGAAAAGTGAAATTTAATAAATTCTGAAAAAATAAAAATTCGTAAAAGAAGAAAAAAGTCGGGAAAGATCCTCCCGACTTTTTAATTTCTTAAGCCCAGAATGTAGTCAGCAGATACATTGTAGAGCTCGCATAATTTTAATATGTGTCTGACAGGAATTTCGTTTGCTCCACGTTCGTAGCGTGCATACATAGTTTGAGAAGTTCCAAGATAATTGGCGACGTATTCCTGTGTGAAATCAGAGTCTTCACGAAGATCACGAATTATTTTTATGTATTTGAAAGAGTTTTTTGAATCCATAAATCAAGTATAAATAGTAAAAATATTTACTATTGAATTTAGTAAATATCTTTACTAAAATTATATTTGTGAAAGGTTATTTTTCATGCATAAAAAGAGGTTTGTAAAAAGGGGGTTTATTATGAGAAAATTTGCAACAAAGCCAACAAAAGTGTTAAGTATCGCGTTAGCGATAATTATGATTTTTTCTATGATTTCATTTCCATCACTGAATGCGAAAGCTGCTGCAGGAACAATAGATGATTTCGTAGAACGTTGTTATGTAGTAACACTTGGAAGACCTTCCGATGAAGATGGCTTTAATGACTGGAAAGGCCAGCTTACTGGCGGACAGGCTGTCGGTGTTCATGTTGCATACGGATTTTTATTTAGCCCCGAATACACAAAACAGAATAAAAATAACGAGGATTATGTAACGGATCTTTATAAACTTTTTATGGGAAGAGAACCGGATACAGACGGGTTTAAAGATTGGGTTGGTCAACTTGAAGCAGGAAAGTCCAGAACTGAAGTCTTTGCAGGATTTGCAAATTCGCTTGAGTTTTATAATATATGCGAAAGCTATGGAATAACAGCAGGTCGATGGGTTAACGGATATGACAGATACCAGGTAAACAATGTAAATCTTTTTGTAGAAAGACTTTATAAAGTATGCTTTGGAAGAATTGGAGATTTAGGCGGACAGAAAAACTGGGTAGAAAAATTATTAAATAAACA
>CACWZK010000021.1 GCA_902765365.1 uncultured Lachnospiraceae bacterium
TTTTTCGATTACCCGGGAGTGGCGACCGTATGATGCACAAGCGGGTAATATGGCTCCGTCGGTGCTTAATGAGACGAGCATTTCAATGCGAAGTCGAATTTAGCATCCGTTACGTGAGACATCTTAGCGAGAGCGTGCCCGCGGTGTATCGTGCGGTTGACACTCCCCCTGAAATGCACAAAACAACGGCTATAAACACACAAACGAAAGAGAGGAAATAAAAATGGCTAAGGTTACGATTAACGAGAGCTTATGTAAGGGCTGCGGTCTTTGCGTTGAAGCATGCCCCAAAAAATTACTTGTGCTTGCTACGGATCATATTAATGCCAAAGGATATCATCCCTCTACAATGACCGATGAATCTCAGTGCGTAGGTTGTGCTTCATGTGCAATCATGTGTCCCGATGTGGCTATCAAGGTGGAAAGATAGGAGGAAGATATAAATGGCAGAGAAAGTTTTGATGAAAGGTAACGAAGCTCTTGCCGAAGCCGCTATCCAGTGCGGTTGCAAGCATTACTTCGGTTATCCTATTACACCTCAGACAGAGGTAGCCGCTTATATGTCAAAGAGACTTCCCAAAGAAGGCGGTGTATTCCTTCAGGCAGAGTCTGAAATTGCGGCAGTTAACATGGTACTCGGTGCAACAAGTGCAGGTGTCAGAGCAATGACATCTTCATCATCACCCGGAATTTCCCTTAAATCCGAAGGTGTTTCCTACATCGGCGGTTCGGATCTTCCCGCACTTATTATAAACGTACAGAGAGGCGGCCCCGGTTTAGGCGGTATTCAGCCTTCACAGTCCGATTACTGGCAGGCAACAAAGGCTTTGGGACATGGTGATTTCCAGCTTTTCGTTCTTGCTCCTTCAACCATTCAGGAAATGGTAGACTTTGTTTCACTTGCATATGAAGTAGGTGAGAAGTACAGAGTTCCCGCTATGATTCTTTCCGACGGTATGCTCGGACAGATGATGGAGCCAGTAGAATTCCCGACCAAGAAGGATGAGCCTGTAGCAGACAAGCCCTGGGCTACCAACGGACACCAGAACAAGAGAAAGAAAAATATTATCAACTCGTTATACATTCAGCCCGAAGAACTCGAAAATCTCATCAATGAGAGATACGAGAGATACGCTAAGATCAAAGAGAACGAGCAGAGAGCGGAAGAGTTTATGTGCGATGATGCAGAAATCTTCGTAGTTGCTTTCGGCGCAAGTTCACGTGTATCAAGAAGTGCTGTAATGCAGGCCAGAGCAGAGGGTATCAAGGCAGGTCTTATCCGTCCTATTACTCTTTGGCCTTTCCCTGACAAGACAATCGAAAAGAATGTCGACAAGGCTAAGAAGTTCCTTTGCGTTGAAATGAACAAAGGACAGATGATCGATGACGTTAAGCTTGTTGTTAACGGACGTAAGGATGTTGAATTCTTCGGACGTACAGGTGGTGTAATTCCCACACCCGCTGAAGTACTCGGCGAGATTCGCAAGCTTGCAGGAAAGGAGAATTAATCATGGCTGTAGTATTTGAAAAACCCAAGGCTCTCGCTGATGTGCCTTTTCATTACTGCCCCGGATGTACACACGGTATCGTACATCGTCTTGTGGCAGAAGTTTTAGACGAACTCGGAGTTGAAGGACAGACTGTAGGTGTTGCATCTGTAGGATGTTCGGTATTCAGCTACAATTATTTTAACTGTGATATGGTACAGGCTGCACACGGACGTGCACCCGCTGTAGCAACAGGTCTTAAAAGAGCGCTTCCCGACAATGTAATCTTTACATATCAGGGCGACGGTGACCTCGCAGCTATCGGTATGGCAGAAACAGTTCACGCCGCTACAAGAGGTGAGAACATCACAGTTATCTTTATCAACAACGCAATTTACGGTATGACAGGCGGCCAGATGGCTCCCACATCACTTCCCGGACAGATCACACAGACTTCTCCTTACGGAAGAGATGTTAAGACAGCAGGTTATCCCATCCGTGTATGCGAGCTTCTTTCAACACTTTCCGGAACAGCACTTGCACAGCGTGTAACGGTTGATTCCGTAGCTCATGTAAGAGAAGCAAAGAAAGCCATCAAGAAGGGCTTTGAAAACCAGATCAACAAGAGAGGATACTCCATCATCGAAGTTGTATCCACATGTCCTACAAACTGGGGACTTTCACCCAAGGAAGCTATCAACTGGCTCAGAGAGAACATGCTTCCTTACTATCCTCTCGGAGTATATAAAGATGTTACTGCTAACGAAGGAGGGGATAAGTAATGAGCACACTTAATGTTTTACTTGCCGGATTCGGCGGACAGGGCATTCTCTTCGGAGGAAAGACACTTGCTTACTCAGGTCTTTTAGACGGAAAGAACCTTTCATGGCTTCCTTCATACGGACCCGAAATGCGTGGCGGTACATGTAACTGTTCGGTAGTTATTTCCGACGACCCCATCGGTTCACCCCTTGTAACACAGCCTGACGTGCTTGTTGCAATGAACCGTCCTTCACTTGAGAAGTTTGTTAACGCAGTTGTACCCGGCGGTATGATTCTTGTAGACAGCTCAATGGTTGACATCAAGGTAGAAAGAGACGACGTAAAAGTATTTTACATCGATGCTACCAAGATTGCAGATGAAAACAATATGAAGAGCTGCGCAATCATCATCCTCATCGGAAAGATGTTCAAGGAAATCGGTTTCCTTAACAAAGACGTTGTAAACGATGCAGTTAAGAAAGTTATCCCTGCTAAAAAAGCAGCCATGATTGAACTTAACTTAAAGGCAATCGAAAT
This sequence comes from uncultured Lachnospiraceae bacterium, assembly GCA_902765365.1. GTDB lineage: Bacteria > Bacillota > Clostridia > Lachnospirales > Lachnospiraceae > UBA3766. The sequence continues at coordinate 2,787 of CACWZK010000021.1, forward strand.
CGGTCTTAACTCATAAAAGAAAAAAGCAGAACCCGCATGCGTAATATAGCATGCGGGCGATGCACATACATATGTTTATTTTGACACGCCTCATTTTCTGTGGCGTGTAATGTGTTTTTTATGGTATTCTTAAAATACGGTATTTTTAAGCAGTTCATAAATGTTTAAAGAAAGGTACGAACTATGGATGAAATCAGAGAAATAGCTTTAAGAATCAAAGAACTTCGTGAAATCTGCGAGTACACAGAAGAAGAAGTGGCAAAGCGAGTGGGCGTAGACGTCGAGACATACAGAGAGTATGAAAGAACAGGCAAAGACATCCCCATCAACACCATTTACCAGCTTTCGAAAATGTACAAAGTGGATATGTCCGAGATTCTTACGGGTGTTTCCGCCAAACTTAATACATATCAGATCGTTCGTGCAGGACAGGGTGCAAAGGCCGACAGATATCCGGGTTATGAATTTAAGGACCTGGCTTATCACTATGCCAATATGCTGATGCAGCCCTTTATAGTTACGCTTGATCCGTCCGACAAGCCCGCGGATTTGGTTACTCACAGGGGGGAAGAATTTAACCTGGTATTGGAAGGTACCGTCGTCGTCACCTTTGGTGACAAGGAATTAGTTTTGGAAAAAGGCGACAGTATTTATTTTAATCCCAATTACCCTCACGGACAAAGATGCGGAGGAGATACTCCCGCTACGTTCCTGACCATGATTGCGGAGTAAGGAAACGGAGAGAAAAGAAATGTTAGAAAGATTTTTACCAAGAATAGATTTTGACAGTTACGAAGATTTTAAGGCAAATTACAAAGTTACTCCTCCTCAGGATTTTAACTTTGCATACGATATAGTTGATGCGTGGGCCAAGGAAGAACCTGATAAAAGAGCGCTTCTTTGGTGCAACGACCACGATGAAGAAAGAACATTCACATTTACGGACATTTCAAAAATGTCCAATCAGGTAGCGAATATGTTCAGAGCCCGCGGACTTAAAAAAGGCGATGTAGTAATGCTTATTTTAAGAAGACGCTGGGAATACTGGATTACCGCTGTAGGCCTCATGAAACTCGGTGTAATAATCGTACCGGGAACACTGCAGCTTACCAAAAAAGATATAGCATACCGTGCAAATGCAGCATCCATCAAAGCGTTTGTATGCGTTGACGATGCATATGTAATAGAGCAGATGGAACTTGCGCTTCCCGAAGCACCCTGCATCGAGAGCGTATTTATAGTTGATAACAAAGAAAGAGAAGGCTGGGTTAATTTCAACGCCGAAATAGCCAAATATCCCGATACATTCGAGCGTCCCACAGACGATCAGAGAACAGTGGGTACAGACCTCATGCAGATTTATTTCACATCGGGTACAACAGGAATGCCCAAGATGGTTTGCCACAATTACTTCCATCCTTTGGGACATATCGTTACGGCTCATTACTGGCAGAGAGTTCAGGAAAACAAGCTTCACATGTCGGTTTCAGACTCGGGCTGGGCTAAGTTCGGCTGGGGCAAAATCTACGGACAGTGGATTTGCGGAGCTACGATTTTCTGCTACGACATGGATAAATTCCATGCCAACAACCTTCTTGCGAAGATTGAAAAATACAGACTTACCACATTCTGTGCACCTCCTACGATGTACAGATTCATGCTTCAGGAAAAGGTTGAAGATTATGACTTATCAAGTGTAGAACACTGGGCTACCGCAGGAGAGGCTTTAAATCCCGAAGTATTTAACAGATGGGAAGAACTGACGGGCAAAAAGATTGCGTCAGGTTTCGGTCAGACCGAAGGTACCGTACTTATCGCAAACTTCCCCTGGTTTGAATCAAAGCCCGGTACACTCGGCAAGCCTTCACCCATTTATGATCTGCATCTTTTCGATGCCGACGGCAAAGACTGTGAAAACGGTGAAGAAGGCGAAATCGTTATCTGCGATGTAATTAACAATCCTCCCATCGGACTTTTCGTAGGATATTACAAGAACAAAGAATTAACCGACGAAGCTCTAGGATCCGGCAACTACAATCTTAAGGACGTTGCATGGAGAGACAACGACGGATATTACTGGTTCGTAGGACGTCACGATGACGTTATCAAATGTTCCGGTTACCGTATCGGACCTTTCGAGGTAGAAAGTGCGCTCATCGAGCATCCTGCAGTAGTAGAATGTGCGATTACCGCAGCACCCGACCCCATCAGAGGTCAGGTTGTTAAGGCAAGAATCGTTCTTGCAGCAGGCTACACTCCTTCGGAAGAACTTACCAAGGAACTTCAGAACCACGTTAAGCATGCAACCGCTCCTTACAAGTATCCGAGAATCGTAGAATACGTACAGGAACTTCCCAAGACTCTCGGCGGTAAGATCAAGCGTAAGGAACTTCGCGAAGAAGACGAGCGCATGTACGCAGAAATGAACTATTAACCATTCGGGGACGGTTCTATTTTGGCTTTTTTGACCACCCGGGGACAGTTCTCACTTTACAGCAATAAAGAATAACGGAGGAAAGAATGAGCTCAGACAAGCGCGAGGCACAAAAGAAAAACAGAGAAAAGGCAATCCAGAAAGCCAAGACAGTCAAAACGGTTAAATGGATTGTAATAATCGTCGTAGCACTCATTGTACTCGGAATTATCGGATGGGCAGTGGCATCAAGCATTGTGGTTGATACCAAAGCGGTTGAGAATTTCAGCGAAGGCTTAAACGACGACGGTACCATAGCGGGAATCAAAGCACTTGACTACGTTGAGATGTGCGATTACAAGAATATCACCGTATCAAGAAGTGATATGGACATTACCGAAGAAGACTGGAACAGCTATGTTGAGAATATTTTAGCCGCATATCCCGACAACAGTACAGATACTTCCATCAAGATAAAAGAGGGCGACACCATCAACCTTGACTATGTCGGAAGCATTGACGGAGTCGAATTCCAGGGCGGTTCGACAGGCGGTATGGGAACCAGTCTTACCATCGGTTCACACGCATATATCGACGGCTTTGAAGATGCAATCATCGGACACAATGTCGGCGAGAATTTTGATATCCACGTTACATTCCCCGAGAACTATGGCAAGGATGAATTAAACGGCAAGGAAGCGGTATTTAACATTACCGTCAACAGCGTTCAGGTTCCGTCCAAGTTTAACGATGATTTTGTAAAAGCGCATTATTCGGACGTTGCATCAACCACCGAAGAATACAAGCAGTATTACAAGGATTCGGAGTTTGATGACAATCTCAAACAGTATCTGACAACTTATGTAAGAGATAATTCAATCGTAAAAGATTATCCCAAGGCTTATTTAAAGACCGTAAAAGGTCAGATCAAAAATAACGACTTAAAGACATACGAGCAATACAAGTCATACGGCGGTGAAACCGCAATCGGCAAGTTTGAAGATTTTACTGGCTTAAGCAAAAAAGAATACGAAGCTTCCATTACAACCAAGGCACAGAATACTATTGATGACAATCTTAAATTCCAAGCAATTTATGAGGATGCAGGCTTAACCGTAACCGAGGACGACGTAAAAGAAATGCTTGATGCATACGGACTTGACAGCACATATTACAGCTCTTATGAGGAGACATACGGCAAGCCTTATCTTTACCAAACTGCCATGTCATATGTAGTTCTTAAGCATCTTCAGTCTAATGTTACCGTGAATGAGTAATATTATATTTGCAGTCAAATGTAAGTAAATAAATAGAAATGCAGTTATTTTTCTTTTATGAGATATAACTGAGAATATAAAGAAAAGGAGATTTTATATGAGTTCAAACGTAAGACCCGAGTCAATGGAAAGAATCACCACAGAAGCTTTGGCAACTGCTTTTATCGACGAGCAGATTGCCGAGATTAAGGCACAGGTAGGTGATAAAAAAGTACTTCTTGCTTTATCAGGCGGTGTAGATTCATCCGTAGTTGCAGCTCTTTTAATCAAGGCTATCGGACAGAATCTTGTATGTGTACATGTTAACCACGGCCTCTTAAGAAAGGGCGAACCCGAGCAGGTTATCGAAGTATTCAAGAATCAGATGAACGCAAACTTAATCTATGTTGATGCAACAGACAGATTCCTTGACAAGCTTGCAGGTGTGGCTGATCCCGAGACCAAGAGAAAGATTATAGGCAAGGAATTCATCGATGTATTCGCAGAAGAAGCTTCCAAGCTTGAAGGTATCGAATTCCTCGCACAGGGAACAATTTATCCCGACATCCTTGAAAGTGACGGCGTTAAGGCACATCACAACGTAGGCGGCCTTCCCGAAGAACTTAACTTTGAACTCGTTGAACCCGTTAAACTTTTATACAAAGATGAAGTACGTGTAGTAGGCAAGGTACTCGGCCTTCCCGACAACATGGTTTATCGTCAGCCCTTCCCCGGACCCGGACTCGGTGTTCGCTGCGTAGGCGCTATTACAAGAGACAGACTCGAAGCATTAAGAGAAGCTGATGCAATCGTTCGCGAAGAAATCGGCAAACTTCCCGAAACCCCTTGGCAGTACTTCTGCGCAATTCCCGACATCAAGTCTACAGGTATCAAGTATGATGCTGCCGGCAAGGGCGAGCGTTACATGGGCTGGGCAGTTGTAATCCGTGCAGTCAACACAACAGACGCAGTTAAGGTTACAGTACCCGAAATTCCTTTCGCAACACTTTGCACTATGAGAGACAAGATCGTCCAGATCCCCGGCGTAAACAGAGTCCTCTGGGATATCTCAGAAAAACCGGTTGCAACCATCGAGTGGGAGTAAAGAATTATTTCCCGCAAGCCCCTATTTGCAGGGGTTTGCGGGATTTTTTTTATTTTCTGACGGCAAAATACCTGCAAAATGCCCACTTAATGTATAAAAAAATAAAATTAAAAAAAATAAATAAGTGGGAATGGCATAATAATGTGATATTATACAATTGGAGGAAAGAAGATGAAAGATGAATTTCCAAGTATAAATTATGCATGGGCTACCCAATCTATAAAGCCGACAGATTATATTAAAGTTTTGCTTTTTGATGTAGAAAACAATGATTCGTCTTTTTGACATAAGGGAGGCTTAATGAAAATACAGATAGTTGAAGACGATCTTTCGCTTTGCGAAGGGGTAGCGATTACGCTTAACGAAAACAATGAATTTTACAAAGAAAATACCAGACATGATGCCCAAGACGGATTTGACAATTACGGCAAGGAACTGGATATGATTATTCTTGATATCAATCTTCCGGACGGAAGCGGATATGATTATCTTAAATATGTCAGGGAAAGAAGCGACGTTCCGGTTTTGATTCTTACGGCAAACGATCTGGAAATTGACGAAGTGACGGGACTTACCCTCGGAGCGGATGATTATCTGACCAAGCCTTTCAGTCTTGCTGTTTTAAGGGCAAGGGTAAATGCTTTGATAAGAAGAAGCGGTATTGCAAAAGAAACCGAAAAAAGAAGAGAAACGGTATACAGACTTGATGATATGATTTTCGATTTTGACAAAATACTGTTCAAAAAAGGCAATGAGGATTTGTTTTTCAGCGTTAACGAACAAAAACTACTGAAACTGTTTCTTGACAATAAAGGCCGGATATTGACCCGCGAAATACTTATGGAAAGACTTTGGGGCAATGAAGGCGAATTTGTGGATGAAAATGCACTTTCTGTTACAATAAACAGATTAAGAAGCAAGATAGATTCCGATTCCGAAAACAGGCACATAAATACCGTTTACGGACAGGGATATCGTTTTGAATAGGAGATATATGTTAGCCAACAGAACAATCGTAAGACTTGAAGAAATGCTGGATGATGCGATTGAAGGTACCTTTGTTGAAGACAAATACGACGAAAGCAGGATGTCGAGGCTCGAAAGCAGATGGAAGGATTTTCTGAGCAACTCGGTTTTGTCCAATAAGAATCTGGAAACCGAAAGACAGAGACTTGAACAGTTCATTTCCGATATTTCGCATCAGACCAAAACTCCGATGACGAATATCAAAATGTATTCTACCCTTCTTTCCGAAGAGGTTTCGCGTGGCGAAGATGCATCGCTTGAGAAAATAAGGAATTATTCCTCGGAAATAGAGAAACAGACTTCAAGACTCGAATTTTTAATAGAATCTTTAACAAAACTTTCAAGGCTTGAAAACGGAACTCTTTCGTTATCGGCAAAAAAAGAAGATACGAACAAGCTGATACGAACATCGATTTCCGCCATAGAGTCAAAAGCGGCATTAAAGAACATTAAAATTATTTTAGACGACGACAACGGATTAACCTCTTTGTTTGATATGAAATGGACGAATGAAGCTTTGGTTAACATTCTTGACAATTCTGTAAAATATACCCCCGAAGGCGGAGAAATCAAGGTTTTTACGGAATCGTTCGAGATGTATAATGCCATACATGTTGTCGACAGCGGCCCGGGAATAAGCGAGGAGGAAGCGGCCAGAATTTTCGGAAGATTTTACCGCGGAAATGAAGTCAAACAGGAGGAAGGCATCGGTATAGGGCTTTATCTTGCCAGAGAAATCATTTCCAAAGAAGAAGGATATATCAAAGTGGTTCCGAACAATAAAAGAAAAGGCGGAGAGATTGTCGTATATTTAAGAAAATGATGAAATAAAACCTCTTTATCGAAAAGATAAGGAGGTTTTTTATATGAAAACGAATATGAAATCCGGAAATCTTTCAAAATTGAAAGAATCGGGTAATATTTCAGAAAGAGTCGGCTGATATGCTTATATTATCAAAATTATTATTCTAAGAATCGGCAAATGCCAAGGAGAACCAATATGAGTATTTTGGAAGCAAAAGATTTGAAAAAATATTACGGAAAGGATGAGACTCTTGTAAAAGCGCTTGACGGAGTTTCTTTAAATGTGGAAAAAGGCGAATTCGTCAGTATCATCGGAACAAGCGGAAGCGGAAAATCGACACTTCTTCACATGCTTGGCGGACTTGACAATCCCACATCGGGAAAAGTAATCGTTGATGATAAGGATATTTCCGACTTGAAAGGCGATGAACTTTGCATATTCAGAAGAAGAAAAATCGGATTTGTATTCCAGAGTTACAACCTTGTTCCTTCAATATCCGTTTATGAAAATATTGTTCTTCCGATCAAACTTGACGGAAAGAAAGTTGACAAAGAATTTATCGACAATGTCATTGACACGCTCGGATTAAAAGAAAAGGTTAATGTTCTTCCGTCCAAATTGTCCGGAGGACAACAGCAAAGAGTTGCCATTGCACGTGCTCTTGCGGCAAAACCGGCCATTATTCTTGCGGATGAACCCACAGGCAATCTTGACAGCAAGACAAGTCAGGATGTTCTGGGATTGCTTAAAACAACAGGCAGGAAATTTAACCAGACAATCATGATAATCACACATAACGATGAAATAGCACAAATGGCCGACAGAATCATTCATATCGAAGACGGCAGAATAATCGAAAACAAATAAATCAATCGAAGGAAAAAATATGAAAGTCAAAAATAACAAAGCGATAAACAACCTTGCTTTAAGCGGAATAAAAAACAACATAAAAAAATATGCCCTGCTTTCAATTGCGGTAATTTTAACAACACTTATGTTTTCTTCGTTTTTTACGATTGTGGGAAGCATATTAAATGAACTGCAGCTTGCAAGCATGAGACGGGCCGGCGGAAGTGCTCATGCCGAAATAAAATATCTGTGCCAAAGCGAATACGATATCTTAAAAAAAGATTCAAAGTTCAAAGATATTTCATACAGAATTGTAGTCGGATTCGTCAGGGATGAAAGACTTAAAAAATTAAATGTGGAAGTAAATTATTTTGAGCCGCTTAACGCAAAAGGCTCTTTCTGCTATCCGGAAGAAGGAAGAATGCCGGAAGCCGAAAATGAAATTGTTTTAAGTGATTTAACACTCAAAGAACTTGGTGTTCCCAAAGAAATAGGTTCGGAATTTTCTTTGGATTTACTTATAGGAAATGAAGTTAAAACATATGATTTTGTTCTTTGCGGATCTTACAGAGGAGATCCGATATCATTTGCACAGCAGGCGCTTGTTTCCGAAAAGTTTCAGCAAAAATACGCTCCCGTAAAACAAACTTCGTTTTTTGAAGAAACTGATTTTAATTATTCGGGATATATCATGGCTGATATTAATTTCCGCAATTCATTTAACATTCAAAAGAAACTGGATAAGCTTATGTCAAGGACAGGATTAAATAACAGTAATTCCGGAGTAAACTGGGCTTATATGACCTCATCAATCGATCCTTTGGCTATTGTACTTATGATAATGTTTTTGGCTGTTTTCTTCTTTGCCGGATATTTGATTATTTATAACATCTTTTATCTTAATATTATTTCCGATACTCAGGAATACGGGCTTTTAAAAACTATCGGAACGACAGGAAAACAAATCAGACAAATAGTGTTAAGAAGAGCATCGCTGCTGTCATTATTCGGTATACCCATAGGTTTAATACTGGGAATAGGAGTCGGAGCATATCTTTTACCTGTTATCACCGAGGATTTAAATACCGTTTCTTTTGACAAAGGGAAAGTTCATCTGAATGTATGGATTATTCTTCTGACTGTGGTTTTTTCATATGTGACCGTAATAATCAGTTCGCTTCGCCCGTGTAAAAACGCAGCACGCGTATCGCCGATTGAAGCTTTGAAATTTACCGAAAAGCTTGGGAAGAACGGAAAACCAAAAAGAAAAAAGGTGATTGTAATTCTATCCTTAAGTCTTGCATTGGTGGTTCTTAATTCAACATTCGGAATATTGTCGGGTCTTGATTTAAACACCTTTATAGAAAAATATACTTCCGTTGATTTCAGCATCCAGGATGCGGGTTTTGACAATCCTTCCATGATATCTTACGGAATCGGAGTCGACAACGGTTTCTGGGAAGCGGCGAATGAACAGGATTCAATTGAAAATATCGGACGTCTGTACTTTGAGTTTGAAGAGGATACTCCTTATTGTTTTGATGATATAACATGGGAGAAGATTGAGAACAGATTATTAAAGACCCGGGAAGCAAGAGAGAGAATAGAATACTCAAACAGATATAATCCGAATTTTGATGTAAATGTTTTTATTGAAAATCTGAATAAAACGAAATCGCTTGAGGGAAAACTTTACGGAATGGATGAATTCGTGGTGAGCAAACTTGATGTTATCGAAACCCTTGACGGTTCGGATAAAATCGACATGGAAAAATTCAAGTCCGGGAAATACGTTTTGTTAAATCGATTTAATTACAATGGAAGTTGTTACAACGCTCTTGATCCGGGAGATAAAGTCCTGGTGAGAAACAAAAGACCCGAGTATTTTAAACCGAAATATTTTGCACAGGATGGCACACCTTACATCTTTGGGGCATATGACGAGGCGCCTCTTGAAGAATATGAAGTACTGGCCTTGGTTGAGATTCCGCTTCCGATAGAACGACATTCTTATTACTCTTATGATTTCGACTGCATACTTCCTCCCGACGAATTCTTAAATATATGCGGCGATCGCCTTCCGGAGAGAGTATTGATTGATGTTAAAAACGAAAGTGAAGAAGAATTTGAAACGTGGATAAAAGATTATACCGAAAACGAGAACGATAATCTTTCATATATATCCAAGGCCAGTGTGGAGGAAGAATATAAATCCACACGAAAAACCATAATATCAATCGGTTTTGTTCTGGTAGTAATTCTCTCGCTTATCGGACTGTTGAATTACGCAAATACAATTATTGCATCAATTATGGTTAGGAAAAGAGAATTTGCGATGCTGGAGGCTGTCGGAATGACCGGAAAACAGCAGATATTCAGCATGGTGAGGGAAGGATTGGGTTATTTTGTCTGGACTGCAATTGTATCAACTGTTCTGTCTACTGTGGTTAATATTTTTATTCTCAGAAATCTTATGGATGGAACTGCAATTTTAATATGGCATTTTACGCTTTTGCCTCTTATAATCTGTTTACCTTTGTTTTTAATTTTGTCTGCTTTAATACCGGTTGCGTCATATTCGGTTTTAAACAAAAAAAGCGTAGTGGAACGTCTCAGAGTGGAATAAAAAATCACCGCAAGCCCTTATTTGCAGGGGTTTGCGGTTTTTTTTGTTTTTTTGACCGCACATTGACACTGTGGGACGGGATTTTTTTATTGCATACAAAAACAATTTGCACTATTTGTCAATGAATTTGCACTTTAAGTAGGTTTAAAGGGTGTTTTTGTTATATAATCATGGTGAAAGAAATTTTTATGGAGAAAATGGGGGAAATGGTATGAAAAGAAAAAAATTTAAAACATCCAAAGGAACCATCGTTTACTGGACGAATGAAAAGAAAGAAAATGCACCCGAGCTGGTATTTTTGCCCGGGTTAACTGCGGATCACAGACTGTTTATAAAGCAGATTCAGCATTTTCAGAATGACTTCTCCGTTTTTGTCTGGGATGCGCCGGGGCATGCGTTTTCATATCCTTTTGAAATGGATTTTACACTTGAAGACAAGGCAAGGTGGCTTGACGAAATCCTCATAAAAGAAGGTTACGACCATCCGATTATCATAGGTCAGTCGATGGGCGGATATGTAGGACAGATGTACGCAGAACTTTTCCCGGAAAAACTCGCCGGTTTTATTTCGATTGATTCAGCACCGCTTCAGAGAAAATACTATAAAGAGTGGGAATTAAAATCACTTGAATATACGGAGCCGATGTACAGAATGTATCCGTGGAAACTGCTGATGCGTCATGGTACGGACGGCGTTGCAACTTCGCGTTACGGCAGAGGATGCATGTACAGAATTATGCTTACATACGATAAAGATAAGCCCAGATATGCAAAGCTTGCCGGTCACGGATTTTATATCGTAGCACAGGCAATAAAGGCAGAATTGCCATATGAAATCACTTGCCCTTCGCTTTTAATCTGTGGCACAAAGGATCAAGCCGGATTTACGAAACGTTATAACAAAGAATGGGCCAAACAGTCGGGCATACCCATTGAATGGATAGAGGGGGCCGGCCATAATTCCAACACGGACAATCCCGAAGAAGTGAATAATATAATTGAAAACTTTATTTCCGAATATTATTCATAACAGGGTTTGCCGTTACAATCAGTTTCTTTCGAGTATTTTTACACTTCCGCCGCTGCCGTCCACTGTGACTGTATCGCCGGTATGAAGCAGGGAGGTTGCATTCCCGCATCCGACAACTGCCGGAATACCGCACTCTCTTGCGACTATTGCCGCATGTGAAAGTGGTGCGCCGATGTCGGTAATAATCGCGGAAACTTTTGTGAATACAGGAGTCCATCCTACATTTGTGGCGCTTGTAACCAATATATCACCGTTGGATACTTCATCGATATGCTCGATGTCTGTTATAACACGTACTTTACCCGTTACGATGCCTGAAGCACCGGCAAAACCTTTAATATCGGCATTTTCGAAGGCCCTGTTTGGCATGTTTTGAATAAATGCATCGTATCGCCTGTGTTCATCAGCCATCCAGCTTTCGGCTTCAAACCTGCCTGTAATGATATTTGGAAACGGATTATATTTTAAGTATTTTTCATAAGTTTTACGACGGGAATTAATTATATTCTGCGATATCCTGTTACCTTTGAGATATTCAAAGAGCTCGTCGAAAGTCAGCATAAATATGTCGTCGTTAAGGCCGGTGAGTCTTCCGGCCTGTAAATTGTATTCTCTGAATACGCAGAATATCCAGACACCTTTACTTCTTAAATCTTCTCTGAATTTATTCGCCTTAACAAAAGCAGAAATCTGCTTGTCAATCCATTTTCTTTTTGAAGGATACTTCTCCTTGAATTCCGAGAGGGCTTCTTCGTATGCCCGTTGTTGTTTCTCCTGCAATTTATACATATCGAGATTGTCATTGCGATGTTCTTCGATTAACTTATCCGTATAATTTTCATCTTCGTAAGGATGCACGGCCATAAGCTCCATTTCATTGGGGCATCTCTGACCGCATTCCCTAATATAGTCCTCCTTTGATATTTTACCGTTTATCACATCGTTTATAAGGAAAAGCGGCTTCATGGATTCAACCATTCCAAGGCATCCGCCGCATAGTTTGTCAGCCGTTTCTTCTCCTGCAATTTTCCCGATTTTATTTCGTGTATTAAAAAGAGGAACCATGCTGGTGCCGGACTGTCCTATAACGGACGACATACCGTCACGCAGCTTTGGAATACATACTTCTTCCCAGTATTTTAAGAGTTTTTCTTCACTCTCAATTGATTTAATCTCTGCAATCATGCTTCTTGAAATATCTGCAAGATTTTCAACCATTTCTTTTTTCTGTTTTTTGTTTAGTCTGCTTTTTTCTTTCGGGAAAAAGAGTTTGAAAATATGGCTGATTAAATTTCTTTTATCAAAAGATGAAACAGGTATTTCAACACCATCCGGAACATTGCCGACGAGACTCTTAAGACTTTTATATGCTTTTTCTTTTTTGACACCGAAAGATACCAAAAGAGAGCACATGACGGAAACATTCATATAGGGCTGTCCGCAGATGTTGTCAAGCCATTCCGGCAGGCCCAGAATTTCATTTATTTTTTCAAGAACGGAAAATGTCATCGGAGATACCGGCTTCATGAATATTTCGCCAACGTTTGTACGGGTAAGCATTTTATAACCGGAATGTGTACCGTTAACATCATAGGTATCCATATTTAATCTTTTAAGAGTGGTTATGGGACGGGCCTGGAGGATATAGACCTTCCCATCTGCAACGGCCCACTCGATATCCATATGCATGCCATGGAGTTTACGGATTTCTTTGCAATATTTCCAAAGGTTCTTCGAATATTTTTCGAATTCTTTCGGACCTTCGTAAGAGAATTTGAGGGTGCTTATCGTAAATTCTTCGGCGTTTTCCGAGCCCGACACCAGTTTTTCGCCTTCTCCGTGAACATAGTTTCCGACCATTTTATCATCCCTGCCGGTTATGGCATCTGCTGTAAAAACAACACCCGCAAATTCAGCATTTATGAACCGCTGGATAACAATGCCTATCCCGTGTTCATTCTCTCCGGAAACATTGGATATGCTGCCTTCATTATCAGAATTGTCTGATGGAATTTCGGAATTGATTTTTGAAAAATGAGAGTCGGTATATGCTTTAACATTTGCATTATTAACAGAACATGCAACTTCTTTGACTGCTTCGATAATATCTGCCTTTATAACATTGGTTTTGGTCTCGTACTGACCGGCAAAAGAAGCATTTTCGCCATCCTCGTTTAATGCCGAAGATCTTACGGCATAAGTTGTTTTATCATCCAGTATCTTAACCAGATCATCGAGTTCTTTTTCAGCTTCTTTTTTTAATTCAAAACCTTCAAAAGCATCGGATAAAAGAACATATCCTTCAGGCACACGGATATGTGTATTTTGAATGATTCCGGCAAGAGAGGAAGCTTTCCCTCCCGAAAGTCTTTGTTTGTCATACGGTAATTTATTTAATGGAAAAATATACTTCATTCCTGTGCTCCGTAAGAATGCTAATTTAACAGCAAATCTATTCGCATATCAATGTAATGCTTTAATTCTTTCCTCTTTGAAAGGTCGATTCCAAAATCCTTTTTTAAATCATCCTTTCTGTATATAATCAGCTGCATCATTGTTGATAATTCATATGCAATCAGTTTACATTCGGCTTCGCTTTTGGTTCCGTTGTAATGTTTATAAACATAAGGGTAACTGAAAGATTCGTGGCTTAAATCTCTTTTAAAAAGAACGAAACCGGTTATGGCTTTGGTGAATTTTGGATTATCCAAAAGACATTTGGCTACTATAAAATGAAGTTCTTTTAAGATATCTTTTGGAGAAGCATCAGATTCGATTATTTTTTTTACATTGCTTTCCTTGAGAAAATCAAGATACTGCTTTTGAAATACATGATATATAAGATTCTCCCTGGAGCCGAAGCAGTAATTGATCATTCCTGCCTTTACACCCGCAGCGGAGGCAATTTCCCTTGATGTTACCTTGAGCGGATCATCCATTTCTTCCATTAATTCAAATGTGGATTCCAGTAATTTATCTTTGGTTAACTGAAGTTTTTCGTCTTTATTCATAATCACACCTCGTTATTGAACGCGTTCAATAATAGTGTAGTAGCAATATTCATTTTTGTCAAATACAAACATATTGATTTGAGCTGCCAATACAGATATTATATATAATTATGAACTCGGAAATATTAGGAACTGAAGCAAAAAAGTCGAGAATTATAAAAGAAAGTTAAGGTAATATATGCTCACAAGGAGATGAGCTGATGGATGAACAAAGAAAAGCAGTACGCCTCATGCAGGATTATATAAGTAAACACATTGATGAAGATATTTCAATCGATGATCTTGCAAAAGAGGTATCTTTTTCGACATCATATGCAAGAAAGATTTTTTCAAAAGCTCTCGGAATGACTCCGGCAGTTTATGTAAGGCGCCTTAAATTGACCGAGTCGGCCCTGAGACTGCGTGATGAAAAATGTCAGATCTTGGATGTGGCATATGATATGGGATTTGGAAGTGTCGACGGATATCAGCGCGCATTCAGACGTGAGTTCGGCTGTAATCCAAAGGAATATTCCACAAGCCCCATTCCCATCTGGCTGTTTACTCCTTCGTTGATTACAGATTCAGAAAGGAACGTGAGCAATATGAGCGAAATCAGAAATGTATTTATTCAGGTGATAGAAAAACCTGCCAGAAAAGTAATTATCAAAAGAGGCATTAAAGCAACAGAGTATTTTTCATACTGTGAAGAAGTAGGATGCGATGTCTGGGGATTATTAAAAAGCATCAAGTCCATAAGCGGCGAACCCGTATGTCTCTGGCTTCCCAAAGAATTAAGAAAACCCGTGACGAATGAGTATGTTCAGGGTGTTGAAGTGGAAGCGGATTATGCCGGACCTGTTCCGGAGGGATTTGAAATCATTGATCTGCCTTCCGCCACGTATCTTCTTTTTAGAGGAGAACCGTTCGATGACGAGAATTACGTGGCAGCAATTAATGAAATCTGGGACGCTGAGGAAAAGTATAATCCCGAGTTCATAGGATTTGAATGGGATGATAAAAATCCGAGAATTCAGTTGGAACCTATCGGCAAAAGAGGATATCTGGAACTTGTTCCCGTAAAAAAGAAATAATTAATTCATAAATCCAAAAAACCCGCAGGTTTGATAACTTGCGGGTTTTCTATGTGTAACGTATTATAATATCATAAAAGAAATGCAAAACCATAAGTTTGAGGAAACATATGAAAGGTATATTATATGCCGTCGGAGTCGGACCGGGAGATCCCGAGCTTCTGACGTTAAAGGCCGTAAAAGAAATTAAAAACGCAGATTGTATAGCTTGCCCTGAGAGCAAAGGCGAGCCCGGGAAAAGCCGCAGACCAAATAATACTTCGCCTTTCGGAAGGGAAGAATGTGGCTTTCTTAACACTTGGTGATCCAAGCTTTTATTCGACCTTCTTTTATGTTGCGGACATTATCGCAAACAGAGGATATGTTTTTGAAATCATTAACGGTATTACATCATTCAGTGCCGTTTCTTCCAAACTCAAGCTGCCTCTTTCATTAGGCGATGAATCGGTGATGATTACTTCGGG
>CACWZK010000022.1 GCA_902765365.1 uncultured Lachnospiraceae bacterium
CCATCAATATCAAAGAAGGTCGTCATCCTGTAGTCGAAAAGATGGTTCCGGATAATCAGTTTATTCCGAATGATACTCTTTTAGACAATAAAAAGAACAATATTTCAATCATTACAGGCCCCAATATGGCGGGTAAATCCACATATATGAGACAGACTGCTCTGATTGTGCTGATGGCTCAGACAGGCAGTTTTGTTCCTGCCAAAGAAGCAAGTATATGCGTCTGTGACAGAATTTTTACGAGAGTAGGAGCATCGGACGATCTTGCAAGCGGTCAGAGTACATTCATGATTGAAATGAATGAAGTTTCGAATATTTTACGAAACGCTACAAAGGATTCGCTTCTTATACTCGACGAAATCGGCCGAGGCACATCCACACTCGACGGATTGTCGATTGCATGGGCTGTTATCGAGCATATAGCCAATCAGAAACTACTGGGTGCAAAAACCTTATTTGCCACACATTATCACGAACTGACAGAGCTTGAAGGCAAAATCCCGAATGTCAACAATTACTGTATCGCCGTTAAAGAAGAAGGCGACGATATTATTTTCCTGAGGAAAATTATCAAAGGCGGAACGGACAGAAGTTACGGCATTCAGGTTGCTAAACTCGCCGGCGTTCCGGATATGGTAATCGAACGTGCAAAAGATATTTTGTCGAAGCTTTCGGAGAACGATATTATCGATAAAATGCAGGATATTGTAACTGTCAGTCCTAATATGTCGAAAAAAAAGCAAAAAAATTACGATGAAGTTGATTTAGGACAATTAACTCTATTGGACATGACGTCAGATTCTGATATAATAAAAGAGATTGAGGAAATTGATGTTTCAAACATGACTCCTCTTGATGGGTTAAACACTTTATACAGGCTACAATGTAAATGCAAAAATAGGATAAAACTATGATAAGAATTCTTGATAATCTTACTATTAACAAGATTGCTGCGGGGGAAGTAATCGAGAGACCGGTGAATGTTGTCAAGGAACTTGTTGAGAACGCGATTGACGCGGGTTCAAAAAACATTTCCGTTGAGATAAAAGGCGGCGGTATCGATTATATCAGGGTTACAGACGACGGTTGCGGAATTTCGTACGAAGATGTTCCGACAGCTTTTCTTCGCCATGCTACAAGTAAAATTGTATCAAGTGAAGATTTATTCTTCCTAAGTACATTAGGATTCAGAGGCGAGGCTTTGGCAAGTATCGCTTCCGTTTCTCATACCGAGATGATTACCCGTACCAAAACGGAATTAATGGGTACCAAAATCAATCTTGACTGCGGAAGCGTAATTGAGATGATTAAAACAGGTGCGCCCGAAGGTACGACAATTATCGTCAGAGACTTATTCTTTAATGTTCCCGCCAGAAAAAAATTCTTAAATTCACCTTCATCCGAAGCCACAAAGATTATTGAAATGATGGAAGAACTCGTTCTTTCCAATCCTTCCATTGCCTTTCAGCTTCTCGTGAACGGTCAGGTTAAGATTCAGACGAACGGTTCCGGCAATTTAAAGGACGTTATATTCAGACTCTTTGGCAAAGAAATCCACGAGGGTTTGATTCCGCTTGATTATGAAGATGATTTCATTAAGATTCAGGGTTATATTTCAAAACCCGATTTATGCCGTCCTTCAAGAAGCGGTGAGTACTATTTTGTAAACGGAAGATTTATCAAGAATGATTTTGTTACCAGAGGAATTGAGGAAGGCTACCGCAATTTCCTAATGCAGCATAAGTTCCCGTTTGTTGTTCTTTTTATAGATCTTGATCCTTTCGGAATTGATGTAAACGTTCATCCGGCCAAGAGCGAAGTCAGAATTACCAACGGAGAATTTTTGGTTGAGATATTAAACAAGACTATAAGCGAAGCTTTGACCAACAATGAGCTTATTCCGAGCGCTTTTAAATTCAAGGAAGAGGAAAAGCCCCTTGAACGTGCTCCCGAACCATTTGAAAAGAATTTTAAAAAGGGCGACCTTGTAGTTCAAAAGGGTTATGACGGCAAAAAGGGCGTTAACAATATGACCGCTGCCGAAAGCGAAGCATATGCCCAGAATGATAAATCCAAAGAATTCACTGTTGAATTTGAAGAAAAGAAAGACAAACCCAATAATGAATTCATGAATCATATTACGACTATTCCGTACAAATCCAAATATGATAAATTTGAAGAACGTATGAAGAATGACGTTGAAGAAGAGTCCTCAGAGGAAGCAACGGATACTCAGAGTGAAAATAAAGAGGCCGTTAAGGATGATTATGATTTCTTAAGAAACGACACAACGGCTGAGGCTCCCAAGAACGTTGTCATTAAAAAGGATACTCCGAATTATGATTTCCTGACCAATGACACAACTGCCGAAGCTCCGAAGAGTACTGCTGCAGCCGAGAAAACATCTTTTAACAAGGTTACTTCGTTTGCCGAATCTGAAGGCAATATTAAGGACGAAGGTTCTTATGATGCTGCTTCCCAGGGCTCATCGCTTCTTACGACAAGAATCGGTTCTCATAAAGAAACCGCGGACGATTATGTTGATAAGGACGGAACCCAGGGTTCTGCACTTCTTAAAAACAGAATTGCCGCCGAAAAGAAAGATTCAGAAGAAGAAAAAAGCGCAGATAACGGTTCACACGGTTCTGCTTTGTTTAAGAAAGACATCTTTGCCAGGGAAGAAGAAAAAACTGACATTCCTGCGGAAACTAACGTTGATTCATCTTCGGGTACTGCAGAAACTGTAGAAGAAAAAACCGAAGAAATAAATGAAAATCCTGAAGCAAATGAAGAACAGGCGGCTCCCGTTAATATGTTCGAAGAATGGCTTGCTTCCATCGAAAACAAGGAAGAAAGCGAAATCGAACAGGAAAACAAAGGCATGATCGTTAAATTTAGCGAAATCCCCGAGAATTCCTATGTAAAAGAAGAAAGCGAAGACGATTCGAATGACGCTTTTATGGATTTCAAATGGGAAAGAAAAGCCGATATCATCGATCGTGTTGGTGAAAAAGACAAAGAAGACGATTCCGACAGACTCAAGGATACGGACAAGAAATATTCGGTATTAAATGATGATATCACACCGATTAAGGCTGATACCGAAGCTCAGAAGAAGTCCAAATTTACTTTCAGAGTCAAGGATTTCGACAAAGATACGGATGACGAAAATGTTACTCCGAAGATTGAAAATGTAGACAATATCTTTAAGAAGGTCGACAGATTCAATTCACCCGGCAAGAGAGAGCCTAAGGTAAAAGAAACACAGAGCGTTTTATTTAACGAAAAGACTCTCGATCCCGCCAAGCTTTCGAAATTTACGATTATTGACCAGATTTTTGATACATACTGGTTAATATCCGTCGAAAACGAACTTCTTATCATGGATCAGCATGCTGCACATGAGAAAGTTCTTTACGAAAGATTTATGGAGAAGTTCAAAAACGACAAGATTGAAACCCAGACACTTATGCTTTCTCAGGTTGTTAACTTAAGCAAAGCGGAAATGGATGTATATCTTCGTTACAAGAATGAATTCGAGAAATTCGGATTTATCATTAACGATTTCGGCGACAGAGATCTCTTCATAAGAGGTATACCGACAGATTTGTTCGGTTCCGATGCAAAAAGCCTCTTCCTTGATATCCTTTCGGAGCTTATTAATGTTTCACCTTCGCTCCATATCGATATCATTGAGACAAGAATCGCAACCAGAGCATGTAAGGCCGCAATTAAGGGCAATCAGAAGATAAGCAAGGAAGAATGCAAAAAACTTCTTGAAAATATGCTTACCTTAAAGAATCCTTATCAGTGTCCTCACGGAAGACCCACGCTTATCAGAATATCAAAGACCGATCTTGAAAAGATGTTCAAAAGGATAGTTTCATGAAAAAGCCCCTGGTAGTAATCCGATTCAATGCAGGTCTATAAATATATGGATGTAGGTACCGCCAAAGTAACCGAAGAGGAGATGGGCGGTATTAAGCATCATCTTTTGGATTGTCTTGAACCCAACGAATCCTGTGATGCCGTTACTTTTAAAACACTTGCTCTAGAAGCAATGGGAGAGATATACCAAAACAATCATATTCCGATTATCTGTGGCGGTACGGGCTTTTATATTCAGGCAGTCACAAGGGATATTGATTTTACCGAAGAAGACGACTCAAACATTCGCGAAGAAATAACGAGATTTTATGAAAATTTCGGCGAAGACGCTTTGTTTGAAAGACTAAAAGAGATTGATCCCGAATCGACATTAATCATCCCCAAACAGAATATAAAACGCGTTATCAGAGCGATTGAATTTTATGAGCTTCATCATAAAAAGATATCCGATCACAACAAAGAACAGCAAAAAAGAGAAACACCTTATAATCTTGCTTATTTCGTACTAAACCGCGACAGAAGTCTTTTATATGAGAAAATAGACAAACGCGTTGATATTATGGTTGAAAACGGACTCGTCGACGAAGTTAAGGATTTAATTTCTAAATATCCTTATGACTCCCAGTCCGGTTTGTACAACGCAATCGGTTACAAAGAAATAATTGATTATTTAAACGGCGAATATGATTTCGAAAGAGCCGTTTATCTTATAAAACAGAATTCAAGACATTATGCCAAAAGACAGGTTACTTTTTTTAAGAGAGAACGATATGCCGACTTTATCGATATAGACAGCATTTCGCCAAAAGAAGCCGAAGAGTATGTTTTGAATGTTTTGAAAGACAAAAAAATAATTTAAAAGAAAAAAATAGCATCGAGGATATCATGAACAATATTTACAAAGATTTCGGAATTGACGACAAAGTATGCGAATTTTCCGAAAGCATTCTAAAAGATTTAAAAGAAAGATTTGATGAGATTGACAGACTTGCAGATATTAATCAGCTTAAGGTTATCGCAAGTATGCAGAAAAACAATGTTTCAGAAGCATGCATGCTTGGAACCACAGGCTACGGTTATAACGATATCGGACGCGAGACACTCGAAAAAGTATATGCAGATATTTTCCATACCGAAGATGCACTTGTAAGGGCTCAGATTACATGCGGAACACACGCCCTTGCACTTGCCCTGATGAGTAATTTGCGCCCCGGAGACGAGCTTTTAAGCCCCGTAGGAAAGCCCTACGATACACTTGAAGAAGTAATAGGCATAAGAGACAGTGTAGGTTCCTTAAAAGAATACGGCGTTACCTATCGTCAGGTAGATCTTTTAGATGACGGAACATTCGATTATGAAAATATCAAAAAAGCTATTAACGACAAAACAAAACTTGTTACAATTCAGCGTTCTAAGGGCTATCAAACCAGACCTTCGTTTTCCGTAAAACAAATCGGAGAACTGATTTCTTTTGTTAAGAGCATAAAGCCCGAAGTTATCTGTATGGTAGATAACTGCTACGGCGAGTTTACCGAAGAAATCGAGCCTTCGGATGTAGGTGCAGATATGGTAGTCGGCTCATTAATCAAAAATCCCGGCGGAGGATTAGCACCTTTAGGCGGTTATATCTGCGGTAAAAAAGAATGTGTCGAAAATGCTGCGTACAGACTTACATCTCCCGGACTAGGCAAAGAAGTCGGCGCTTCACTGACTATTTTACGAGATTTTTATCAGGGCTTATTCCTTTCACCCACTGTTGTCGCAAGTGCTCTTAAAGGAGCAATATTCGCTGCAAATGTATACGAAAAACTTGGATTTGACGTAATTCCCAACTCAACAGAAGACCGCCATGACATAATTCAGGCAGTAACCTTTGGTGACAGAGACAAAATGATAGCTTTCTGCCAGGGAATTCAGGCCGCATCACCCGTTGATTCATTCGTAAAACCCGAACCCTGGGCAATGCCCGGTTATGATTCCGATGTAATTATGGCCGCAGGAGCCTTTATATCCGGTTCCTCAATCGAACTTTCCGCAGACGGCCCCGTAAAAGAACCATATTCGGTATATTTCCAGGGCGGACTCACATTCCCACACGTCAAACTGGGAATTATCAAATCTCTTCAGACATTATACGAAAGAAATCTTGTCAATATTGACTAAGTATAATACATGGGGCTGTTCTTCTTAAAAATTATAATTTTAGCTGCAACCACATGATGCACAAGCGGGTAATATGGAGCCGTCGGTACTTAACGAACGGAGTGCGAAGCACGAACGTGAGTTTAGTTCCGCTACGGGGACATCTTAGCGAGAGCGTGCCCGCGGTGTATTATGTGGTCGCAGCATTTTTCATTTTCTGCAAAGAACAGCCCCATATCACTTTTATTTTGGACAAAAATATGATAAAATACTAATTTGATTAAATATGGTCTTTAAGGAGAACGGTTTTGGCCAACAATGCTTTCGGTATCGATTTGGGTACCAGTAAAATCTGTATTTATAATCATGAAAAAAAGCGCGTTTTCGTAGAGCGCAACATGATTGCAATTGAAAATAAAAAGAATGTTATCGCTTATGGCGATTCAGCATATGAAATGTTTGAAAAAGCACCGGACAATATAGTGGTTTCAATGCCTCTTAACAACGGTGTTATTTCCGATATCAACAATATGCAGGATCTTTTGAGACTTTTTATTTCGGAAATCACAAAAGGCAATTATAAAAATTCCGATTATGTAATATCCATTCCTCATGATGTTACCGATGTCGAAAGAAGAGCGTTCGGTGAATTGATTGAAGATTCTTCGATGAAGGCGAGAACTGTATCCGTTGTGGAAAAATCCATTGCATGCGGTATCGGTCTTAATATCGATGTTAAGAGCTCTCAGGGCGTCATGATCGTTGATGTAGGATATAACACAACCGAAATTTCGATTCTTTCATTCGGCGGTATCGTAAAATCAAAGCTGGTTAAAATCGGCGGAAATAAATTTGACGATATCATAAAAGCAACAGTCAGAAAAGAATATAACCTTCATATCGGTTCGAAATCCGCGGAAGCTTTAAAGATGCAGATTGCCGAGCTTAAAAGAAGCGGAGAGAAGGGTGTTGTGTACGGAAGAAACGTGGCAAGCGGCCTTCCGGTGGAATGCATGGTTGATCCGATTGTGCTTGAAAACTGTTTGAGAGAAAGCTTTTTGCAGATTACGGACAATGTAAAAGAACTGCTTGAAAGCACACCTCCCGAAATAGGTGCGAATATTTACAAGCAGGGTATATATATTACAGGCGGCGGAAGTTTAGTTAGCAATCTCTGCCAGAATGTGGCAAACGGCACAGGTCTTAAGGTAAACACTTCCGACAGCGCAGAAAACAGCGTTATATTCGGACTTGCAGAGATTATAAGAAATAACAAGAAATATAAGAATTTAACTTTTGAAGTATAATGAGTCCTTTAGTCAGAAAACCCCAGGAAAAGTACAAACTGCCAACAAAATACTGGTTGCTGATTCTTTCGGCAATCTGTGTTATTTTGATGCTTTTTACATTCGTTTTTGACATTCCTTTAAGACCTTTAAACGAAGTAGTTTCCGTAACAGTTGTGCCTTTACAGAAGGGAATCAGTATCGTCGGAGAGAAACTTTATTCCAGAAAAGAAATGGTAAAGCAAATGAACGAACTGGTAGAAGAGAACAACAAACTGATGAAGCAGGTAAATGAGCTTACGATGGAAAACGATATCCTCATGCAGGATAAAATCGAATTAAACTCATTAAGAACCTTATATCAGCTCGACGAAACATATTCAGATTATCCCAAAACAGGTGCGAGAGTTATATCCGGTTCCACAGGA
Source organism: uncultured Lachnospiraceae bacterium (assembly GCA_902765365.1). Taxonomy (GTDB): domain Bacteria; phylum Bacillota; class Clostridia; order Lachnospirales; family Lachnospiraceae; genus UBA3766. Next base: position 7,745 of record CACWZK010000022.1, read on the forward strand.
AACTGGTTTTCGACTTTTATAATCGATAAAGGTTCAAACGACGGAATGAAAGTCGGAATGAATGTTTTAGCCGGCGGAGGACTGGTCGGAAGAATCACCGAGGTGGGTGCAAACTGGTCGAGAGTATTAAGTATTATCGACGATACAAGCAATGTTTCCTGTATGGTTCTTACAACCAACGACCATTTAATGGTATCCGGAAGTCTTTCCACCATGGAAAACGGGTACATAACTTTTAACCAGCTTTCAGAAAATGCAAAAGGTGTTGAAGTAGGCGATAAAATCGTAACAAGCAATATTTCCGATGTTTATTTACCCGGAATTCAGGTTGGACTTATATCTTACATGGAAAAGGATTCCAATCATCTTTCCGTATCGGGATATATTACCCCGAGCGTTAACTTTGAGCATATCAGTGAAGTACTGGTAATTACCAAGCTTAAGACCGAACTCGAATAAGGAACGTAATGAAAAGATTTTTCATAGATTTAGCATTAATACTGGTCTTTTTCGTATTGCAGACAACAGTCTTCCCGATGTTAAAAATTTCCAGCATTATTCCGAACATACTTATAATTCTTGTCTCATGTTCGGGCTTTATGCAGGGTGACAGGGAAGGAATGTTTGTCGGTTTTGCATGCGGATTTTTACTGGATATCTGTTCCTTCGACATTTTCGGTTTTTATACCATTCTTTACATGTTAATCGGTTATTTAAACGGTTTGCTTCACAATTTCTTTTACCTTAAGGATCTTAAAATACCTGCAATAATGATTATAAGCAGCGATCTCGTCTGCTGTCTTTTTACATATTTTTTCCTGTTTCTTTTAAGAAGCAGATTCGAATTCGGATTTTATTTTTTAAACATAATATTACCCGAAGTAGTATATACACTTTTGGTTGCAGTCATCATTTATCCTTTACTCTGGGTAATTGAGGCGTATATATTTAAAAAGAAAAACGCGGAGAGTTCATAAATGTTTGAACGTTTCAGAGAAGAATTAAAAAGTTTTTTAAAATCGCGTCTTCTTTTGCCGATTTGCCTGTTTTTCGCAATCGGTGTTGTTCTTATTGTCAGAATTTTTAATCTTCAGATCATAAAAGGCGAGGAATTTGTCGCAAACTACGAACTTAAAATAATTCGTGAAAAATCCATAGACGGTATCAGAGGAAATATTTACGACCGTAACGGATATCTGTTGGCATATAATGTTTTGTCCTACGACGTCAATTTTGAGGATGTTATAGAGTCCGGCAAAACAAAAAATATGCAGCTTAACAACACCATCTATGATGTTTATGACATATTAAGAAAAAACGGCGACGATTTTAATATGGATTTTAAAATCTACGTGAATGAGGACGATGAGTATGCATTCAGTGTCGAAGGCACGCAGCTTTTAAGATTCCTTGCGGATATTTACGGACATGCCAAAACTCAGGATTTAACTTATGAGGAGAAGAATTCGACTCCCGAAGATGTAATTAACTTTTTCTGCGGCAGAAAGAAATATGCCATAGGTTATTACGAAAATCCCAACGACAAGGATTCATTTGTTGCGGGCGGCGGTTATACAAAGGAAGAGATTTTAAGAATTGTATCTGTCCGTTATGCGCTTTCCCTGACCGGTTATCAGAAATATATGGGTACCACGATTGCAAAGGATATTTCCGAAAAGTCCGTTGCGAGTATTTTGGAACATGAAAATACACTTCCCGGAGTAACCGTGAATCAGAATTCGGTCAGAAAATATAACGATCCTTTCTATTTTTCTCAGATAATCGGTTATACCGGTATGATTTCACAGGATGAGTACAATCTTTATTCAGAAGATGAAAACAGTGATTATACATTAAACGATTATGTCGGAAAAACCGGTATCGAGTATTCTCAGGAAGCTTACTTAAAGGGCGTAAAAGGTAAAGAAACAGTATATGTAGACGTTTTGGGCAAGGTTCTCGATTCCACCAAGACCAAGGAAGAGAAGACCGGAAACGATATTTATCTGACAATAGACAGAGATCTTCAGATTGCAATTTACGATCTTCTGGAACAGAGAATCGCAGGTATACTGGTTTCCAAAATCGATAATATCAAAGAATTCACAATGACCGAGAATACCAAACAGTCCGATATTAAAATTCCTATCGACGATGTGTATTTTCAGCTTATTAACAACAATGTTATAGATTTAAATCATATTTCCAAAACCTACGCATCTGAAACCGAAAAAGAAGTATACGAAGCTTTTGTTTCGAGACAAAATGCCGTATTTGAAGAGATAAGAAACGAACTTTATGAAGAAAAGCCTGCGGCTTATAAGGATTTGCCCAAGGAATATCAGATTTATCAGAGTTTCATAGTCAATTATCTGATGTCAGACAATGTAAAAATCCTTGATAAAGACTTAATCGATACCGAAGACGAAATGTATATCGCCTGGACCACGGACGAAACCATTTCCCTCAAGGATTATCTTACATACTGCATCAACATGAACTGGGTTAACGTCAACAATCTGAATATGACTACCAAATATTCGGATACTCAGGAAATATATGACAAAATAGTTGACGTTACTCTTTTAAAACTCAGAAACAATAAAGATTTCTCGAAGAAAATATACAAATACATGATTGCGGGCAATTATATTTCGGGAAGACAGCTCTGCGTTATTCTGTACGATCAGAATTTGATAGATGTTCCCGGAGATAAGATTGCTGCTCTTAAATCAGGCAGAATTTCGTCATATGTATTTATGACTGACCTCATAAAAGAATTGAAAATAACTCCTGCACAGCTTGCGCTTGAACCCTGTTCGGGATCGTGTGTTGTAACGGATATCAATACCGGCGATGTACTGGCTCTTGTTTCATATCCTTCATATGACAACAACAGACTCGCCAATTCCGATAATAACTACCTGGCTCAGTTAAATAACGATTATTCGAGACCTCTTTGGAATTATGCGACACAGTACAGAAGCGCTCCGGGTTCGACTTACAAGCCGATAGCGGCTGTTACAGGCCTTTGCGAAGGAGTTATCGATATGGATTCGACTATTCAGTGTAAAGGTATTTTCGATAAATTAAACGGTACGATTCATAAATGCTGGATAGCCCCGGGTGCTCACGGAAGCCTGAATGTAGAAAAAGCAATCGCGCATTCCTGCAACTATTTCTTTTATGAAGTCGGTTACAGATTATCAACCGAAAGCGGGTATTATAACGATAAAATCGGTATAGAGCGCGAGCAGATATACGCCGATATGTTCGGACTCTCCGATAAATCCGGTGTAGAAATTGCGGAATCGGAACCTTCCGTATCGGATGAATTTCCTGTACCTTCGATGATCGGACAGGGTACGCATGCATATACAACCGCAGGCCTTTCGAGATATGTAACGGCAGTAGCAAATAAAGGTACAGTTTATGATCTGACATTAATAGATAAGATATATGATTCGAACGGTGAATTGTTTGAAGACAAATCAGCCAATGTAAGAAATTATATCGATCTTGACCCCTCGGTATGGAATATGCTTCACAAGGGTATGAGAGAAGTTGTCGAGAGTAAAGTGTATTATGATTACGACCTCGAAGTTGCAGGTAAAACAGGTACCGCTCAGGAAGCCTGGAACGAAGCCTGTCATGCGCTCTTTATTTCGTTTGCACCTTACGCAAACCCCGAGATATCCGTTACCGTGAGAATCATGAACGGTTATGATTCAAACAATGCTGCACAGGTTGCAAAAGATGTATACGCTTATTATTACGGTATCTACGAAGAAGACGAACTCTTAAACGGTGAAGCAAATACACCTATAAATAACGGTGTGGCCGGAGATTAATATGTTCAAAAATTATAAGTTTAAAGATTACGATTTTAAATTAATATTGTATCTTTGCGTTATAACAGTGCTCGGTATTTTACTGGTAAATTCCGCTCAGCCCGACAATACCAAAAAACAGCTGATGGGATTTATTGCAGGTCTTGCCATTATGATTATTTTATCTTTTATAGACTATCATATATGGTTGAAAATTTGGCCCGTTTACTATTTTTTGATGATAGGACTGCTTGTCGCGGTACTCGTAAAAGGTAATGTTTCCCTGGGTGCAAAGAGATGGTTTACGCTCTTCGGTATCAGATTTCAGCCTTCCGAAGCAGCAAAAATTTTGTTGATTCTGTTTTTTGCACAGTTTATAATGAAGTTTAAGGAACGAATCAATCAGTGGTATATGATTTTAATCATGGTAGTACTGGCGATTCCTCCCGTTGCGCTTATATTTAAAGAGCCGGATTTGTCTACAACAATTGTTTTTGCTTTAATTTTCTTAAGCATATTGTTCCTGGGAGAAATTAATTACCGATACTTTATAGCTTTGGCTGCGGTCGGAATTCCGGCATTTATTATTATATTTCTTTTACTGATTCAGCCAGATTCCGTTCTGGTAAAAAGAGACGACAATCACGGCGTTGTTGAAGGATATCAGCAATTAAGAGTATTGGCCTGGCTTCATCCTGACGAATATGAGCTTGAGGAAGCTTTCCAGCAGCAAAACTCGATTATGGCCATTGGTTCAGGACAGTTAACCGGCAAAGGCTTAAATAATACAGGTATAAATTCGGTTAAAAAAGGTAATTTTATTTCCGAACCTCAGACAGACTTTATATTTACGATAGCGGGAGAGGAACTTGGTTTCGTAGGATCTGCGACAATCATCATTCTCCTCATGCTGATTACCATAGAATGTTTTATCGTGGCCTTTAAAGCCGCGGATTTGCCCGGCAGGATAATTGCCGGGGGAATGGGAGCTTTCATAGGTTTCCAAAGTACAATCAATATCTGCGTAACAACGGGGCTTTTCCCCAATACGGGTATTCCGCTTCCGTTTGTCAGTTACGGACTCACATCTCTGCTTGTAATATATGTCGGCATGGGATTCGTAATGAATGTCCGCCTTCAGGCGCAGAGAAAATTTAACAACGACTAAAAATATTAAGCAAAATATATGGGGTAAAAACTATGAACATTGCACTCATTGCACATGATGCAAAAAAGAAACTGATGCAGAATTTTTGCATAGCATATCGGGGGATACTTTGCAAAAACGAACTGTATGCTACCGGTACCACCGGAAGACTTATCGAAGAAGTTACAAACTTAAACGTACATAAGTTTCTGGCCGGACATCTCGGCGGCGAACAGCAGATCGGCGCTCAGATTGAGCACAATCAGATTGACCTTGTTATTTTCTTAAGAGACCCTTTGACACCAAAGTCACACGAGCCCGATCTTAACAACGTTATACATCTTTGTGATGTACACAATATTCCTTTGGCCACTAATTTAGCCAGCGCGGAACTTCTTATCAAATCACTTGACAGAGGAGATTTAGAGTGGCGTGAAATGTATAAATAAATATACTTTATCTATAATTGCTGTTCTTATGTTGTCTTTTTTGTGTGCATGCAAAAAGGACAACATTCCTTATGCATTCGAAAGAAATTCGACGTCTCCGACGCTGTCGGTTTCGAATGCAAATACGCTTTATCTCGAATCGGATACTTTTGCAAAAGATTTGTGCATAGACGACGGAAGCTACAAAACCGTGGTTTTAAATTCGTCTTATGCTGCAGGTCTTTTTGACATTAACAACAAAACGGTTCTTTACGGTCAGAATATGTATGAAGAACTGACTCCGGCCAGCATTACAAAACTTTTGACCGCGCTTGTCGTACTTAAGCATTACGATTTGACTAAAACTCTTACCTTTACAGAAGAATCTGCGGTAACAGAGCCCGGCGCTCAGAAACTCGGTCTTGAAGTCGGCGATAAAATAACAGTTGAACAGGCTTTAAATATACTTCTTTTATTCTCCGCAAATGACGTTGCAAACCTTTTGGCTGTAAACTGCGACGGAGGATATGTCGAATTTTTAAGATTAATGAAGGAAGAGGCTGAATCTTTAGGCGCTACTCATACCAATTTTGTAAATCCTCACGGTTTAACCGAAGAAGGTCATGCATCGACGGTATATGATCTTTATCTTATATTAAACGAACTTTCAAAGAACGAAAAATTCTTAAAAATCGTCAACCAGAGCGGATATACGACCTCTTATACCAAAGCGGACGGTACGATTAAGACAATCGAGCTTAAATCCACCAACCTTTATTTAAACGAATCCAGGGAAGTTCCCGAAGGATATACGATTATCGGCGGCAAAACCGGTACCACGGAAGCGGCAGGTAAATGCCTTATCCTTTATTTTAAGGATTCCGAGGAAAATCCCTATATTGCGTGCATTTTAAAGTCCGAAGATTACGATACTTTATATGCCGATATGGATACTCTTATTTCGAGTGCGAAATAAGTATATCTTCTTGTTTTTTAAACCAAAATCAACTATAATAAATACATGCACTAAACTATAATATTTCCAATCGGAGGTGTGTTACAATGGTCAATTTAATAACAGGCAAGAACGGAAAGGGCAAATCAAAATTTTTGCTCGAAAAAGTAAACTCTCAGGTAAAGGAGATTTTAGGAAACATCGTTTATCTCGATACTTCAACCAAGCATATGTATGAACTGAACAATAAAATCAGACTCATCAATGCTTCGGAATACAATATATCATCAGGTGATATGTTCATTGGTTTTCTTCTCGGAATCATTTCGGGAGATCATGATATTCAGGAACTTTATTTCGACAATTTCCTTGCATTGTCGCATACTTCGATAGATGATTTGGAAACAATCATAAAACAGCTCGATGAATTGAGCAAAAACTACGGAATAGACATTTATGCAGCTATTTCCACAACCGAAGGGGATATTCCCGAATCTCTCAAAGATAAGGTTATGGAAGCATTATAAAATAGATCAGAATTTAAGTTTATATTAAAGCCTCGGTTTTTCCGGGGCTTTATATACGAAAAAAGCAATGCAGAGCAGATTTGATTTTAACAATGAAGGCAATAAAATAAGAAGAGGCATCAAGACAGAGGAATCTTCGGGCAAGAACAATTCCAAAGCGAAGAGTTCAAAGAAGAATAACGAAGAATCCAAGCCTAAAAAAGGTACCCTTATTTTTCCTAAAAGAAACATTATTTCTTTCAGGATTATTTTTTATGCTTTTATTGTGTTAATCGCCGCGTATCTCTTTTATAACGGATACAAATATTTAAATTCAAAAAACATTTCTACATATCAGGTCAAAGAAGGCGCCTTAAGCGAACAGAATTCGTATACCGGTCTTATTTTGCGTGAAGAAGAACTCTATTATGCAAAAAGCTCCGGTTATTACAATTTCTATTTAAAAGAAGGCGAAAAAGCTTCACATAACGATCTTGTTTATTCAATAGACGGCTCCGGTAAAATCAAAGAAATGATGACAAATCAGACAGGAGATGCAAGCACGCTTTCTCCTTCGGATTTAAAAGAGATTAAGAGTGAAATCGTCAAATTTTCCAAGGAATATTCGCCTGCGGATTTTGTCGATGTCTATGATTTTAAGGATGATCTGGACAGTATCAGTTTGAAAATGTCCAATCTTTACATCTTAAACAAGATTTCCTCGATGAGCATTAACGGAACCAATGTAAACAAGTATTACTGTGCGGACGGCGAAGAGAATGCAAAGACAGGCTATGTTGTATATTATTATGACGATTATGAAGACGTTAAGCTTGAGGACATCAATTCTTCATATTTCGACAAAGACAGAGAATATACACGCCATATGATAGCCAACAACGAAATCGTAAAAGAAGGCGATTTCGCGTATAAACTGGTTACATCCAATACATGGCAGCTTGTGTTCCCGATAGAAGAGGAAAAGGCCAAGGAATTTGATGGCAAGGAAATGAGAGTCAAATTCTTAAAGAACCAGGAGTCTTTAAAAGGTAAAGTTAAAATAATCGATGCGATTGCACCGGGCAAAAATACATCCATTGAAAAGATATGTGTTGTAACATTCAATGTTTCCGTTGCAGATTATTTAAACAACAGATTTATTGATTTTGAAATCTATATGAATGAAAACTCGGGTTATAAGATTCCCAAGAGTTCCGTTGTCGAAAAAGAATTCCTGCTTATTCCCGATACCGTTGCATTTGACTTTAACGAAACTACGAACACTGTCTGCGTAAAACTGGATAAATACCTCGAAGACGGTACCAAAACATTTGTTACAACCGAACTTAACGTTTACAGAACGGACGGCGGAGACTACTATGTCGACGGAAGCGTGGTTAAACTTGGCAATACCGTTTACGGCGCAGATGAAGTCACTACCTATAATATAAACCGGACTGCAACTCTTTTAGGAGTATATAAGATTAATCAGGGTTATGCCGATTTTAAGAACATCAAGAAACTGTACGAGAACGAAGAGTATATTATCATCGATCCGCAGTATACAATGATAAAACCTTATGATTATATAGCTCTTGATGCATCCAAGGTAAAAGACAACGAATATATTTATGAGTGATAAACAACAAAATGAGCGAATTACTTGAAAATTTAAAAGATGTTGAAAAGAATATTGAAGCCTCTGTTATTAAGGGTAAAAGAAACAGAGAAGATGTTACATTAATCGCCGTCAGCAAAACCAAGCCTGTCGATATGATTAAAGAATTGTATGATGCGGGCGTAAGGGATTTTGGCGAGAATTATGTACAGGAACTTGTCGAAAAGACCGAAGTACTTCCAAAAGACATCCGCTGGCATATGATCGGACATCTTCAGACCAATAAAATCAAGTATATTATCGATAAAGTATACATGATTCATTCGGTTGATTCGATTCATCTTGCACAGGCAATCGGCAAGGAAGCTCTTAAAAGAAATATGGTTGCCAAAGTTTTACTTGAAGTAAATGTTGCCAAAGAAGATACCAAATTCGGATTTACGAGCGAAAACCTCGAAGAGAATTTTAAGGAAATAAACAAGATTGAAGGCATTGAAGTTTGGGGACTCATGACAAGTGCGCCATATGTTGAAAACGCCGAAGAAAACCGTCAATATTTTGTGCAATTGCGGGGTTTAATGGTTGACCTTAAAGATAAAGGATTGTATAATAAAAACAGGTTTTTCTTATCAATGGGAATGACTTGCGATTACACGGCAGCAATTGAAGAAGGTGCTGATTTTGTTAGAGTCGGAACCGCCATCTTTGGTGCCAGAAATTATGTTTAGGAGGAATTCAAAGTGGTTAGCAGCGTAATGGATGTATTTGACGACGATAAAGAAGAAGGTAAGAAGAAATCGGGAGGATTTTCATCATTGCTTAAGAGATCTTCAAACAAGAACAACTCACAAGGATCAAGCAGTTTTGAAATTTGCAATATCATTGCAAGTTCTTTTGACAACGATTCATACGAAATTGCTGATACTTTATTAAACGGAAGAGCTGTTATCCTTGATTTATCCAAGGTTAACAAGGCAGTCGGACAGAGACTTATCGACTTTACAGCCGGCAGTGTATACGCAATTGACGGTTCAATGCAGAAGATTTCCGAGTTTATTTTCCTTATCTGCCCTGCAGAAGTCGGAATAGTAGGAGATAAGAGAGAAGACGACGAAGATGCAGACAGCATGCTTTAATTAATTTTAAAAAAATATGGGCAGGGAATATCCCTGCCTTTTTTATGCGCACAGCCGCATAAGGAAATTTGCTGCTTCGCAGCATGCGGCTGGCGCGCGAGTATGGAGATTAACATCCATACTCGATTTTTATATATAGAAGGATTACATTAATGATTTCAAAAGAAGCTTTTAAGGATTTAAACGTAAACAGTATTAAGGGAGGAGATCCCAAAGATTACATTACTCTGATGTCTCATGCATTACGTCTCGGAGCGTTATACAAAGCCAAGTTTTTTATGTGGCTTGAAAACAACAATTACGAGCTTATAGCGCAGGATGAGGAAACACTCGAACATTTTATCAAGGAAGCATTAAACGTTCATAAAAAGGCTTATGATGAAGATAATGACAGTGATATTTATTTTGCCGATAATATCTTTTATGAGGTTTTAAAAGAAACAGGCAAATTCTCCGAAGCGGACTGCGTGTCTTTAAGCCTTGTTCTGCTTGCTTTTATATCTTTTAAAACTGATTTGATTTCAAATGAAGAATATCTTGAGATAAGGGATCTTCTGGTTCCTTACAAAGTAATGATTTCACAGTGTAAATGCAAGGCGAAGGATTTATTTGAAATATACAAGAAAACAATTGCCGATTCAAAGCAGAACACAAAACTTTTGTGCAAACTCGGCAAAGGCATCGAAACAAGCCTTCCCTCAGATGATATTATTTTATCGGCATTCGAAGAGATAACCTATGACGAAAAGTCCTGGGAAAAGGAATAAATGAGCGATTTTACCACTTACAAATTCATAGCTGACGATAATGAAGACAGAATTGACGTATTTTTAAGCAATGTCTATAAAGATGCGTCCCGAACTTATCTTCAGAAGCTTATAAAGATGGGAAATATAAGCGTAAACGGCAAACAGGTCACAAAGTCTTCATACAAATTAAACGAAGACGATGAGATTGAATTAAAAGTTCCCGAGCCGCTTCCTTTAGAAATACTTCCCGAAAATATTCCTTTGGATATCATATACGAGGACGATGATTTTTTAATCGTTAACAAACCCAAAGGAATGGTTGTACATCCGGCCCCGGGACATTTATCCGGTACTCTTGTAAATGCGGTTTTGTATCATTGCAAGGATAATTTATCCGGTATTAACGGCATTTTAAGGCCGGGAATCGTTCACAGAATAGATAAGGATACATCAGGCTCGTTAATTATCTGTAAAAACGATTTTGCGCACAGAAATATCGCGGATCAGTTAAAAGTTCATTCGATTACACGTATTTATCTGGGAATAGTCACAGGGCATTTAAAAGAGAATGAAGGCACTGTAGATATTTTTATTGACAGAGACAAGAACGATCGTAAAAGAATGGCTATATGCGATAAAATGCACGGAAAACACGCTGTAACGCATTACAGAGTACTTGAATCTTATGAAGGATACGATTTGGTTGAATTTAAACTCGAAACCGGCAGAACGCATCAGATAAGAGTTTCGATGAAATATTTGAATCATCCTTTGATGGGTGATATTACATATGGTGCTCCAAATAACAGATTCGGCCTAGAAGGACAGGTTTTACACGCCAAAACAATCGGTTTTATGCATCCTTCCACAAATAATTACGTTGAATTTGAAGCACCGCTTAATGAAGAATTCGAGCATATACTCAATGTTCTTCGCAAATAGAAAACTGTATTTTTAAGCAGAAATATATTATAATTAGTATAGAAACAGGGATAATATTTTAAATAATATCTTAATTTTATGAGGGGATTACATATGAAAAATTTCATCATTTCTATAGGAAGACAATACGGTTCGGGCGGACATGAAATAGGAGAGAAGTTGGCTTCGAAGTTAGGTGTAAAATTCTATGATAATGCTCTTATCGACCGTGTATCCAAAGAATCAGGGCTTTGTAAGGAAATAATCATGGAACACGACGAAAAGCCCACATCCAGTTTTCTTTACAATCTTGTAACAGATCCGTATTCGATTAATTTTAACAGAGGTTCCGTAACTGATATGCCTTACGGACAGAAAATCTTTCTTGCGCAGTTTGAATCGGTTAAAAACATCGCAAGCGAAGGTTCATGCGTAATAGTCGGAAGATGTGCGGATTATATCTTAAAAGATAACGAAAATCTCATATCCATTTTCATCTATGCGGATAAAGATTTCAGACTTAAAAGAATCGCTGCCGAGAATCCCGGTCTTTCCGAAAATAACTTGAACGGTCTCATAGATAAAAAAGATCGTTCGCGTGCAAGCTACTATAATTATTATTCAGACAATAAATGGGGCCGTGCTTCGAGTTATGATTTATGTATAAACTCGGCCAAAACAGGCATTGACGGCGCGGTTAAACTCATAGAAGATTACGTACAACTATTCGCAAAAGAATAATTTAACGCAGAGTTAAGGCCATAAAATTAGTGGAAAGTGGTATTTTAAAGCTGCCTTAACTGCTGCGTTAAATTATTAACTGCGGTAAACGATAAAAAACCGAGGAATTAATCCTCGGTTTTTTTTGACTCTTTCTTTGAATTTTCCTTAGCTAAACGTTTTTGTTCTTTTTCTTTGCGTTTTTCTTCCTTCAAAGCAAGTTTTTCGGCTTTTTTACGAGCCAATTCAACGCTTGGAAGTTCTTTATCGATAAATTCCTTGCTTTCAAGGTCAATATGATCCAGATAAATATAATCGTCGGTATCACGTGACAATTCTTTGTTTCTGAGTGTTATGTCAAGCGCCGACTGAATTAATGTATAAATTACAGCCATCAAAGGAACGCCGATAATCATACCCGGGATTCCCCAGAATCCGCCAAATACGGTAATTGCGAAAATAACCCAGAAACTCGAAATTCCCGTCGATGAGCCGAGAATCTTGGGTCCGATGAAATTTCCGTCCAATTGCTGCAGAATAATGACGAAAATAAGGAAATAAAGCGCATGTAAAGGATTTATTACCAGTAATAAGAAAAGACACGGAATTGCGCCGATAATCGGTCCGAAAAACGGAATTATATTGGTTACGCCAATAATTAAAGCAAGCAATACCGGATATTCCATACGCATTATCTGACAGCCGATAAAGCAAAGAATTCCGATTATAAAAGAATCCACGATTTTTCCGATGATAAATCCTGCGAATTTGTCGCTGGCCATACGTACATTTTTTATGATTACATTACCGTTTTTGGCATTAAAAATCGAATATACAATCTTTTTTGCCTGGCCTTTAAAGAGTTCTTTTTTGGATAAAACGTAAATAGATACGATGAAACCTATTACAAAGTCTTTTAATGCCTGGAATAATAACAGCAAATATACCGAGGATTTTGATGCAAGCTGCGTAAGCCACGGAACAAGTTTTGTATCGGTCCAGTCATTTATTATTTCTTCGTTTTCTTTTATGTAATTACCTAAATATTTGTAAACTTCAGGATATTTGAGCGTCAGATTGTTAAACCAGTCGAGGAAATTTTCTTTATATTTGGGGAATAAAATCGAAATATTTATAATACTGTCGCTGATCTGCGGAATTACGGCAATTATAAAGCACGCAAGCAGAATCAGTATAAACAAATATGAAAATACCATCGATAAAACTCTGTAAAGATTCTTTTTCCATTTCGGCAAAAAACGTCTGTCGGGAGCTTTTTTGTCAAAAATCGCGAAAAATGATACTTCAAACCATTTCATCAGAGGATTTACCAGGAATGCAATAACAAATCCCAAGATTATAGGCAATAAAATCTTAACCAGAGCTGCAACGGCATTTCTGATAGCTACATTCTGGTTAAGAAGGAAATTAAACAAAACCACAATTGAAAGAACTACAAGTGCGGTTACACCCCAGTATAAATATTTTTTATCCCATTTAAATTTCATATTTCTGCCTCTTATTACTCTTCTGCTTTTAATTTTTTATAAATCTGATTCTTCCTTAAATCTGCCATCTGATTAAAATATGCTTTTAATCTGGTGCTTTCATTACTTTCGACGGATGCGTTATATGCGTTCTCGATTTTTTCGGTATCTGTTTCTTTTATATAATAGAAATAATCCAGGTTTGAAAGGTTATATAAAGATTTGTCGGAACCTTTTAATATATCAAGAATCGACAAAGCTTCGTTAAAATTACCGTGAAACAATAAATCCCTCAATTTGGCTTCATATAATATATTTGTCAGATAATCGTATTTATGTATAAATGCATTATAATACGGATTGAAAATCTCAAAAGTATTTTC
>CACWZK010000023.1 GCA_902765365.1 uncultured Lachnospiraceae bacterium
ACTTAAGAGATTATGTGGATATTATTCTAAGCGGTATAGATACTTCGAATTTAAGCAGAAATGCCGTAGAAAGAAAAAATCGAAGAGGCTGATCTGGTCATATCCGCTGCCGGAAGCACGCAGTATGAAATCTGTGCCTGCGCAAGGCCCTGCATCTGCTTTTCAATGGCGGACAATCAGGTTCCCGGAGGGGAAAAATTCGGGGAACTCGGCGCATTTATTTATGCGGGCGATGTGAGAGATAACGATGGCTTCTTTTATGATGTATTAAATGCGGTTAAGCGTGTGGCAGGCGATATTTCGCTTGCAAGAAAAATGAGCAGAAAGGCTTCGGAAATTGCAGACGGTCACGGGGCTGAAAGAATGGTAAAAGAATTGGAAAATATTTTTGGGAGACAGGGATGACCAACGACAATTTTGATGTTTTTTTAAGTTATTCAAGCGTAAACAAGAATATTGCGGATGCTATAGTTTCGGAATTCGAATCGCATAATATCAAATGCTGGTATGCTCCGAGAGACATTATGCCCGGTGAAGAATGGGTGAGTGCGATTACCCATGCACTTGAAAACTGCAAAATTTTAGTGCTTGTCTATACGGATGAATCCAATTCCTCGAGACAGGTAATGAATGAAGTAGCGGTTGCTTTTAACGCGGGCAAAACCATTGTTCCTTTCAGACTGACGGAAAATAAGATGAGCTCTGAATTCGAGTATTATTTAACACGTGTTCACTGGCTCGATGCTATCACTCCGCCTTTGCAGGAAAAGATTGAAAACTTAAGAGATTATGTGGATATTATTCTAAGCGGTATAGATACTTCGAATTTAAGCAGAAATGCCGTAGAAAGAAAAAAGCCCGAAAAGGTTAAACCTAAAAGAAAGAAAAAGTTTTTACCCTTTATTATTGGCGGAGTTATTCTTGCGTTTTTGGCTTTAATTCTTGTTGTCGGATTATCTGTCGCAGCCGTTATCGGAATAGGGGGAAGCGGCAAAAGAAATCTTAAAAAAGGCCTTGAATATTATTATTCCGAATATCAGTCCGGTGCGGATAATGAGGCTGCCAGAGGGTATTTAAAAAAGGCTGCGAAAAAAGGCAAAGCCGATGCGTATTATTATCTCGGAATGCTTGAAGAAAGAGAATTTGACTATTATTCCGCAAGGGATTATTACGAAAAAGGTGTGGAAGAAGGAAGCGATTTAGCCCGTCTTGAACTCGGTAATCTTTATGAGAACGGGAGCGGAGTATATCCGGATTTGGTCAAAGCCATAAGCTTATACGACGAATCAATCGCAAACGGCTCTTTGGAAGGATACTGCTTTGAAGGTAATTTCTATATTCGCGGTTATCTTAATTATGATTATGAATTTGACAGAGCTTTCGAATACCTTGATAAAGCAAAGGAAAGTGAAATAAAAGACGTAGCCGCGGATGCATATTTAGATCTCGCATATATGTATTTAAGCGGTGAATTCGGAATTGACAGGGATACTGACAAGGCTGTTTCGTGTTATAAAAAAGCAATGGAAATAAAGCCCGGAAATACAGGCTTTTGTAATTTACAAATTGCAGAAATATATCTGTTTATGGATGATTCCATAAACGCTGATACTTATTATAAAAAGGCTCTCAATTATTTTACCAAATCTGCAGATATGGGAAATGTTGAGTCCATCAACTGGGCAGGATACTGTTATCAGTATGGCATCGGATGCGAGATTAATTACGAAAAGGCCATGGATTATTACAGAAAAGCAGCGGATATGAATATACCGGATGCTTTCTGCAATGTGGGATACCTGTATGAATACGGCAACGGAAATGTCAAGCAGGATTATAATAAAGCTTACGAATGGTTTAAAAAAGCTGCCGACATGAATTATGCCGAGGCTATGCTGGCCATCGGTGATATGTATTTTAAGGGTGAATACGCTCTCAAAGCCGACGGAACGCCGGATTATAATACTGCACGTACATGGTATGAAAAAGCACTTGAATGCGGATATATCGGTGCATACAATTCACTGGGCAATATGTATGAGAAAGGACTCGGAGCCAATGAGGATTACGATAAGGCTTACGAGATGTTTTTATCGAGCGCCGAATTCGGCAATTGCGATGCGATGTATGAAATAGGGAATATGTATTACTATGGCTTTTTGGACGGAAATAAAGAAAAAGATGCACTTGAATGGTATTACAAGGCTGCCAAGAATGGAAGTACCGAGGCGATGGTTACCATCGGTCATGTTTACCGTGACAGGGAAGATTATGAAAAAGCAAAAGAGTGGTACTTGGCAGCAGCTTCAAGGAATGATATTTCTGCGATGACTACTTTGGGGTGGACATATTATTACGGAGAATTTGGAGAAAACCCCGATTATAAAAATGCTTACAAATGGTTTAAGAAGGCATCGGATGCGGGAGATGAAACTTCCACCACATTTATAGCATATATGAGTATGGACGGAATCGGAACAAAACAGGATCGTGAAGAAGCGAGACAATTATTGGAGAAAATGATCGAAGACGGAACCGCCGATGCATATACTTATTACACTCTCGGAATTATCTACGAAGAAAACCTTCAGGTTGACAAGGATCTCGGAAAAGCACTTTTATATTTTGAAAAGGCTTCCGATATGGGCTGGGATACTGCGAGTGAAAAACTGGGAGATATGTATCTTAACGGCTACGATGTGGAACAGGATTATTCCCGGGCTTTGTACTATTATAAAAAAGCAGCAGATAACGACAGTGCATCGCCTAATGTATACAAGAAACTCGGAGATATGTATTATTATGGTCTTGGGGTCACTATTAACGGTAACTTGGCTCTGATTTATTATGTTCAGGCGGCTGATAAAGGACTTGAAGATGCTGAACTTTTTGGCAACATGGGAAGACTTTATTACTGGGATGCAGATTATTCATCAAGTGCTGTTTATTTCGAAAAAGCATCGGATTTAGGCTTCGATCCCATGGAAATGTATAATTGCGGAAATGCATATTACACTCTGGGAGACTATAGTACTGCACTCATATGGTACGGAAAAGCGCTTGATTACGGCTTTGAAAAAAGTGAAGATTTGATCAATGATATAGAAAATATGGTGTCAGAAGGAAAGATAACCGCGGAAGAAGCCGCACCCTATCTTAATTAACATAATATTTTTTTAAAAATTGTATCTTTTTTAAATTTTAAGTGATATAATAACTTCATAGAACTTCTGAATTTGCAAAAGGGGGTCAAGAAAATGGCTAATTTATTAAAAGTATTCAAAAAGATTAAGGATTTCGATGATTTCCTTGAAATGACAAAGTTAGATGGTATTATAAACAGAAAG
Organism: uncultured Lachnospiraceae bacterium; assembly: GCA_902765365.1. Classification (GTDB taxonomy): domain Bacteria; phylum Bacillota; class Clostridia; order Lachnospirales; family Lachnospiraceae; genus UBA3766. The sequence goes on from CACWZK010000023.1 coordinate 3,348, forward strand.
AAAAGAGAGCAGGAAGAAGCTGAAGCTGCCAAGAGACGTAATATTATCATTACAATTCTTGCAATCGTAGGTGCCATTGCTGCAGTAGCAGGTATTGCTTATCTTGTATACCGTTACCTCACACCTGATTATCTTGAAGATTTTGATGATGATTTCGATGATGATTTCGATGATGATTTCTTTGATGACGAAGATGCAATCGAAATTAAGGATGACAAGGAAGAGGAATAATCAGACTTTTCTAAATTAACGAATATATAGAAGTGTATAAAAAAGAACGACATGTTTACTGTGTTGTTCTTTTTTATGTGCCAAGTGCCTGGCTCGCGAAGCGTGTCTGGCTCTTGGCGTGGTGCCCGGCTCCTAGAATACCATCGCGCAGACCTTCCATTCGCCGTTTTCCTTGAAATAATAGAAACGTGCGTCCGTAACCACATCTCTCGGACGAACGCCGTAGATTAACATATGCTGTGTGTGTACTATCTCACAGTAAAATGCTTCGCTTGAGTAAGGGATGAATTCAATTATCTTATCCTCGGCACTTTCCGTCGTGTGATTGGGGAAGTATTTAAGATTGCCGCTGTTGGATTTGATTTCGCTTACAATCATATTGTTTTTGGTGAAGATCTTATCAAGTGCGGAATCGTTTATCTCACGGCATACGACCTGTGCGTATGTATGTACGGCTTCTGTGGCAAAGGATTTCATTTCTTCTTCGACATCCTTTGGAGCCGATATAGGAGTCTCATACACACCCGTGTTGTTGTTTAATGTCGGCGTGATTTCCTGTCCGTAGCCGTTTTTCACTTTAATCGAAGGTTTCTCGAAAAATCCGGATATCTGATAATATTTTTTAAGCGGAAGTTCGCAGAATCCTTCAAAATGTTTTTCCTTGTTTAAATCAAGTCTTGTAACATAATCGGGAGATACTTTTATATCGTTTACATAGACTTCACAGTCAGTATAAGCCTGAATATTAACCGAAAACTCGGCATCGGAATACATATCGAAACTTTCCACGCGGTAAACCGGAAGGTCGTATTTACGTTTTTCATCGGTCTGTATAAGATTTACCTGGCCTACTATATAATTATCCGCGGTAATATGATAAACCGGGTTTTTATCGGTGGATTCGGCTGCTTCGATATATGCGATTTCTTTTCCTTNNGGAATCGAAATCAAGAGGGTCGAACATTTCGAAAAAGTCATCCATTACATGGTAGGGGAGTGAAGCCTGATATACTTTTTCGTAATCACCGAGGAAGAAATAGAATCTGTATAAAAGAACGCCGATTACGGTAAGTAAAACGAGAGCCCAGACGGCAATAAATATAACAAAACGCTTTTTGGATTTTTTTGCCTTTACGTTTAATTCGGCTTCCTTTTTTGCTTCCTTTGCGGATTCTCTTTTTTCGGCCTGTTTTCTTTCCCTGCGTTTTATTAACTCTTTTTCTTCTTTTCCGTCAAGTGAAAGAAAAGCCTTTTCCGATGCCTTTTTGCTTTCTTTTATCTTTTTTTCGAGCGACTTAAAAGAAACGTCCTCTGCCCAGGATGTGTCAGGTGTATCAATATTGCTTAATTTCTTTTTTTCGTTAAACATATCCCGGTTCATATCTACCTCTTTTCCACGACAAAAGCCGTAGGCATGGCTCTGTTACCGAGTGTACAGCTTGATACTATTTCTTCGTTGTTATAAACCATCGAAGACGACATTCCGCCGTCAAGATTGGCTGCGTTAACCGCGCCGAATTCTTCCATTACGGTTATGAGATCACCCATGGTTGCTCCGAGGGAAGAGGGCTGTCTTCCTTCGATTACAAGGAGCAGTACATCACCGTTTTCTCTCTGTCCGATGGCGGTTCTCGGATTCAAACCGCTGCCCGAACCCGAATATTTGGCGGACTTACCGTTTACGATGAGTGCGGGACCGAATGATACCGCATCTCTTATACCTATTGACTGTGCATATCCTGCGGTCATTCTTCCGACCACAAGCACGTTATCCTTTGTAAAGCCGTACACATCATAGGATGTGTCGGGATCTCCGAAACGAAGCACGCCTTCCGAGAATACAACGCCTTCAGGCATACCGCCGGAACCTAAGCCAATTTCGTCATCATATTTACCGCCGTTTACACCTGCCACACAGTCGTATTTTTCAACGAGCTTCGGAAGTGTAAGACCGGGCGCATCATAATCGTAATAATCGAGTGTAGCGACTTTTACACGCGAAGGGTCGTAAACAACCATCATTTTACCCTTATATGTGTCGCCGTGAACATCGAAGATATCTATGCCGTCACCGTCGGGATCGACTGAAGGATCGCTCACCGGCTCTATTACATCGCTTTCGATTTTAGACTCGGGTGATGCGGAAGCCTGAGTTTTTACTAAAGCAATATCAGTTATTTCGGTAAATTCGGATGTATTGTTTTTGGAAAGTATTTCGTCGATTTCTTCTTCGGATAAATATATGTCGGCTAAGACTCCGCCCACGCTCGATTCTTTGGCGGAAGCCACGAAAAGATCCCTTACTCTCGTCGAAGGACCCTTGTTTACAAAGTAAAAGAAAACATACAGACCAACTAAAATAATCAGGAAGGTTACGCCAAACCAAATAAAGAACCGACCGACAATTCGACCGATTCGGGAAAACACAGAATTCCTCTTCCTACTTTTAGTTGTTTTCATGATTATAAAATACCATATTTTGTATTTCGGAACAATATAATAAACAATTTTTTTTTATTTGTATAAAAATAATGAAATTTTGTCCACTTTTATTGAATTGGTTTTGAAAAGCAAGTATAATAGGCTTTATTGTGGATAAAACGGGCATTTTCAGACATTACGGGGACATTTTTAGGGATAAAAAAAGGATATTTTGAATTACAATGAACATTCTGCTCATAGGCGGTTGTGGCAGCCTGATCAATAACTTGATTGTCAAGTTTAAAAAAGAAGGCCACAGGGTATATCTTATCACGGGTGACCGTTATTCAAACGCACCTTATCAGAGAGTATTCGAAAAGTACAATTTTCCGTACGATGCTTCATGTTTAAAGGAAATATTTGAGAGCATTAAAGCCGACGTAACCATTTATCTGGGTGCTTTCGATACCAATTACAAATGGGAGAACGAGGAAGCCGAAGCCGTTGCGTATTCGTCAGGTTTAATGAATATTCTGATGAGTCAGTCGGTTAACGATTCCGGCAGATTTATTTATCTTTCCAGCGAAGAGGTATTCGGTCTCGGTTCCGACAACGATCTTACCGAATACGACGAGAAAAAGAGCGACAATGTCAGGGGTATGGTTCTTGCACAGGCGGAAGAGATGTGCGAGAGTTACAAGACCTATAAAAACATGGATGTCGTTACTCTTCGTATGGACCATCTTTTTACATTCCCCAAAAAGAGAAGCGAAGCAAGAGACATAGTTGCGAAAATGTGTCTTGAGGCATTGGAGCAGAGTACCATTTCCATTAATCCCGACAACAGATTTTCCCTTCTCTATGAATCGGACGCTGTTCAGTTTATTTACAACGTAGTCAGGGCAAGGAGTCACAAATACAGCATTTACAACGTCTCCTCGGCCAAAGAAATAGATGAAAGAACGCTGGCTGATATAGTGGCCGGACATATGGATTCACCTATTGCGATACTTAACAAGACTTCCGCTCCTAAAAGATGCGTACTTTCATGCAGACTTTTCGAGAGTGAATTCGGAAACAATACCATCTGCAATCTTGACAAAGTAATTTTAAAGATTACCACGTTCATGCAGAAAAACAGATATATATTCTTAAACGATTTAGACAAAAAGCCGCCTTTCTATAAAGTTTTACTGGACAAGGCAGGCTGGTTTATTCACGCAATCATTCCTTTTATGGAAAATCTGGTTGCATTTATCCCCTTCTTTATGCTTAACAACAGAGCTACAGGTTCGCCGTATTTCGCAAACCTGGACTTTTATCTTTTATACGTGCTTTTGTTTGCAATCGTATACGGTCAGCAGCAGGCTATTTTTTCGGCTGTCCTGGCTGTGGCGGGATATATTTTCAGACAGATGTACGACCGAAGCGGATTCGAAGTTTTGCTTGATACCAATACATACGTATGGATAGCACAGCTTTTCATCGTCGGTATGGCTGTCGGTTATCTTCGCGATCAGATTAAAAAGCTCAAAAAAGAGCATGTCGACGAGAAAGATTTCTTATCTCTCCAGCTGCATGATATTCAGGATATCAATACCACAAACGTTCGTGTAAAAGATGCTCTCGAAACACAGATTGTCAATCAGAACGATTCGGTAGGAAAGATTTACAAGATCACATCAACGCTCGACCAGTACAGTCCGGAGGAAGTACTTTTCTATGCTGCTGAAATGGTTTCAAATCTTGTTAAGAGCAAGGATGTATCGATATACGTAGTCTCCAATTCACAGTTTGCGAGACTTTTCTCCGCGACCAGCGACAAGGCCAGAACCTTCGGCAATTCGTTAAGATACGGCGAGCTCGGAGAAATGTATGATGTAATTAAGAATAAAGAGGTTTACATAAATCGTAAACTCGATGAAAAATATCCGATGATGGCAAATGCCATTTTTGACGATAACGACAAGATACAGATTATTGTTATGGTATGGACCATGCCCTGGGAGAATATGACTTTGGGTCAGGCCAACCAGCTTGTTGTAATCAGTGCGCTTATTAAAAATGCAATTATCCGTTCGAGCAGATATCTTGAGGCTCTGGCAGAGAAGAGATATATAGAAGGCACAAAGATTCTTTCCAAAGAAGCCTTTGTGGATCTGATGAGAGCTTACTTAAACGCCGAAAGAGAAGGACTTGCGGAATGCGTTCTTTTAAGAATTCTTGTTCCGCAGTATGAATATATTCAGGTCGGAATGAAACTCGAGAGACTTTTAAGAGAGTCCGATATCATGGGTATTCTTGACGACGACTGTCTGTATGTTCTTTTGTCAAATACCCAGAAAAGCGATTCGCACTATGCGATTGACCGAATCATAAATAACGGAATTGAATGTGAATTTGTGGAGGACGGCGTCGAATGTCTTCAGGAAGAGATTTAATTATCTTTTTACTCATAATTTTAATAAACGCCGTTGTTTCTCTTGTTTATTATCTTTTATCCAAATTTGTTTTCGGTAATAAAGATAACAGGGATTCAAAGGATGAAAAGAAGAAAAAACACAGCCTCGAGTTAAGACTGATCGTAATGATTTTAGTTCCCATAGCCGGTCCGTTGTTTTTTATATTTTCTTTTCTTGTGTACAAACTCTTTTTCTCGGAACCCGTGGATCTCGAAGACGTTGTCTTTTCCAAGGACAAGGTTAAATTCAATGTGCGTGCGGAAGAGGAAAAGGAGAGAAACCTGATTTCCCTTGAAGAAGCGGTTGAAATAACTGATAAAAAAGAACTTAGAACACTTATGATGAGTGTTGTAAGCGGAGATACGAAAAAGTTTTTATCCTCCATCAACTTTGCGCTTACAAGCAATGATTCCGAGACCGCACATTATGCGGCGAGTGTACTGCAGGATGCTTTAAACGATTTCAGAATAAACGTGGAAAAGCAGTATAAAAGAATCAGGGAAAACAATGAAAACAGGCTTATCTATGCGGAAGCTCTGATTGAATACATGAACGAAATTTTAAAACAGAAAGTTTTCATCGATATGGAACAGAAGGAATATGTTTTAAAACTCGACGAAGTCACTGATATCTTTTATGAGGGAGCAAAAGACAGGATTAACGAAGAGCAGATGGAAAATGTAGCCATGCGTCTGCTCGAAATCGGTGATTTCGAAAACTGCGAAAAGTGGTGCGACCGTATCAAGATGCTTCATCCGCAGACATTATCGGCTTATACATGTAAATTAAAACTTCTCTTTAACATGGGAAGAAGAGATGAATTTTTTGACACTATCGAGGAATTAAAACAATCGTCGGTAGTTATAGACAAGGAAACTCTCGAACTTATCAGAGTATTCCGAAAGGAATAAAAAATGGTATCGCGCAGAACACTTATTACGATTATTCTGATGATGCTGACGATATTTTTCATGTTTCAGTTTACGCAGGTCGTCAAAGTCAGAAACAATCAGTACGATACAAATGAATATGCCAAAGAATCGGTGCTCGTCAAAAGCGAACAGTTTGTTGCGAATACGCACAATGAACTGATTGTTTTCCTCGGCAAAGATAGCGGTGCAACTTATAAAACGGTTGAAGAATGGTGCAATTATTCCAAAAGATATTTAAAAGCTTATTCCGATCCGAATGAGTTAAACAGGGATACCGCAAAAGCCGCACATCTTATTCTGATTGATTCAAAGACACTCAATGTAGGAGATTATTCCGATTGTCTTTATAATCTTACCGGCTGCAACACGACGATGGTGTTTTTAAATCTTCCTGATGTAAAGAAATTTAAAAACATGAATGAAATAAGAGAAATGCTCGGTATCACAGAGATCAGACAGGAATATGTAAATGCCGACGGTTTTCAGGTATTCGACGGCTTTCTTTTAGGAGGAGAGGCCGCATACATGCCTCAGAATGAAGAGGAAAAGAAGTACAATGATTTTGCCGAATCCGTCAACTGGTATTTAACCGGTAACGGTACTCAGACATATGCGGTTGCAATGATGGATGATGCTTCGGTTATGGCCAATGACTATCCGAGAATTATCTGGAGAAACAACTTCAACGGCACATATATTTATGCCGTGGCAAACGATCTTATCAATTCCGATACGGGCATGGGATTTTTAAGTGCCATTGATTATTCTGCCAACGATTATGTGCTTTATCCTGTAGTCAACGCCCAGAATACGGTTATTTCCGATTATCCCGTGATAGCTGCGGAAAACGAAGAGAAGATTAAGCAGATTTACAGCATGGATTCAAAGAATCTTTCAAGAGATATTTTCTGGCCGGAATATGTTTCAATCGCAACCAGATATAATATCAAGCTCACATGCTTTTTAAATACCGGATATGAAAATGAAAACTTAAGCGAGCCTTCGGACGAACTGATGCTTTTCTATCTTCAGCAGCTAAAAGAGATAGACGGCGAGATGGGCAGAAGTCTGGATGTTGACGATTATTCGAAATTTAAAGACAAAATGAAATATGACAGGGAATACCTTGAAAAAGAGAACGATTATCATTACAGCGCTTCCTATGCTTACAGTTTGAATGATGAGATTAAGAAGGCGTTTTTAGGCAGGGATTCTTCGTTACACAGAATTCATACCGTTGTAAGCACGAGAGACAGAAACAGTAAACTTTTGTCATATCTTGATGACACTGTAACGTTCCAGGGAATAACCAATATTGCGGATGAGTATTCATACAAAAAAGAGCTTAAAAACAGATGTATGCTCACGGCAATCGGATATTCAACGACATTAATAGACATGCACAAGGTTTTATACCCCGAAGAATACGATGATGAGTGGCAGTATTTTTCAAAAGATGTTGCTGCGAATATCAAAACATACTGGGCTAAAAACAGAGAATTCGAATATACCGCTGTATCCGAGTCGGACACCAGAGTCAGAGAATTCTTAAATCTTAAATACGATTACGTGCGTGAAGGAAACGTAATAACCGTTAAGTGCGAAAAGACCGATGAATCCTATTTTATCTTAAGAACACACGGCGAAAAGGTTTTGGAAGCCAGCAATGCGCATGTGGAGTGCATTGAAGAGGATGCTTATCTTATTCATGTATACGGTCGCGAATCAAAGATTTATCTGGATGATTCGGACAAGATATATAAGTACGACGGTCTTTTGTAAGAATAGAAATACTACAGTTATGTAAACCTGTATAAGGAGTATAAATGCGAATCTGTATAGTTGCCGAGGGCTGCTATCCGTATGTGGTAGGCGGCGTATCGGGCTGGATTAACAGTATGATAAAGTCATTTCCCGAGCACGAATTCGTAGTGCTGTCCATTATATCGGACAGATCGACGAGCGGGAAATTCCAGTACAAACTTCCGGACAATGTCTCGGAGGTTTATGAAGCATACCTTAATGACAATGACTGGGGAACAAAACCCAAGGAAGGCAGAAGAACGCATCTTACTCCCAAACAGTACAGAGCATTAAGAAGCGTAATCTTTAATTACGAACCCGAATGGTATGGTCTTTTTGACCTTTTCCAGAAAACACCTTTTTCGATAGACGATATTTTAATGGGTGCGGATTTCCTTCACATAGTTCAGGAATATTATGAAAAGAATTTTTCACAGATAGTATTTTCTGATTTCTTATGGACCATGCGCTCGATTTATCTGCCCCTGTTTCTTATCTTAAAAACCAAAGTACCCAAAGCCGATGTGTACCACTGCGTGGCAACCGGTTATGCGGGACTTTTGGGAAGTATGGCCAAGTACTTATACGGCTCGGCACTTCTTATCTCGGAACACGGTATATATACGAGAGAGAGGGAAGAGGAACTTTTAAAAGCAGGCTGGGTAGCAGGTATTTATAAAAATATCTGGATAGAGCAGTTCAGAAAAATGTCCCAGATGGCTTATGACAGAGCGGATGTTGTTACATCGCTTTATTCCCACGCCAGAGAACTTCAGATCGAACTCGGCTGCAAGGCGGGCAAGACCGAGATTACTCCGAACGGAATAGATATCGACAGATTCGCGCGCCTTTCGGGCAAACTTCCCGAAGAGAATACAATAGACATAGGCGCTGTTGTGCGTGTATCGCCCATAAAAGAAATAAAAACCATGATAAGGGCATTTGCGTTTGCCAAAAAAGAGGTGCCCAACCTAAGACTCTGGATAATGGGTCCTACCGACGAAGATCCCCAGTACGCGAGAGAGTGTTTTGAACTGGTGGATGTAATGGAGATACCAGATGTAATCTTTACCGGCAAAGTAGATGTAACCGATTATCTGGGCAAAATGGATTTTACGATTCTTACCAGTATCAGTGAAGGACAGCCCTTAACAATACTTGAGAGCTTTGCGGCCAAGAAACCCGTTATAGCTACGGATGTCGGTAACTGCAGAGAACTCATATACGGAGAAGAAGATGATACAAACGGTGAAGCCGGTATCTTATGCCATATCATGAATGTTGAAGAAATAGCACATGCAATGATTAATCTGGCAGTTTCTCCCGAGAAGAGAAAAGAGATGGGTGAAAACGGTTACAGACGTGTATCACAACATTACAGAATTGAAATGATGCATGAACAATATGAAAGCATTTACAAGAGGATGAGAAGAAATTCCTTAGATCCTTTTTATGATAATCAGAGTGTATACTAAAGAAAGGCGGATATAAAAGTGGCCGGAATAGGTGTAAGGCTGAATAAAATATATAATAAGAATACCATCACCACCAATGTGGTCGGATTCGGATACAGTACGGTTATCACTATAGCTCCGATGTTTCTTGTTATCGGTGCCGTAATGCTGATGCAGTATCTTTTGGGCTTTTCTCAGATAGGATATGCCTCAAGGGAACTTTATGCTTCAACCGTGCTTTATATATTTATTTTTGCGCTGCTTTCGGCTTCCCCCTTTAATGCCGTGCTTTCAAAATATATGTCCGACGTTATCTACTGGGAGACATATGAAGACATTATGCCCTGTTTCCATGTGGGACTTCTGATGAATACCGTTCTTTCGTCCCTCCTGGGTATTCCATTTGCCATAAGGGAATACTTTGTCGGCAAAGTGCCTCTTTCGTTTGTACTGGCCGGATATATAGGCTATATGGCACTTGTGTTTGTATTTTATACAATGCTTTATCTTTCGATATGCAAGGACTATAAAAAGATATCCTTTTACTTCCTCTGGGGTATGGGATTTACGGTTCTTTTATCACTTCTTCTGGTAAAGGTATTTAAAGTTGAATGTACCATCGGAATGCTTGTTTCCCTGGATGCGGGATTTCTTCTGATAGCGATACTCGAGTTTGCCAAGGTAAGAAGTTACTTCAGAGAAAACTCGGGCAAATACAAAGAAGTGCTTCTGTATTTTAAAAAATACTGGCAGCTTGTGTTAACCAATTTCCTTTATACGCTCGGTCTTTATATTCACAATTTTGTTTTCTGGACCACAGACATGCGTATAGTGGTTGTTAAATGTTTTGTCAACATGCAAAGCTACGACATGGCCACATGTCTTGCGATGTTTACCAATATTTCCGCAACGGTTATCTTTATTTCGAGAGTGGAGATGCATTTCCACGAGAGATATAAAAGATACTCGGAGGCGGTTATCGGCGGCAGAAAAATGGATATCGAAGAATCCAAGAGAAGAATGTTTTATCAGCTGGCCGAGGAACTTTTAAACCTTGTCAGAATTCAGTTTATCATTTCGGTAGTAATATTCCTTCCCAGACTCGGATTCGGCGGTATGGTAATGCAGATATATCCCTGTCTGGCAGCAGGCTATTTTATACTCTTTGCAATGTATGCGGAAATTATTTTCCTTTACTATTTTAACGATTACGACGGGGCTTTGCTGGTGGCACTCTGTTTCTGCGTATCCACATTAATCGGTGCCTGGTTTTCGACATTCCTTACACCCATATGGTACGGAATCGGTCTCGTATTCGGAGCAACAATCGGTTTTGTCGCCGCATACATAAGATTGAGATATATGGAAAAGAACCTCGACGTTCATGTATTCTGCAAGGGTAATCTTATGAGAAAGGGTGAGGGCAGAAAGCCTTCAAACCTTGTATTCGAGAGTCAGAGATATTCGAACAGACGGAGAAAATATTAAATGAGAGACGGTCTTATTATTCAGATTTTGTTGATAGTATTCGGCGCATCGATGTTAATCACGTCTTTTGTTTCTTTGGTAAGAAGAAAGATGTCCGAGTCGGTGGTTATTCCCTGGGGAATGGGAGCGGTTATTTTTATTGTTCTCGGAATAGTTATAAGACCGGATCACTGGAGAGAGTATATATCTCCGCAGGGTCTTACTCTTGTGATAGTTATTTTCGTATGTGCGGCATATGCAATATATTTTTTCAGCATAAGAATTACGGATACCATGAAAAAGAACAATGAACTGGCAATTCAGGTATCACTCCTTAATACCGAGGTGGAAGAGTTAAGAAAGAAAATGGAAGCCCTCGAGGAAACAGAATCCGGACAGGGAAATAAAGAATCCTCTCATAATGAAAAAGATACTGTTCGTAATTAACACACTCGGCCGCGGTGGTGCCGAAAATGCGTTAATTCAACTGATTAAAAAACTGGATAAAGATGAATACGACATTTCATTGTATGTGATACTCGGACAGGGAGAACTGATTGATAAAGTTCCCGAAAATGTCCGCATCTTAAACGATGGTTTTGATTCTTCTTCGGTTCTTTCGCGTGAAGGAAAGAAGAAAATGAAAAAACACATATTCGGAATGTTTTTTAAAAATGCGTCTCTGCTTAAAAATCTTTTATATATTTTATCAAATGCGGTCGGCATGATTTTTAAAGGCAGGGTACTAATCGACAAACTTCTCTGGAAAACCCTGTCGGATGCGTCGCCTGTTTTTGACGAAAAATACGATCTGGCGGTATCTTTCCTCGAGGGGGCAAGCGCATATTATGTAAGAGATTACGTGAATGCTGATAAAAAAGCGGCTTTTATACATGTAAATTATATCGAAGCCGGATACACGAGGAAACTCGACAAAGAAGTATATAAAAGTTTTGACAGAATATTTACCGTATCCGAAGACGTTAAGATAAGTTTCCTAAACGTATATCCCGAATGCGGTGAAAAAACATCTGTTTTCGAAAACATAATCGACAGGGAATACGTACTTGACAAGTCTGAAGAAGAGGGCGGATTCGACGATGAATTCGACGGTAAAAGAATTCTTACGATTGCCAGACTGACCGCTCAGAAAGCGACGGATATTTCCGTCGAGAGTATGAAAATTCTCGCAAAGAACGGCGAGAATGTAAGATGGTATGTTCTCGGAGACGGTGATTTAAGAAAAAGAATTAAAAAACTGATTGACAAATACGGTTTAAAAGATAAATTCATACTGCTCGGTGTAAAAGACAATCCTTTTACGTATTTAAAGCAGTGCGACATATACGTTCATGCCACTAAATTCGAAGGAAAGAGCATGGCGATTAGAGAAGCGCAGATACTCGGCAAACCCATTATAGTATCGGATTGCAACAGCAATATCGAACTTGTAAAAGACAATGAGGATGCGCTTGTCTCGGGACTTAATCCTTCGGACATAAGCGAAAAGATCACGAGTCTTTTACATGATGAAAGTTTGTGTGAAAAGCTTGGGTTAAATGCCGCAAACAGATTTGCGGAAAGTGATGAAAGCATAAAAGAACTGCTTTCACTTATTTAACGGTCATACATTAGAGGTATTGATTATGGCAGCTAAAAGAAAAAAGGTTCTCATAATTATCCCTGCCTACAATGAGGGAAAAAATATAGGACCTTTGCTCGAAAAACTGGAAAGAAAAGACATCTCGGATATCTGCGATATCCTTGTCGTTAACGATGCCTCAACCGATGATACGGGCCGTGTGGTAAGAAGCAGAGGACATAAAACAATCAGAAATATCTACAATTTAGGATACGGCAGCGGACTTCAGGCCGGATACAGATACGCGAAGAGATATGATTACAGTTTTGTGATTCAGATGGACGGAGACGGCCAGCACGATCCGGAAAATGTATTGAACATTTACAAAGCACTGACGACGGCGGATGAAAACAATAATGTTCCGGATATTGTTTTAGGCTCCAGATTTTTAAAGGATTCTCCAGAATACAAATCGTCTTTGATAAAAAAACTTGGATACATTCTTTTCAGGGCTCTTATAAGAATCCTGACGGGCAAGAAGATAAGCGATCCGACCACGGGACTGCAGGGGCTTTCCAGAAGGACGTTCTGCTATTACGCGGGATTCGATCATTTTGACCCGGACTATCCCGATGCAAACATGATTCTTCAGATGATAATGTTAGGCTACAATGTCGTTGAAATTCCCGCCAGAATGCATAAAAGAACCGAAGGTAAAAGCATGCATTCGGGCATAAAACCTCTTGTTTACGTTATTAGAATGTGCTACTCGATATTTGCTGTGTGGATCAGAATCAAGATCCTTAAGACCGATAAGAAAGTAAACATTAATGATTCGCTTGCTTCATAGAGATAAAAGCTTTAAATTTTATCCTTTCGATTATTCCGAAAAAAAGAATAAAATTGTCAATCCGTTAAGGGGCTGGTACAAAATATTTTATTTTGATATAGCCGAAACGCCGGATTATTCGTTTATTGAATCCCAGAACGACGATTCGCAAAAGCTTGTCATGGCTTTTGTGGATATCTCTTCTGTAAAAGACGAAGACATTGATGAAAAATGTCGTGAAAATTTTAAGAGTATCTTAAGATATTTCGTATCGAAAAACAAAGATGTGATATTAAGATTTGCCTACGATCATGTGGGCAGAGCCATGGAAAAGGAACCGTCTTCTTTTAAAACGGTTTTAAAACATGCGGACGAACTGATATCACTCGTAAACGAAGCAAACGAAGGCATTTTCATAATCCAGGGTCTGCTTGTGGGCAACTGGGGAGAGATGCATTCCTCAAGATATATATACGACCAGAAACTGACCGAACTCTATGAAATATACAAAAAGTCGGATAAAAGAATTTTCCTTTCCGTCAGAAAACCACTCCAGTGGAGAATGTTAAATCTTAACTTCGCCAAGACAGGCAGTATGGAAAACATACGTACGGGAATATTTAATGACGGAATGTTCGGTTCGGATACAGACTTGGGAACCTATGGCTTTAAATCCAAAGAAGAAGTGGGTTTCAGAAGCGAGTGGAACGTAAAAGAAGAGAGAGAGTTTTTAAATGCAATATCAAAAAATTCTCCCGTCGGCGGAGAGGTAGTGCTCGATAAAGAGAAGAATAATCCGGACGTATCTTTTATGATTTCAACCCTGAAAGATACTGGTGTCAGCTACTTAAATTCCGAGCATGACAAAGACCTTATCAATCTGTGGAAATCGGCCAGATATACGGGAAGCGGTATATTTAACGGCGATTCCGTTTATGATTATGTGGATGCGCATTTAGGTTACAGATTTGTAATAGAAAACGTAAAGGTTAAAAAAGACAGAAACGGAATACTTACGATATCAGTTACGATTAAGAATAACGGTTTTGCACCGGTTTATTTTGACTGTGATGTTTATCTTGAAATAAGCGACGGTGCGGAAGCGGAGACACATGCAATTAAGGCCGGATTAAACGATTTGTTTAATGGGGATAGAAAAACCGTCAGCGCTTCGTTTTTAAAGGATAAAGGCCTTGTAACGCTTTATGCCAAAAGGAGCGAAAATAACGAGACGGTATATTTTGCAAGTGATTTTGATGAAAAAGGAAGAGTATTATTAGGTAAGATAGATGAATGAATTGTTTTACTGGATAATTGAATATTTCAAAGTACTGACAGCGTTCGGTCTTGTAATGTTCGTATGGCCGCTCGTTGTATTCAGAGGCTTTTTAAAGAATAAAAGCAGAACATTCAAATTCGGTTTCTGCGTTGTTGCGATGATCAATATCATCTCTACAGCGGTAGTATTCATGGGTCTGACTCACTGCCTGAATGTATGGGTTGTCAGAGTATTGTTCTATGGTGTTTTTGCTTTCTTTTTATTCAGGGACATTTCCTTAAGCAAGAAGAAAATAAATGCGATAAAACATGTTTCCTCAGGCACGATGGGAAGAAAAACATTTTTAAAGAAAACTATTGCAACCTTCGGTAAAAGAGCGAAATATACAGGCAAAAACATAGCCAAGAATTTCAAGGGTCATGTTTTTGAATATGTTCTTTTAATAGTTTCCGTTATGTATGCAATGCTTTATTTTTCATGGAATGCGTTCCAGAGTTATTCCTACGGAGCTCTGGATATGTATGTACATCATTCATGGATATACGGACTCGTCAACGGAGAGATTTATGCTGCAGGCATTTATCCCGAAGCGTTTCACAGCTTTGTTTATCTTTTGTATGCATTGTTCGGTATCAGGATTTATTCCGTTCTTTTGTTCCTCGCAGGAATTAACATAGCGGTTATTATTGTTTCCGCATATATTCTTTTAAAAGAGCTTTTCAAGTGGAGATATTCCCCGCTCCTTGTCATCGCACTTTTCCTTATACTCGATGTCAAGGGTGCATATCCTGTTGTCGGAATGTCCAGACTTTCATGGTCTGTTCCGCAGGAATTCGGCTTCCCTATGTTTTTCTTATGCGGAGCCTTTCTTGTAAGATATTTAAAGAACACCAAGGCCGAATCTTTTAAGAAGTTCTTTAACGAAAATCTGATAGTCTTCAGCCTCGCGGTAGCGGGAAGCATTTCAATCCATTTTTATGTTACGATAATGGCATTTTTCCTATGCCTTATGATAGCCTTTTCCTACGTTGTAAAATTCATAAAAGACAAGAAATTCGCCAAGATAGCGCTGGCCGTCGGGCTTGGTATTTTTATATCCGTGCTTCCTATGGTGATTTCGTTCTGGGGCGGCAAAAAATTCCAGGGTTCGCTTAAATGGGCTCTCGATTACATGAAAAACTCCAAGATGTCTTATGAAAGAGAAATAATAACCGAAGAGAAAATCTGCGAGATTTTAACATTTGACAGGAAATTGTCCAATCCCGCAACGGCTGCAGGAATTTTATCGCAATTTAAGCAGGGAAACGACAGTGCCCAAAGAAGCATGGAACGCGCGAGAAAAGTCAGCAAAGTGGCAAATATTTACAATCAGACATATGTATTTATGTTCTCTAAAGGCCGCGCCGCCGTTATTCTTGTTTGCGAAATACTCGCATTAATTATATGGATTGCGTATAAGGTTTATTCACATATAAAAAAGAAAAACGATGATGATACGGATGTCGGAAGATACGACGGATATCTTGCATTAGTTCTCATCGGAGTAATGTTTATCATATTAAACAATTTCCATTCTCTCGGCTTCCCCGAGATATTTGAAACCGGCCGACTTTGCGCGATTACACAGCTTTTGGGACTCGCTGTTTTGTTTGTTCCGCTGGACCTTATTATGTCGTTCCCTTTATTCGAAATACCGAAGACCGCACTTACCTTAACCTGTGCGGGAGTTCTCTTTGCACAGACTCTTTTAACTGCGGTGACGGGCAATTATCACGGATATCTTTTCAGCTGGCTTGAAAGATACAACTCCGCCGTTAAATGCGCGATTTCGATTACGGAAGATATGGGCAAGAACGATTTTACAATCATTTCTCCGACGGAAGAACTCTATCAGATAATCCAGTACGGCTACCATGAAGAGATGGTAAGCTTCCTTGATGCGGCCAAAAGCGGAGAATCGTTTTCGATTCCTACAGAATATGTATTTATATTCGTTGAAAAGAAACCCATTCAGTATCACCAGTATCATTTTGCTTCGGGACCCAAATGGCTTGCTTCGGAAAAGTATATGGACTATCTCGATACTTTTGTTCCGATTCTGAGCAGGGAACCCTATATCGTGGCGGATGAAATAAAAGACGAATATGCCCAAAACGAATACGGCTTTATTTTCAATTACGATTCATACAAGGTTATCGGTTTAAGAACCATTCTCGAATCGAAAATGTATGACTGGTGCCGTCAGTTTGACAATGCATTTCCCGGTGAACTGCATACATATTATGAGGATGATGATTTTGTCTGCTATTATTTCAAACAGAATCCGAGAAACATTTTTGATTTGTCGTTTACGGTGCAATAGTTAAGTATCCGGTGGTGCTTATGAGAGATTTGGATCTTAAAAAATATGAAATACATGACGTTGCGGGAACCCATTTTCTTATAAATGTTTCCCAGCCCGGCGACGTGTTTGAAAAGCCTCTCGAAATAAACGAATTCGGCTCTTTTGTTTTAAAATACATAAAAGACGGAAAGAGCGCCAGGGAAACGGCCAAGATTCTTTCCGAAGAATATGAAGCCGAATACGAAGAAGTTTTAAAAGATGTGAATGATTTTTTAAACGTTTTGAATGAAAAGATCGTCTGAAGAATTATTATACAATTCAATAAAATGGTTTTTATATCCTTCGAAGAGAGATTCTCTTTCGTTTGAAGAGTATTCTTCCGAAGATATCGAAGAAACATTTGCGGCGGCCAAAGGGCATGCGGTCGTACCTTTTATTTTTGATGCGTTTACTGACAGTCCTCTTAAAGAGAAAGTAAACGAAGACATCATAAAAGAATTAAAAGGCATCACAAAACAGACAGTCCTTCAAAGCTACAGACTTATATTCTTAACAAAATATGTTTCGAATATTTTAAGAGAAAAAGGCATAGAAACCGTTGTCTTAAAAGGCGTTGCTGCAGCAAACGAATACCCCGAACTACTTTACCGCAAATCGGGCGATGTGGATCTATATATATTAGATAAGAGTAAAATAAAAGAAGCCGTCGAGACGATGAAAAACGCAGGTTTTCTTTTCTTTGACGAAGACCAGAAAGAGAATCATCAGACCGTTTTGCAAAGCAGGGACGGAATCAAAATAGAACTTCATACGATGATTACCGAACCGTTTTCGGACAAGCGTGCCAACGAAAGGATAGCTCTTTTCGAGAAGGGCATAAAAGAATGCACCGAAAGCTTTTATGTCTTTGGAAACGAGTTTCACACCCTGCAGAGAGGTGCATTTGCGTTCACGCTTCTTTTACACGCGCTTCAGCATTTTATGAGAGCGGGGTTCGGAATAAAACTTTTATGCGACATGGCGGCTCTTTTTGAAAACGGTTTAAACGATAAGGAAAAAGAGACTTATCTTTATCTGGTAAACGACTGTCGTCTTTCGGGCTTTTCGAAGGTAATTCTGTCTTCCTGTGTTTATTTTCTCGGACTTGATGCGGATAAAGTTCCGCATGAATTATGTGAAATCGAAAAATGCGAAGTTTTTCTTGAGGATATCTTAAAGGCTGAAGAGTTCGGAAGAAATGATGTCAACCGCATGGCGGTTTTAAGCGGAAACGGACTGTGGGGATATTTTAAAGAGTTTCATCATCAGATGAAATTATCGTTCCCCAAAGCTTCGAAAGTTTTTATCATAATTCCGATACTCTGGGTTATAACTCTGGTAAGATTTTTGATAAACAACAAAAAGGTCAGAAAAACAACGGCCGGGGAGATTTTTAAAAACGCCGGCGAAAGAAGCAGGATGGCAAAGGATTTGGAAATATTTGAGAGATAATATGAACGATAACGAGAAAACCATAGATATCGTAATCACATGGGTGGACGGAAACAATCCGGATTTTATCAGGCGTAAGAATGAGTATTTAAAAGACCGTGATACCGACATAAGAGATGAGCGCTACAGAGATTCCGGTTCGCTTAAATATCTTTTACGGGGAATCGAAAACTACGCGCCCTGGGTCAGAAAGGTTCATCTGGTGACGGAAGGGCATCTGCCCAAATGGCTTAATACCGGATATGAAAAACTTAATGTGGTAAAGCATGAAGATTTTATGCCCGCGGAAACACTGCCTACATTTAACAGTAATGCCATAGAAATCAGCAAGTGATTTCAAAACAAAAACATCAGGAAAGCCTTCGCCTCTTTCCCATTTCGAT
>CACWZK010000024.1 GCA_902765365.1 uncultured Lachnospiraceae bacterium
ACCATCAGAATAAGCCGTGGTATCGAGGTCGGCAACATCTTCCAGCTCGGCACGAAATACTCCAAATCAATGGGTATGACATATACCGATGTAGACGGCAGCGTAAAGACACCTATCATGGGCTGCTACGGTATCGGCGTCGGCAGACTTGCAGCCAGCGTAATGGAAGCAAAGCATGACGAATACGGTCCCATCTGGCCCATCACAATCGCTCCCTGGCAGGTACACTTATGCTGCATGAGACCTGACAAGGCAGAGTGCAAAGAGGCAGCCGACAAGATTTACGACGATCTCCTTAAGGCAGGCGTTGAGGTAATCTATGATGACAGAAACGTTCAGGCCGGCGTAATGTTCGCGGATGCGGATCTTCTCGGTGTTCCCGTCAGAGTTACGATAGGTCCGAAGAACATAGCCAACGGACAGATAGAAATATCCACCAGAGACAAGAGCGTAAAAGAACTTGTAAATGTTGATGATGCATTAAGCGCAACCAAGGGTCTCATCGACAAGCTTTTCGCTGAAATTAACGACAAAGTTCGCGACAGAATATAAAAAAAGCCAAACGGGGACGGTTCTAAAATGGTCAAAAAAGCCAAAACGGAACCGTCCCCAAATGGTTATTACTAAAAAGCGACCCCTAAAAAGGTCGAGTTTAACACGTATTATTTATAACGGAAGTATTATAAAATGACAGATGAAGAACTTATGTGGAGTGTGAAAAAAAGCGAAGAGCTGCTTCACACACCTATATTTGACGTAGAAAAAAGAAACGAGGAATCGGCCACCGGTATCGTCGGAGATTACATGGTAATCAATGCTACCGAGTGGGTGACCATCATACCGGTGTATAAAGGCAATTTTGTGCTGGTACGACAGTACAGGCACGGCCTTGGGAAAATAACCGCAGAGTTTCCGGGCGGTATGTGCGATGAGGGTGAAGACCCGGTAGAAAGTGCATACAGGGAACTTGAGGAAGAGACCGGATTTAAGACGGGGAAGATGACTGTTCTCGGAGTATGTTCACCGAATCCCGCCATTTTCTCGAATTCGATTACGGTGTGCCTCGCAGAAGACCTTACACCGACCAATGAACTTCATCTTGATGACGATGAAGTATTAATGTACGAAACCGTTCCCATCGACGAAGTAATAGATTCGTTCTGCAAGGGCGAGTATGTAAATGCTTTTATGGGAACCGCGCTGGCACTTTATATGAGACACGTGCAGTCCGAAAAGCAGTAAAGCAGGCAGATGCATCACGGAGGCTTGAAATGAAAAAACTAAAAAGACTGATTGCAAAGATTACCGTAGTCTTAACTGCTTCTTTTTCTTTAACCGTCACGGCGTGCAAAGAAAAAACGATAGCGATAGACGAGTATCCCCAGGCAGTACAGACTGTTGAGGATGATGAGGACCTCATAAAAGAAAATACTTCTGATACACAGAATGAAAGCGAAAGCCAAAACAGAGCCCTGACCGATGCTCAGCTAAAAGCCTTGTTGGATTCACCGGATCCTTTTGAAAAAGGGACATTTTCTTTTAACATAAAATGCATCCCTTATTATATGGCAAAAAAATACCAGGATCATCCCGAGATAATAATGAATGCCATGGCGTATATTGAAGCCGTTTACAATCAGGATTCGGAATTTGAAATGCCGCCTGAAGATGTGCTCGATATAGAAGGCTATATCCACGCCATGGAACTTGCAGAGATGGCAAATCCCATGGTAAGTGCGGTCAGACTGGATACCGAGGATTTTATACATTATAAAGTGGTATATCTTCCCCAATATATAGCGGTGCAAAACGAAGAGACCGGTTTTATCGACATTATGCCGGCTGAAGCAGAGGATCAGGATGAAGCCAAAAAGGTAATCGGAGATTTTGTTGATTATGTTTGCGAGACGGTCAACAAAAACGTTTCCGCGGATGATTCCGATATCGAAAAAGCAAGAGCGGTATATGAAGCACTGGCTAACGATATAGGCATAGTGGACCTTGAAAAATATACAGACCCTACCATTATTTATTCGGATGATATGGAAGAGCTGGCGAACAGAAGAACAATCGTAGAAGGGACGCTTGACAAGAAACTCGATCAGATGGAAATAGCGCGCCTTTATCGTTTTATTTTATCCCAGCTTAATATTGAATGTTATGCCGTACAGGCTTCGGGTACTTATTACAAACAGGATGATGAAAAACTTGATGCATTCATGAAGGACGCATATTTAAACTACTGGAATGTGGTTGTTGCTGACGGGAAAGCATATAACTGCGATTTATTTTATGAAATTGCGATTTTAGATACACAAAGAAACGAAAACCCGAATGCAACAGCCGATATGACTTATTTCGGAATGAGCGATGAGACAAGAAAAAAATCATTCAATGTCAGCAAATCCAGCTTAAAAACGCTTAACACCTATATGTTCGAAGATCAACCGAGTGATGTTATTATTCCCGAGTGTTTGGAGGATTATCATAGAGAGTAACATTTGAAAAGATAATATTTGTACCAAGGACAGGCAGAAAACAGGGAGGCTTACTATGAACACTGCTAAAAGATTTGTAACCCGGTTAACCGCTGTGACGCTTGCAGTCGGCGTTTGTTTTTTATCTTCATGTACACCTAAAAAAATTGATATTGAGGAATACCCGGGATTTGAACCGACTGAAGAAACCTCAACAGAAAACCCCGATGTAAAAGAGGATATTCCGAATGAAGATTATGTTGAATACCCCGGAGGCATGACAGACAAAGAATTTGCGGATTTTATTGCCATTCCGGATCCCTTTGAGGAGACCGATAAATTTCATTTTTGCTACAAGGCGATTCCTGAGTACTATGCCAGACAATACAGAGAAAAACCTCAGATAATCTATGTAGCCAAGGAAATGATGGAGGCGGTATACAACGGCCAAATGGAATTTGATATTCCTCCGGAAAATGAACTTAATTGGGAAGAAAATTCCCTGGCAGAAAGTCTGGCAAAGATGTCCTGCCCTTTGGTTGAATCCTGCAGTATCGGTTATTCCGAGGATGATCCTCTTAAGTATTATGTCACATACTGTTCTAAGGTTGTGATAACTGACAGTGCGTATGATTCTGAAGGAAATTTAGTTGTCGAGAATATGTCATATTCCAACCTCGATGAAGACGAAGCCATAAAATATGTTAACGACTTTTCGGATTACATTTCGTCTCTGATAGACAGAAATGTATCTGCGGAAGATTCCGATATGGAAAAAGCTGCGAAAATTTATTCAGCTCTGACAAAGGAAATATCCTACAGGGAGAGAAGGGATGTGGAAGACAAGCAATTCTATGATTCCGAGGCAGATTTCTGGGAATCACTGGCCGAACAAACTTTCCTGGTTGAGGATATTATAAATGATAAAGCAACGACTCAGCCAAGGCTTGCTTTATTGTACCAGTACATTTTGACACAGCTAAATATCGAGTGTATGACGGTTTCATCTTCCGGAGCATATCATAGTCAGGACATTGAAAAACTTGACAAAGAGATGGGTACAAGAGGACGAAATATCTGGAATGTGGTTGTAGTGGACGGAAAAGCGTACAACTGTGATCTCGCGTATGAAATACTTACATATGAATATGATAAAAGTATGAGTGCCGGGGTCGAACCTCAGATGAAGTATTTCGGGATGAGTGATTCTACCAGGTCACAGTCTTTTACGGTATCCGACAGATCGTCCATATATTATTATAATCCCAATCCATGGGAGGAGGAATCAGGCCCTAAGAATATGGTTCCCGAATGTGTCTCGGATTATAAACATTAACTGACGGTATATTATGCGTTATGCGATGGAGGGGAAGACATGACAGGAAAACGTATATTTGCTACAGAAACTAAAAGATTTTTAACTTTTATCGTATCGGCAATAACGGTATTTTCGCTTTTGCCGCTTAGCGGATGCATAAAAGAAAAAAAGATAGAAGATTATCCCGAACCCGAAATAATAGAAGCAGAGGATGCAAACAACCAGGAAACTGCAGAAAATAAGGAAGGGGCGAAAACAGAGACTCAGGATGAGGCGCAGGAAATGACCGCGGAAGAATTTGCCGAATTGATTGCAATTCCCGATCCTTTTGAATCCGGACAATTTACGTATTGCCCCGATGCAATTCCGCCTTCATATGCATGGGGGTTCAGAGACAGACCTAAAATAATAAAAAATGCAAAATATATCCTGATGGCTGTGTATGAGGGAAAAAATGACTGGGAAGTTCCCGAACAGGATGCCATCAGTTTAAATGAATTTCAGACTGCTCTTGATTTGGCCAGGCTTTCCAATCCCATTGCGGCCAAAGTTGAGGGGGCAAATTCGGAAGACGGAACTTCTTTTTTTATAATGAATTATACGAGGGTAATCTTGCATGATGTTGAACCTGAGATTGGCTCCGAAGTCGAAGAAACCGGAGAGACTCAGGAGGAAGTCAGGATAAAAACAAATAATCTTCTTGATTATGTTTACGATACTATAAATAAAAATGTTTCGCCCGAGGATTCCGATATTGAAAAAGCGGAGGCGGTATACAAAGCACTGGCTTCCGATTTCATTCCGGTGATGAGGGGGCAATACGAGGAAGAACTTGTTACCGACGAAGACGGTCATGTAAGCGGTGTGATTCTTCCTTCGCATAAACTGATTGACGATTTTTCGACAGGGGAACTGGATAATGTGGAAATTGCTCAATTATACCAGTTTATATTAACCCAGCTTAATATCGAATGTATGACCGTTTCTTCATACGGAACCTATACCAACCAAAACGTCGAAGAACTCGACAAGTTTATGGCTAAAAGCATGTGTAATACATGGAATGTAGTTATTTCGGACGGAAAGGCGTATAATTGTGATTTGTTTTTTGAAACCAGTGTTCTTCAAAAACAAAGAATAAAGAATCCGCAGACCGAACCTGACATGAAATATTTCGGAATGAGCGATGCTTTAAGAAACAAATCTTTTGAGGCAAACAGATACAAACTCGCGGAGTATACACTCAGCGAACCATACGAAGAAATGCCGTGTCAGGTTAAGGGCAGCGCAGTCCCCGAATGTGCTGAAGATTATTACTTAAGGTAATATTTTTCATAAAAAAATCAGTGTCTAAAAGACACGCAAAGGAAGAATATGAATAAAAGAAATGCCGGTTATGAAAAAAATTTAAAAAGACTTATGTCTTTTATGATGTCTGTTTTATTTGCGTTTTCGCTGTTAGCGGGAAGCGCATGCAATAATGCCAAGACAATCAATGATTATCCCGAACCTGTTACGCAAGCAGCACCATCGGATGCCGAAAACAATGAAGGAAATACTGCGGAAAACGACACTAAACCTGCCGAAAAGGAAGAGGAGACCTTAGATGAGGCTCTTTTACCCGAGTACGATTCCCTGAGGGAAAAAGGTGTATTTGAATTTAATCCAACTGCGGTAAATCCCGTGTTTAAAATGGAGATGAAAAACAAGCCCAAGATTGTAAGGGTTGCCAAGGAAATTCTTGAGGCCGTACACGATGCAAAACCTTCGTTTGAGTTGACCGGAGATCTGGCATGTAACGAAGCGGAGATGAAACTTGCAAGATCGCTGGCCGAACTCTCCAGTCCCGTGTGCTACTGTGTAGATATTTCTACCGAGGATATGGAAACTTATACCATCAGTTATTTTCCCTCGTACGAGTCGGATCAATTCGGCGACGAAACCATGACGGGGGCGATAAGCGAAGAAGAAGCAAAGGAAAAAATAGACGCATACAAGGAACTCTGCGAGAACTTGATTAACGAAACCCTGACGGATAAAGACGATGACATGCACCGTGCGGCAAAAATCTATAAAAAGATTATCGAAACATATGAATTCGTGTATCCGGACCCCGAAGAGCAGAACATGGATGATTCCGAAGAAGGAATGGTGACCGCGTCATATGAGACGGAAGATTACGTTGTCAGTCAGATCTTATCTGGCAAAATGCATTCGTGGCAGTTTTTGGAATTCTATGAAGGTCTGATGGTTCAGCTTAATGTAAATACCATGATGTTAGGATGTATGGGAAAATATAACGCTCAGAATTTCTCGCTGCTTGACAAAACCATGAACGAAAGCAATGACGGCGGCTTTGTGTGGATGATAGTGATGGCCGACGACAAAGCATACCACTGCGACATTCTGATGGATAAGATGGCGCTTGATTCACAGAGAGAGAACTTCGAAGAATACGAGTCCGACATGCTTTTCTTCGGAATGAGTGACGAGACAAGAGGAAAGTCTTTTACGATGTATTACACACAGGCTTTTGAATCCATCAATCCTATCAATAAAACGAGCGTTCCGAAATGCGAGGAAGATTACAAGCTCGAATTATAAAAGAAACGAAATAAAATAAGCATAAAAAAGATATCATCGCAGGGTGATATCTTTTTTGTTTTATCTTTTAGTCTGCCAGATTATATTTCTCTATTATCAATTGTGAAGGTGTGTAATTGGCCAGTATTTTGTTTGATTCGTATATCAGATCGTCGTAGCTGTATCGCTTAATTGTATATAACCCTTTGTTTGATTTCTGATACAAAAATTCATTTTTCGCAGGCAGGTAAACTGCTTCCATCGGAAGATAAGCAACTGCTTCGAAGTCCTCATTAAAAACAAGGGTCTGAAGGGCTACATCCATTACATAGATATGCTGTTCGGGATAGTATCTAAACGTTCCGATATTCGTGGAAGACATGCTGTTAAAGTTGTGGGTTTTAACAAGTTCGACAGTATCGCCGAAACGATAAATTTCAATGGTTCCGTCCGAATATGCAATGGCGAAAACATTGGCATTGTCAAACACCTTAAATCTGTCTCGAAGGTTTAAGAGGCGTCTGGAAGTAAACACGGGTTTCATTCCCTTGTCTTTATAAATTTCTATGGCGCCCGTATCTCTTTTGACAGCATAATAATTTCTGTCAATTCCGTAGACCGTTATATCCTCATCCGAAGGAATATCGGGCTTGAAGAGATCCTCTACAGTTCCTGTTGTCAGTGAGTAAAGGAAGATGTGTCCCTCACGGTCTCTACCGCTGTAAATATAGTTTCTGTCATTTGTAACTGCACTTTCGTTAAAACCGGGGACCTCTAAAGAGTCGATTTCTTTAACAACAGAACCGTCTGAAAGGTTGTATATTTTAAGTCCGAATCCGAAATTGGCAAATAATTCACTTCCGTCTCCGACGAACGTAGTGTATGAATAGTCATCGGACATTTCACACAAAGGTATGGAAGAATCAAGTGAATATAATTCCAGCGTATCTGTACTGCTTTCTTTTCGAACAAAACAATCAGAGTCATTTACCAGCATAGTGGCTGAATAATCGCATTCAAGCAAAGGTTCTTCAACATCAGTCTTGAATTGATACATAGAAACATAAGATGTACCTTCGAATTGTACGAACATATTTCCGAAACCAAGCATAAATTTTTTGGCCGGAATATTCGGAATACTGTTAAAAAGAGTAGAGCCATAAAGTTCATCATACCCTTCTATATATCCGTATTGCAGGCAATCGGCAGTAAGAAGAATTGCTCTGTTTGAGTCGTCTGCCACGAGATTGCAGATTTTTGAGTTGGCAAAATAGGTTTTAATTTCTTCACCGGTTGATGCATCTAAAACATAAAGACAGTCATAACCCATTGCGAAAATATATGTTGATTCCGAACTAGCCTTTATTTCGTTCACATATCCGGGAATTTTGCTGTTCCATTCTACTTTTCCGGTGCCTCGGTCGATACAATAGAGATAGTAGTCATCATACAAAATATTATCTGTGCGAACCGAACCTGCGAAGAATATTTTTTTATCGGTCATTGTCAGACCGGAGCAACCTTCTGTGGGAATTTTTATCGATAAAAGACTGTCGGATTCAATATCGAGTATTATAACACAGGAACCCTCTAGTGAAACTTCGCCTAAGGTAAAAGAGAGGGTTTTTCCGTCATCGGATAATATGACATCATGAATTACGGGAGCGAAGAGAGAATCATCAATCTCCGAATAAGTATGATATGAAATGCACTTTCCGCTTGCAACGTCAAAAATATCAAAATCATCACCAGTGAAAATGGCAAATTTGTCGCCGGATTTGAAGCGGTATATTTTTCCTAAAAAATTCTCCGACCCGTTCGGATTATTGAGCTCACTTTCGGTATTGTCTTTAAGATTCAGTTTGTACATTTTTTTGTTATCACTGTATAAAAGAGTATCAGAATCCCAAAACTCCAAAGAGTATTCTTTGCCAAAATAGGTTTCGTAAGATAAAGTCGTATAGTAAAGTTCTTTGCCGGTTTCGGCGTCCCACACGTGAAGATTACGGCATGCGTCGAGAGTAGCTATCTTTTTATAATCCTGCGAAACCTTGGCAACATCAATCGTTGATTCGGAATCAAAAGTTCTGACTGAAAAGAGATCGTCTTTATCGGCATATACTTCAAGTGCATTGGCCAGAGCATATTCGGTTTTGGCGGTATAAGGATAAGAATTATCCTTTGATGATTCCGGCATCACACGTCGAAGAGCGTATACCGAATCCTTCATTCTGCCTTCACCAAGAAGACTTTCGGCATTTAACACAGTGGCCTCGGCCAGATTTATCTGTGCTTCGGTATACTGTTCCTCTATCTGGTCCTTCTGCTCCTGAATCTGCTTGGACTGAGCTTCAATCTCCGAATATTGTTTCTTAATCTCGGCGTTCTGATCCAGAATCATTTCGGACTGGTTGATAATCTTAAACATAAGACCGAGACAAACGGCACTAAAAAGCATCAAAGCGGCTGCTACAGCACTTACGATGGAAAGAGTACGTCTCATAGCACGCTCTCTGTGGCGCTGTTTTAATTCGTCATAATTAAGCCCGAACATGGCAGCACAGATTCTAAGAATAGCGTCGTTCATGGCTTTTTTGATGGCCTTGTTGTCCTTGCCTCTTACATCGGCTGCAAGCGGCTCGAATATACGATATTTGGTTTCGCGGGTACCGTCGGGATTAACTACTTCGTAGGCTTCTCTGGTGAGAGCTTCGGGGAAGGATTCTTCGGGCTCGCCTTCTGCCAAAACAGCGAGAACCTTGTCTCTTCCGTGCAGTTTGATGAAGGTCTCGATTTCTTTTTTACACCATTCCGACTCAGGAAGTCTCGGTGTACAGATAACCAGAAGAAAATCCGAGTTTTCCAGGGCATCATTGATGGGGTCGCTTAAATTGCTTGCAAGCGGCAGTTCGTCCTGATCACGGAATACCCTCTCTATTTTCTTTTTACCTGTGGGAGATTTAACGTTTTTGGGAAGCTTGAAGGCTTCGAGTTTTTTATGAAGAGTCGTTGCGACAAATTTATCAAGTTCAGAATGTCTGTAGCTTATAAAAGCATCGTATTTACTGCTCATATCCAATTCCCTTTCCGAAATAGACGATAATAACAATCTATGTAATTATATCACATTTACGGGCTTCGTGTTGTGCGTTTTAATCAAATGTAATATACTTTTATTATGGAGATACTTCTTCTTATAATTCGACTTCTCATTCATCATTTTTTGCTATCCGAAGTAAAAGAAGTGAAGACAAAAAATGATATATTATGGGCAGAATATAAGTAGATATATGTTTTTAAACATCGTAAAATGGGAGTATCAGGAGGGTAAAATAATGAGCATTGATTTAAGCACTATGCCTAAATTGGGTTTCGGACTTATGCGTCTGCCCGAAAAAGACGGCGTTATCGATCATGAGCAGGTTTGCAAAATGGTTGACAGCTACATGAATGCTGGCATGAATTATTTTGATACCGCATATGTTTACCACGGAGGCAAATCCGAAGTAGCGGCAAGAGAAGCGCTTGTTAAAAGATATCCCAGAGAAAGCTTTATGATTGCAACCAAGCTTCCTGCATGGGAAATCAAAAGATACGAGGATATCGACAGAATTTTCGATGAACAGTGTGAAAGAGCGGGCGTTGATTATTTTGATTTTTATCTTCTTCATTCCATCGAAGACGGCTCGAATTATGATACATACGAAAAATATGACTGTTTCTCATGGGGACTTAAGAAGAAAGAAGAAGGCAGGATTAAGCATTTCGGATTTTCATATCACGGAAGTCCCGAACTTTTAAGCGAGGTTCTCGACAAACATCCCGAGGTTGAATTCGTACAGATTCAGCTTAACTATCTCGACAGAACAAACCCTGTGGTTCGTTCCGAGGAACTTTACAATATTCTTCACGAAAGAAATATACCCATCATCGTAATGGAGCCCGTAAGAGGCGGTGCACTTGCATCAATGGCTCCCGAAATCGAAGAGAAGTTTAAAAAAGTTCATCCCGACAAATCCGTTGCCTCCTGGGCACTTCGCTTCGTAGGTTCGCTTCCGGGAGTAATGACAATTCTTTCGGGAATGTCCAGCGAAGAGCAGATGAACGACAATATAAATACTTTTAAGAATTTCGAGCCTTTAACGGACGAGGAATTCGCGGTTGTAAACGAAGTCACATCGGATATCCTTAATATGAAGCAGATAGGATGTACCGCATGTAAATACTGCTGTGACGGCTGTCCCATGCAGATAAGCATTCCCGATGTATTCAGAACCATCAATACGCTTCGCCGTTATCCCGATGACTGGAGAGCGAAAAACTTCTACGCAGGCGTGGCTTCACGCGGCGGCAAAGCTTCGGACTGCATCGGCTGCGGTCAGTGCGAGAGCGTATGTCCTCAGCATCTTCCCATCATAGAACTCATGCAGGAAGCTGCATCCATCCTCGACTAACCATTTGGGGACGGTTCTGTTTTGGCTTTTTTGACCACTTGGGGACACATCTTAATAGAAAAATGAATAATTTATTATACTTAGGAGGGAATTATGGCTTGTTTTTTAGTTCCGGGTACGGAAGCAATCGTGACCACAATCGTTACGGCGGTTGTAAAAAAGAAAGAGAAAAATGATTTAAAGAAGGCATCATACGAGGGAACTAGTGCCGCAGAAAAGATCGGCACGAAGTTTTCAACCAAACTTGGATGGCTTAATAAAATGCTCTGGGGCGGAAGCGCACTCCTTGCTTTCGAGCATATCTGGCACGGAGAAGTTATTCCGACATTTCCTTTTCTTACGGCGATTAAGGATGGTAATGTAGGAGAAATGCTTGCGGAAATGGGAACCGCGGGCGTAACCATGGCTGTGCTTGTAACTGCTGCATGGGCAGGAATGGTGATTGTTTCTTCAATCATCGAAAAACGTCAGGCAGAGAATACCGATTCAAAGGAGGTAAAAGTATGACACTTCTTATTACGGTTTTTGCGGCCATTGCCGCGACTTTGCTATGGTACAAAAATGCTCCGGACAATTCGATGAGATACGGCACACTTGCGCTTATATACTGGGGTGCTTCATTGATGTGGTTTGCTGATGCGATTTTTGAATATGCAGAACTTGGTGCTGAATTCTTTACACCTGCCGCAGCAGATATGTTAAACGATGCATATCTCGGTCTTTGCGTGCTTGCACTCGGATTCATTATCTGGATCGTAACGCTTCTCATCAAAGATCCCAAAGGCATTATCAGAAAAATGTCAGTTAAAAAGAACTTATAAAAAAAGCCATTCGGGGACGGTTCTAAAATGGTCAAAAAAGCCAAAACGGAACCGTCCCCGATTGGTTCATTTGTGATATGAAACTTGAAGAATTTTTTAAAGAATATACAA
Organism: uncultured Lachnospiraceae bacterium; assembly: GCA_902765365.1. Classification (GTDB taxonomy): domain Bacteria; phylum Bacillota; class Clostridia; order Lachnospirales; family Lachnospiraceae; genus UBA3766. Next base: position 11,765 of record CACWZK010000024.1, read on the forward strand.
AGGTTGCGATAGCGTTTTCGGGAGGGTGCGATTCGGCGTATCTTACGTATGCCGCGATTAAATATGCCAGGGAAGTGAAAGCGTACTATGTGAAGACCGCTTTTCAGCCGGAATTTGAGTTAGAGGATGCTCTTAAGTTTGCAAAAGAGTATGCTTTAGACCTGTCTGTCATAGAATGCGACATCCTCTCTGTACAAGATGTGGCAAATAACCCCTCTAATCGCTGCTATTTTTGCAAGAACCAAATCTTTGGCAAAATATTAGGCAAAGCTAATGAAGACGGCTATACGACGATTTTAGACGGTACAAACGCATCGGACGATGCTTCCGACAGACCGGGAATGAAAGCACTCGAGGAAATGAAGGTTATTTCACCCCTTCGGCTCGCGGGACTGTCAAAAAGCGATATAAGGGCATTGTCCAGAGAAGCAGGGCTTTTTACCTGGAATAAGCCGGCATATGCGTGTCTGGCAACCAGAGTGCCTACCGGAGAGAAAATAACCGGTGAGATATTAAATAAAACCGAAAAAGCCGAAACTTATCTGGCATCTTTGGGGCTTATAAATTTTCGTGTAAGATACAGAGACGGCGGTGCACTCATTCAGATTGCCGACGGGCAGCAGGATTTGTATAATCAAAACAAAGATAAAATTGAAGCAGAACTTGGCCGATATTATGTAAACTTAAAACTGGATGAAAAGCTGAGAGATAAAATATGAAAACAGATTTATTTAAGATACTTGAAGATGTAAGAGACAAAAAAATATCCGTGGCTGAAGCAGAACTTCTAATCAAAAAAGAACCGTTCGCTGAAATCGATTTTGCCATGCTTGATCTTCAGAGAAAGAACCGTCAGGGAGCCGGAGAGGTGATCTACGGAGCGGGGAAAACTCCCGAGCAGATCAAGTCCATCGTCGAGACCTTAAAAGAGCACTCGGATGACGGAATTTTAATCACAAAACTGGATAAAGACAAAGAAAAAGCCCTGAAAACAATATTAAATGCAGATTTAACTTTTAACGAGGATGCCCAAATTGCAATAGTCGGCGAAAAAAGACCTGCAGACGGGCTCGGAAAAGTCGTAATTGTGACCGGAGGAACGAGTGATATACCTGTTGCGGAGGAAGCAGCCGTTACGGCGGAGTTTTTTGGCAACGAAATCGAGCGAATTTATGATGTCGGAGTGGCAGGACTTCACAGAATTTTGTCCAAAATGGATTCGCTTATGAGTGCTTCGGTTGTCATTACAATCGCCGGTATGGAGGGTGCTCTTGCAAGCGTTGTGGGAGGTCTTGTGGACTGTCCCGTGATAGCCGTTCCGACCAGTGTGGGTTACGGAGCATCGTTTGAAGGTCTTTCGGCTCTTTTATCGATGTTAAACTCCTGTGCATCGGGCGTAACCGTCGTAAATATCGATAACGGCTATGGTGCAGGCTACTATGCAAGCCTTATAAATCATATGAATAAGCGATAATAAAATTATGTAAACCAAAATGTCGGTGCCCGGCTCACACAGTGTTCCTGGCTCCGCAACCAAGAAGGGAAAATCAACATGAAGACTTTGTATTTGGAATGTTCAATGGGTGCTGCGGGAGATATGCTCTCGGCTGCTTTATATGAATTGCTTGATGACAAAGAAGCTTTTATTGACAAGATTAATAACGCAGGAATACCCAAAGTAACGGTTAACGCTGAACCCATGACCAAATGCGGTATCCTCGGAACTCATATGAATGTTCTGGTTGACGGTGCGAGTGAGGGCGAAGATCACCACGAACACCATCACGACCACGAGCATGACCATGACCACGAACACGAGCACGAGCATGACCATGACCACCATCATGATCACGACCATAGCCACGAGCACGAGCATGACCACAATCATGACCATGCTCACGAGCATTTTGATTCGGCACATACAGAGGAACATCATCATGATCACGAGCATGAGCATCATCACGAGCACCATCATTCAAGCCTGAAAGATATAGAAGCCATAATAGACGCTTTAAACATACCTGAAAACGTTAAAACAGACGCAAAAAATGTATATGCCATGATAGCCGAGGCCGAAAGCAACGCGCACGGAAAGCCTGTGACCGAGATTCATTTCCACGAAGTCGGAACAATGGATGCAATTGCCGACATTACCATGGTCTGCATGCTGATGAATGAGTTAAAGGCTGATAAAATCATTGCTTCGGAAATTCATGTCGGAAGTGGTCATGTTCACTGCGCACACGGAATTCTTCCGGTTCCCGCACCCGCGACAGCTTTTATTTTACGAGGTATTCCTTTTACCTCGGGCCATATCAAAGGTGAACTCTGCACGCCCACAGGCGCCGCGCTCATCAAGTACTTCGCATCAACATTCGGCGAAATGCCCGTAATGACCGTGGATAAAATCGGTTACGGAATGGGAAAGAAGGATTTTGAGCAGGCTAACTGCGTCAGAGCATTCCTTGGAAGTACAAATGAAAAGGCTTCTCAGATAACCGAACTTTCCTGCAATATCGACGATATGACGGGCGAGAAAATCGCTTTTGCGATGGAAAAACTCTTTGAAGCCGGAGCACTGGAGGTTTATACCATTCCCGTCGGAATGAAAAAATCGCGCCCGGGCATACTTCTTTCGGTAATGTGCAACGAAGCTAAAAAAGACGAAATGGTTTCGCTTATTTTCAAACACACAACCACGCTCGGCATAAGGGAAAATGTCAGCAAAAGATACACTCTTAAAAGAGAAATCATTAAAAAAGAAACGCCTTTCGGTGAAATCAGAATTAAAAGATCCGAGGGCTTCGGAGTGGTAAGAGAAAAGTACGAATACGAAGATCTTGCACGCATAGCAAACGAGAAAAATATCGCAATTGACGATATTATAAAAGAGTTGGATAAATAATCCTTGATTAAATCAAAGGGGAACTGCATGAAAAAGAAGACCATAATAATACTTGCAGGTATATTAATTGTTTTGATTCTGGCATTTGTCGGATGGCTTTTATATTATTTCCCATACAATGTACCGATAAGAGGAAAGAGTATGTATGAAATAGCGCATAGTAATGCAAGATTCAACAGATATTATTTTTGCGACTATGGCTTTTTCCCGTATCAGTTACCTGCCAATGCCAAATCGGTGAAGTTTTATGGCTTTTCCGGCATGATGCAGGCGAGACCGTTTTTTACACTTTCTTTTATAACCGATGAGGCATATTTTAAAAACGAAGTCGCTCGTTACGATAGTTCCAACGTTTATTTGTACAGTGAAAAAATTGAAAATCAATGGTGCATGATAGAGAAAGACTACACAGGGGAAGTGAAAACTTGTAAAGAACTTAAAGAAACATATTCCGCTTCCGATTTCGGGACTGAAATTAGAGTACCCGATATTCCCCCAAAAGAGTATCCCGATACCTGTATATATGTAGTGGACGAAAACTGCTATATAGCATATTCTTCGGCGAGCGGAAGGATAGTTTACCATATGGACACCGAACCTGTTAAGAACTGGTAAGGTTAACTTTTGAATGGAGTAAAAATGAAAAGAAAATCAGTTGCTCCGATATATTCGATGTGCGTGCAGCCCTCTTTTATAATCGGGACCAAAAATGAAGACGGTACGGATAATTTTGCACCTATTACGTGGGTCAGCGTAACTCATGAAGAAGGTGACGGATACCTGCTTGTTATAAGTATGTTCGGAAGTAAAAGAACGAAGCAGAATGTGATAAGAACAGGAATTTTCAGCGCAAATCTTGTAAGCACGGATATGCTTCCTCTTATGGATTATTTTGGCTCAAAGCATGCTAAAGACGGAAAGAAAAACGATATGGAATATGGTGTGAGCAGAGGAGCCGTTTTGGATGTTCCGACACTTGATGAAAGCCCGTGGGTATATGAATGCGAGGTTGCAAGAAGCGTTAAGACCGGTGATTCAACCACCTTCTTCTGCCACATAAAAAATATCCAGATGGATGAAAGGCTTTCACCCAAGGATACATTCGATATTGACCTGACGTTACTTGATCCCGTAATTTACTCGGGAAAGTATCACAGTCTTGGCAAAATACTTGGTGAAATAGGTGATTTTCATAAAGCTGATTAATCTGAAAAAGCCCCGAATTTCGGGGCTTTAAAATTCTCATAAAATATACTATTTCTTAGCCTTAATCCCGGCTGCGATTCCGAATGCGAGATAAAAGACACATGTTAAAATCACGAAGATTAAAACAAAGTAATTGATTTCCTCGCTCCATTTAAAGAGAACTGCAGAGCCTGAAAGGATAAGCATTATAAGCGGATAAACGAACGAAAAGCTCGTCACGCCGTTCTTATAAAACTTAAGCAGCATAATTCCGAATACCGGAATTAAGATGAACGCTGCGGCAAATTCCGCAATATAAAAGAGATAAAACTGCGGAGCTCTTAGCTTAAGTGCTATATAGCACACAGGCACGGTCATCGAAAACAGTGTAAGGTAAATAACCGATACTATCGAAGGAAACGCACTTTTTTTATCTTCGATACATTTTTCGACACATCTTACTACCATGGTTGCGATTAAAAATCCGTATGCGACGAATTGCATGGGAGCCAGTGTAAAACCTGTATGCATCATTCCGCCGTATAAAAGAGCCATTGCCGCGATTACGATTGCCTTGTAATTGTTTTCAAAATCATACTGTTCCTTTGAAAAGAGTTTTCCAAGCATTCCGATTAACGGTTTTATCGCAAGGATTGTTCCGACGATAAGGCTTATTACTGTCACGCCGTAAGCGATGTAATTAAAATAACTGCCTGATTTTAAAGCATACACTCCGCCCTGATTGAAACTGAAAATAACAGCCATCAGACGCTCCGCGAAGAGTATCACAAAATAAAGTACCAGTCCGATAATCTTAAATTTGTTTCCAAGCATTCCTTTTTTCATTTCCAAAACCTCTTTTCGATTACAATCGGTTATTAAAATAAGGCGGACATGATGCCCGCCTTAATCGTTATATCATTAGAAATTAATTACCTCGGGAGCAGCCGTAAATGATGAGAATGTTGCGGTTGCATTCTTAAAATATAATACTTCCGTATTGTCATCATCTTCTGAATACATTCCGCGAAGTTCGGGATAATCATCAAGCATTGCTTTCTTAACTTCCTTACGTTCATCCCTTACAAGTTCGCCTGCAACACGAAGCCATGTGCCTTCGGCAAAGCAGCATATCTCAGCTTTGGGATTGGCCTGAATCTGTTTGGATACATCTTTGCTCTTGCCTGTCTGGATGTAGAGCTTGTCTTCAAAAAGAAGAATTGTTCCGAAAGGTCTTACTCTGGGCTGATCGCCGTCAACTGTTGCAAGATAGTAAGTTCCGCATTTTTTGATAAAATCATAAACTTTTTTCATAATAAAACCTCCGTATAAAATTATTATTTTTTATTCCAGAACTTTCCAGGGATTACCGGGATCGGAATCCGTGGGATCCCAGTTTCTTCTCGGGTCGTTACCGTCGATTCTGATGGGCTCCGGTTTTCCTAAAGGTCCCGGGTTATCCGGATCGTCATAAATCTCAATCTGGGTGCGTGTTTCGCAGTTCTCATATATCCACTGCGCATCTTCCGCACAAAGTCTTACGCAGCCGTGCGAACAAACCGTTCCGAGTCTGTTGTATTCACCCCAGAGCAGTGTGTCGGGATAGCGCCGGTTCCTTCTTCAAACTGCAGCCATCTTGCCTGCTGGCCTAATGAAAATGTGCCGAGAGGAGTAGCATTTCCGCTTGAACAAACCATTGCTTTGTAAGGCACTGTATAGTTGCCTGCTTCATCCTTTGAATAAACGGTAATACAGCAGGCTCTGCGGTTTATCTTGATATAATAAGTTGCGGCTCCGGTAACAGCCTTTGGCGGTGCGGTAGCATTTACAACCTGGCCTTCGAAAGCCATACGGCCTTCTTTTTTGCCATACTTTTTGTAATGGTTGTAAAGCATGTTCTCATTGGTTCCGAAAACTGCCACTACATCAGGATAAGCTGCGGCATAAAACGTCGGGTCAAAAAGAGTTTTGTCTTTCATGACCTTAACACTTCCGACGGTTTCCTCGCTGCCCGTACAGGCTCTTCCTTCGGCTCTTCCGTAAGTTACGTAGTGAGACCAGAGATCCTTTTCGTTGTAACCGAATGCAGCCTTTAAATCACCGTAGGTATCCGCATAGTAAATCGGATCGAAGATCGTTCCGTCAGGCATATTTAAAGGCGCTGCCTTTGACTCGAATTTAAGAGTCGATAAAAGACCGATTGTAACCAAAAGTAAAAGAAACAACCGGAAAATATTGAATTTTTTCATTACATATCCCCTCCACTTAACGTGTAAGAGAATTCTATCACAATTACTTTAAGTTTACAATTAAGTTTACTTATATAAGATAGACTGAAAAAACAGTTTATGATATCATAAAAGCGCTTGTTTAAACTTGAAAAAAATGAAAAAGGGATATAAATAATGGCTGATATTGAAAAAAGACCGATACTCAAAAACAGAGTTTATCTCTACCTGACCGAATTCTTTGCCGGTATGTCGGTAATGGCTGTAGAGCTTGGCGCGAGCAGACTCCTTGCGCCGTACTTTTCGTCATCTCAGATAGTCTGGACGATTATCATCGGAACCATCATGATAGCGATGGCACTCGGAAATATTTACGGCGGAAGGACTGCGGATAAAAACCCCAATCCCGACAGACTCTATGCGAGGATAATCATCGCCTCAATCTGGATAGCGCTTATCCCCGTGCTCGGCAAATACGTGATAGTGCTCATCTCGGGTCTTCTTATCTTTGCGGTAAACAACAATTTCCTTATCATCGCAGGCTTTGTTGCATGTATGGTAATCTTTGTATTCCCGCTTTTCTTACTCGGAACGGTTACTCCTTCCCTCGTAAAATACACGGTCGACA
>CACWZK010000025.1 GCA_902765365.1 uncultured Lachnospiraceae bacterium
CTCTGGCTTGACTGGCAGGCACAGGGAACCAGAGTTACGCAGAATCTGTTCCACGACAATGCACTGCCTTATGATTATCTTTTACGAAAAGAAAATCTTGCAAACCTGGGACTCGGAGAGGATATTTTCATCGAAGTCAGCCATGGTCCGACTTTACTTGACAACAATATTCTTTTATCTGACAGAGCGTGCAAACTGCCTACCCAGGGCGTTGCTTTCGTGCACAATCTGATTGCGGGCTCGTTAACCGCGGTCGGAAGAGGTGTCGATAACGGCTCGAAGTCAATCAAATCGCCGAGATATACACCTTATCATGTGCCACACAGAACGGAAATTGCGGGATTTATGACTATCCTTCACGGCGATATGCGTTTCTATAACAATGTTTTCGTCCAGAGAAAGATGCGCGAGCAGATGCTCGAACTATGCAAAGGTTTTGAACATGATGAGTGGGACGACGGAAACATGGTAGTCGGAACCGTTCCGTACAACGCTTATCAGACCGAAGAGGAATGGAAAGCGATGTTTGACGAATATTGCGGAATGGGTGCTCCTTTAAGCGACAGATATTATCTGCCTCTGCCCGTATGGACCGGCGGAAATGCTTATTTTAACGGTGCAAAGCCCTGCGACAAGGAAAAGGATGCCTTCGTCGATAACGAGCATGACGTCAAAATCAACCTTAAAATCGACGGCGACAGATGGGAGATTGAAAGCGATTTGTTTGATTATCTTCCCAAGACCTGCGATTTGATTTCCACCAAGACACTCTCAATGGCATTCGAGCCCGAGCAAAAGTATGAGAATCCCGACGGAAGTGACATTTACTTTGATATGGATTTCTTCGGGAACAGACGTGAACTTAAGGTGATTGCAGGTCCGTTTACGGATTAAAAACAGTGTAATAACAGGAATTAAAATCATAAAAGAAGGATACCTGAAAATCAGGTATCCTTTTTGTAATCATATCGTTTATAGGAGAAATCTTTCAGCAGTAAGAAATATTACAGCTTATTTAGTTTCCTCTGCTTTTTCTCCCGCATTGGCTTCGTCTTTTGTTTCTTCGGACTTTTCTTCAGCCTTAGCATCTTCAGTCTTTTCTTCAGCCTTAACTTTTTCGGCTTTCTCCTCAGTTTCCTTGGGCTCTTCTTCCACAATCACGGGGAAAGCATCCGGATTTCCTGATACGTTGCTAAGCACGCCCTTTAAGGCTGTTTTTTTGTTTATAAAATCTTTTTTAGCCTTTACAAAGTTGTCCAGATATTCGCCTTCGGCCTTTCTGTATTCTTCGAATTTGGCATTACTTTCCTTCGCTTTCGGGATATAGATAATAAGAAGAACAATAGCAATAATAATTAATACAATTCCGATTAGGAAGAATAAAGTAATAAAACCGACAATAAAAAGAATAATAATTGCTACCAGCATTCCGATAGGTGCCTTTTTGTCGGCTTCTTCGTAAATGGCTTTCTTTTCTTCAACAAATGTCTGGATTTCGGTATCAAGCGGAATATTTTCGGCAAAGGTGGCTTTTTCGTCGTTCGAGAGTAAAATCTTGTATTCGATGCCTTTATGTTCGAGAATTACCTCGTATATCGCAACGGAGATTTTCCTGACTTCGCCTTTCTGAATGGTGATTCCGTCCACTTTGACTTTTCTGGTGTGTCCGTCTTCGATGGAGGCGCGGCCTTTTTCATCGATTGTCTTATCAACCAGAGCTTTTAATTCTTTTCCGTACACGTCCCCTTCGGTTAAATCAAATTTAATTTCAGTACAGTCTTTGGGGAATTTGAGCTGTTCTGCTTTTAGGATTTCGGGAGCACGGTTTTCACCGAACATTATCCTGAAAAGTTCCGAAAAATCCTTGTTTCCGGCAACCAGATAGTCACGCGTATCACTTATTGCAGCACTCATGGCATGCCAGTCGGTAACAGTATAGGAATCGTCATGCCCATCATCCGAAAAGCTGGATACTTCGCGATCAATTCCCTTCTCATAAGTAACCGTTCCGATTCCGGTTAAGCTTACGAAAAGATAAGCGGGAACTATAAGTTTATTGATTTTCTTAATACTGCTTTCGGTAAAAATATCATACGGAGCATATTTTGTATCGGATATAACATCGAGTACGCGTCTGTGAATATCAGCATCCGATAAATCGAAATTCATTCCTCCGGCAATAACATCCTCGTCGATAATAAAGTTTTCAACGCCACAGAAGGAGCATTTAATTCTGTTTTTAAGGGTTCCTTCCGGCAGGCTGAGCGGTGCTCCGCAGGAGCTGCATTTAAGATGGCCTGTTTTAATTTCCATGGTAAAATTATCCTTTTTAAAAATTTTATTTATTACATAAACACACCGTTTATTATTTTACTCGAAAAACACCCAAAAATCAAAGCATTTAACGTCTTTTACGAGCATATTTTTCTTTACATACAAAAAGTCGGGTTGTATAATAGTAAGGTGCGACTTTTCTCACCAAATAATGATTTTTGCGAGTATTCGTACGGGGATAAAATTATGGAAAAAGGGAAAAACGGCAAACAAAAAAACAGTATATGGCTGGGATTCAGTGTTTTTCTGATTATTGTGGCTATTTTATGCGGAAGTTTCTTTGTTTTAAGACTTATCAGCAGAGCAACGGCCAATAAAAGAAATCAGGAACTTCGCGATATGGTCAATGAAGGCGCGGATACTTCAAATCCCGTTATCGTAGATACATCCAAGATAAGCGTCATCACTCCGGCAGCGGAAGATGAGGAACCGGCTGAAGAAGCAGAGCCCGTAAAAGAATGGTCCGAATGCACTATGGAGGAAAAGAAGGAAAGATACCTCGAGACCTACGGAATCATAGTGCCTGACAAAACGCTTGATTTTGACGAATTAAAAGCGACTGTCAACAAAGACATTTATGCATGGATATATATCCCCAATCTGGATGTGGACGATCCGATAGTACAGCACCCTGATGACGATGCGTATTATCTTAACCACAACTTAGACGGTACGGCAGGATATCCCGGCGGTATTTATACGGAACCGACATACAACAATACCGATTTTATGGACAGAATGACTGTCATTTACGGTCACAACATGAGGGACGACAAGAGATTTTCGTCGCTTCACAGACTGGAAGACAAGGCTGTTTTTGACGAAGTCCAGTATGTGTTTATATATATGCCGGACGACATTCTCGTATATAAAATCGTGGCAGCTTACGAAGGCAGCAATCTTCATATTCTTGCCACACATATCTGGGATGACGAATCCTGGGTTGATTATCTAAACGGAGTTACCGCTTTTGACGGACCCAGAGACAATACCAGGGAATATGAATTTACCCCGGAAACCAAAATGCTTACTTTATCGACTTGCATAAAAAACGTTCCTTCCAACAGATATCTGGTTCAGGGAGTTTTACTGGATGAGTGCAGATAAACATCATAAAAGAAAACCGAATATAAAAAGAATCATATTAGCCGTTCTGCTGTTGCTTTGCGTAATAGCGGGCGGCTTAATTATTTCATTTTTCCTTTTCAGAGCCCACGGCAAAAAAGAACTGCAGGCGGTTAACTCAAGGGAAATAAAGATTCACGAGATTATTCCCGAAGAAGACATCGAGGATGACGGAACGATTAATTACAAAGGCGGAAAATACATATTCAATCCCGATGTAATGACGTTTCTTTTTATGGGAATCGATCACAGGGGAGAGCTTGTGGATGCCGACGAAGTGACGGATTTCCAGAAAGGCGGACAGGCGGATGCCCTGATTTTGATGGTGGTCAATCATAAAACAAAAAAGGTTAACCTCATAAATGTTAACAGAAACGCCATGGCGGAAATGGAAGTTTACAGCAAAGACGGAGAGCTCCTTGATACCGAAGTTAAGCAGATCTGCCTTGCTCACGGCTACGGAACAGGGCATGAAGACAGCTGCGAAAGACAGGTAGAAGCGGTTTCCCAGTTGTTTAATTTTTTACAGATAAACGGATATTATTCGCTTGAATTAAACGGTGTAGCCGAACTTAATGATTTTATGGGCGGAGTGGAAGTCGAAGTTCTCGAAAATATACCCAAAGGTTCGAAAGAACTTAAAAACAGCCAGGGAAAAACAATTACGTTAAAGGGTGATGATGCAAGAATATATGTCCAGTACAGGGATGTTAAGAGTTTCAATTCCGTTGAATCCAGAATGGCCAGACAGAAGCAGTATATCAGCGCCATGTTTGCAAAGATTCTGGATAAGACAAAAGAGGATGCAACTTTCCCGGTAAAACTCCTGGATGTTTTAAGCGATTATACCGTAACCGATCTGGATTCCTCAAAAATCTCATACCTTGCAACCACATGTTTAAATTATGAGTTTGATACGGAAAACATCTATACGCTTTCCGGTGAAACGGTGGAGAACGAGGAAGGTTATGAAGAATTTTACGTTGACGAGGATTCTTTAAAAGACTTGATTTTTGAACTGTTTTATGAAAAAATCGAATAGGATTATTTAAGATAAAAAACCATTGTTTTTTATACAGTAAAACTTCCTTAAATTTGGGCAGAAGGACCAAAAAGGTTGTTAGCGCCGGGCCACATAGAGGGTGACGAGGTTTGGCAGTTATCGAAAGATTCGGCGGATGCTGCCACGGCGAATTTCTTTTATGATTTGTACTTTGTATGGACAGAGAAGAAGTAGTGCGTCGTCAGAGAGAAATGAAAAAGCGGAATCAACACCGTAACAGAGGTTCTCTTATCACTGTAATATTTTTATATTCTATTGCAGAAGATAAGGAGATTTTTATATGAGAGTAGTCATTCAGGACAATTATGAAAAGATGTGCAAATGGGCAGCAGAGTATATCAAAGCCAAAATCAATGCACACAAGGAAGACAGACCTTTTGTTTTAGGACTTCCCACAGGTTCATCACCCATCGGTGTTTACAAGGAACTTGTCAGAATGAACAAGGCAGGAGAACTGTCATTTGCAAACGTTGTTACATTCAATATGGACGAATATCTCGGACTTCCGAAAGACCATGACCAGAGCTACTGGTATTTCATGCACGACAATCTTTTCAATCATCTTGTTGACATGAAGCCTGAAAATATCAACATTCTTAACGGTATGACGGACAATCCCGAAGAAGAGTGCGCAAATTATGAAAAGAAGATTGCATCTTACGGCGGAATCGATTTATTTATGGGCGGTATCGGTGTAGACGGACATCTTGCATTTAACGAGCCTTACACATCGCTCGCATCACGTACGGGTGTCAGAGATCTTACAACAGATACACGTATCGTAAACTCCAGATTCTTCGGAAACGATCCCGAGAAGGTTCCCGCACAGGCACTTTCCGTAGGTATCGGAACTGTTACAGATTCCAAAGAAGTACTCGTACTCATCTCAGGACACAACAAAGCCAGAGCACTTGCAGCCACTGTTGAAGGCAGCGTAAGCCAGAAATGGACCTGTAGCGCACTTCAGATGCACAACGGCGCAATCATTGCCTGCGACGAAGAAGCATGCGGCGAACTTACAGTTGACACATACAAGTATTTCCTCGATATCGAGAAGAAAGAGAGACTGTAATTCTAAAGTAAATTAAATAGATAAAAAGGCAGTTTCGACTGCCTTTTTTATTGAAAAAAAGCCCTAAAAGAGATACAATATTCTATGTATGTATTTGCTATGGGGTGCAGTATGAACATAGAAGACAGAAACAAGATTCAGGATAGATTTCAATACATTCTCAATATGAGACCTGTGCTTAATAAACAGGCTCTGTTCTCGGATACTACGCAGGATTATGTCACTCCTGCGGAACCCCGCTTTAAAGAAAAAGTTACAGTCAGATTCAGGACTGCGAAAAATAATGTGGATGCCGTATTTCTTATTTCCGGCAGCAAGTCGGTTGAGATGGTAAAAACCGAAGTTGATGCACTGTTTGATTACTATTCGTGCGTCATCACCATGGATGAAAAGATATTCGGATACTGCTTTCAGATCATAGCCGGTAAGGTTATGTGTTATTTTAATTCGCGCGGAATTTCCAAAGACATCCAGGAATACTACAATTTCCGCCTTATCGCAGGATTCAGAACACCCACATGGGCTAAAGGTGCCGTTATGTACCAGATTTTCGTGGACAGATTTTATAACGGCGATAAATCAAACGACGTTCTCACCAACGAGTACACATATCTTGACGGTTACAGCGAGCAGGTTACCGACTGGGGAAAATATCCCGCACAGATGGGCGTCAGAGAGTTTTACGGCGGAGATTTGCAGGGCGTATTGGATAAGATGGATTACCTCGAGGATCTCGGAATCGATGTAATTTATTTCAATCCTCTTTTCGTATCACCCTCCAACCACAAATACGACATTCAGGACTATGATTATATCGATCCCCATATCGGCAAAATCGTTGATGACGAAGGCGAGCTCTTAAAAGACGGTCAGAAAGAAAACCGTTTCGCCACCAGATATATCAACCGTGTAACCAACAAAAAGAACCTTGAAGCAAGCAACGAGCTCTTTGCAAAAGTCGTAAAAGAAGCGCACAAGAGAGGCATTAAGGTTATTCTTGACGGTGTATTCAACCACTGCGGTTCATTCAACAAATGGCTCGACAGGGAAAGAATATACGAAGAGCAGGAAGGCTACGAAAAGGGCGCATTCATATCCGAAGACAGCCCTTACAAGGATTATTTCAGATTCCACAAAGATGATTGCTGGCCTTACAATCCCAGCTATGACGGATGGTGGGGACATGACACTCTGCCCAAGTTAAACTATGAAGGCAGCAGGGAACTGACGGATTATATCATGAAGGTCGGCCGTAAATGGGTTTCCGCACCGTACAATGCTGACGGATGGAGACTTGATGTGGCAGCAGACCTCGGACATTCGCCCGAATTTAACCACAGATTCTGGAAAGAATTCAGAAAATCCGTCAAGCTTGCAAATCCCAATGCGGTTATTATTGCAGAGCACTACGGATATTCGAGAGAATGGCTGCAGGGCGACGAATGGGACAGCGTCATGAATTATGATGCTTTTATGGAGCCCGTTACCTGGTTTTTGACAGGTATGCAGAAGCATTCCGATGACTACAGAGAAGATTTGCTCGGAAATGCGGAGAGTTTCTGGGGTGCGATGACACATCACGGCACCAATTTTACGAACTCATCTCTTCAGGTTTCCATGAACGAGTTAAGCAATCACGATCATTCAAGATTCTTAACCAGAACCAATAAAAAAGTAGGCAGACTCCACACACTCGGTTCAAAGGCAGCCGAAGAAGGCATAAACAAAGCTGTTTTCAGAGAAGCCGTTGTGATGCAGATGACATGGCCCGGCGCTCCCACAATTTACTACGGAGACGAAGCCGGAGTTTGCGGTTTCACCGATCCCGACAACAGAAGAACGTATCCCTGGGGACATGAAGACAGAGAACTCATCGAATTCCACAAGCAGATGATCAGAGTTCATAAGTTAAACGGCGTTCTTTTAACAGGTTCTCTTATGAACCTCGGTGAAGATTACAACTATGTTGCTTACGGCAGATTCGACAAAGAAGAGCAGATAGTCGTAATGGTCAACAACAACGACCACGAAATCGAAAAAGAAGTTTCGACCTGGCGAATCGGCGTTCCTAAAAACGCGCAGATGCAGAGAATTGCCTTCACCGACCAAAACGGATTTTCGTTTAATACCGTTACAATCCGTGCGGAGGACGGAAAGATTAAAGTTAAACTCCCGGCAGAATCCGCCTGCGTATTTAAGGCAATCATTTCCGAGAATGGCTTGAAGAGAACTCCCGTCAGCGATGAAAACATGGTCGACAAGCAGTATCCCGAAAAGGTAAAGGAAGCCGAAAGTCCTAAGAGCAAAACTGAGGAAGCAAAGAAAGACATTCCCGAAAAAGCTGAAAGCAAGGTAAAGAAAGCCGAAGCAGAGACCATAAAAGAAGAAAAGCCCGATAAGAAGGCTGAAAAGACTGAAACTAAAGAAGTCGCAGCAAAAGCAGATTCCGATGCAAAGAAAGAAAGTTCGAAAGCTGAAGGCGCAAAGTCTGAAAGCAAATCGGAGAGCAAAGCCGAGGATTCCAAGTCTGGCAATAAAGCTGAGGGAACAAAATCTGACAGCGCAAAGTCTGAAACCAAAGCTGACGGCAAAAACGATGAAACAAAATCCGAAGGCAAATCAGACAATGCCAAATCTGAAGGAGCAAAGTCCGAAGCTAAATCTTACAACAAATCAGATGAAGCAAAAACCGAAAATAAAGCAGATAGTGCCAAGTCTGAAGCAAAAGCAGATTCCGACAAGAAAGATAAAGCTTCATCCAAGGATGCTGTAAAAACAGAGGCAGACAAGAAAGATAAAGCTGATAACAAGAGTGCTTCCGACAACAAAGATAAGGCTGCCAAGGCAGATGCAGGCAAAGAAAAGAGCAAAGAAGCCGTAAAGGCAGAGCCGGAAGAAACCAAACCCAAGAAATCCGCATGGGAAGTTGCAGAGGAAGTTTTGGGCAAACCCGAGGACAACAAGAAGAGCTGGTTCCCGTTCTTTAAATAGTATTTAGGAGTAATAATGATTACAAAACAGGTTATCAAAACCAGTATTGAAGAATTAAAAGAAGTTTCCAAGACCGATTTTTTCGTAGTTGACGGACAGGGTCTTTTAATGGCTGCAACAAGCAAGGAGACCCCGAACACCGAAGCCATGATTGAGTTTTTCTCATCCAAGGCTGACAGTCAGATAATCGGAGACGTAACTTTGTTTAAGATCAAAGACGAAGACGAACCGGTTTTCGTGCTTGCAGCAAAGGGAAATCCCGCAGACACTTATATTTACGGAAAAATCTGTACCAACGAACTGACTCATCTTCTGGTGGCTTACAGAGAACAGTTTGATACCACGATTTATTTCCAGAATCTTTTACTGGACAATCTTTTATCGGTGGATATTTACAACCGTGCCAGAAAACTCGGCATTTCTCACAACGCGAAGAGAATCGTGTATGTGGTTGAGGTCTCCAGGGAAAAATCACCCGAAGCAATGCAGGCTTTAAAGAGTGCGTTTGCCGAGGAAGGCGATTTTACGGTCAGCGTGGATGATAAAAACATCATTCTCATTCACACATTAGGCGAGGACGAAGACCTCGACAATATCGAAGACATGGCCAAGTGCGTGGAAGAGATTTTAAATACCGAAGTCATGATAAAGACCAGAGTGGCTTACGGTGCAGTGGTTGAAGATTTACGTCTTTTATCACAGTCATACAAAGAGGCCAAAATGGCACTCGACGTCGGAGCCATCTTTTATTCCGAAAAGACCATTATGGCATACAATTCGCTCGGAATAGGCAGACTTATCTATCAGCTTCCGGTTAATCTTTGCAAAATCTTTGTGGATGAGGTATTCGGAGACGAGCTGCCCGAAGAGGTTGACGAAGAAGTCATCAGTACCGTAAATGCATTTCTTGACAACAACTTCAACGTATCCGAGACCGCAAGAAAACTGTATATCCACAGAAACACCTTAGGATACAGAATAGAAAAATTAAAACAGTCCACGGGACTGGATGTCAGAGAATTCAACGATGCATTAACCTTCAGAATTGCTCTGATGGTTGTCAATTACATCAAGTTTGTAGAGGAAAATCAGAAGATTTAAGCGATACCTCTTAAGGAAGTATTTACTCCGAGAGAAATAAGCATATCGCGAATACCCTTAAGTTCTTCGTTTGTGTAAGGCGTGAAAACGGTAGGGAATGATGCCTTGAAATCATCGTCCATCATATGGCCGAGCAGTGTTTCCGCCGGACGATAGGACTGAAGGTAATAAGCAGAACAGCCCTTTATCCATTCGGCTATTTCGCGAAATTCTTTTTCGGAATGAAGTTCTTTCATGACAGTGGTTCTGAATTCGTATTCGATACCGGAATTCATTAAAAGTTTTACCGATTCTTCGATTACGGAAAGATCCATGCTTTTAAGACCGCATGCTTTAGGATAGCCTTCTTTTGAAGACTTTATGTCCATGGCGATGTAGTCGACAAGGGAACTGTCGATTAATTCTTTTAGGATATCGGGTCTGGTGCCGTTTGAATCAAGTTTTACCAGCAAATCGCGCTCTTTGATTTTTTTGATAAAATCCACCAGATCGGCGTTTACGGTAGGTTCGCCGCCGGTGATTGCGACACCCTCGAGACGGTTTTTACGACTTTCAAGAAAAGCAAAGAAGTCTTCCTCAGGGATTCCGGGTTCGGAATCGGGACAGAGAACAAGTTCTCCGTTATGGCAGAAAGGACATCTGAAATTGCAGTGACCGGTAAAGACGGTGCATGCGAGATGGCCGGGGAAATCGAGAAGTGTGGTTTTGCTTAATCCGTGAATTTTCATAAAAACCTCCAAATATGAATGAAAAGCCTTATATAGTGGCAAAATAAATAATTATCATAAAAAAACACAATTTATTGTGGTTTTCATTATACCACATAAAAAAAGAAATATCACGGAATAGATACTTATTGTTACGGATGCGTATTCTTTGAACGGGAAAAATAAGATAATATCAAAGTGTACACAATATTTTAGCTAAAAAATTTTATATAAAGGGGAATGGGAAATGGCAGATCTAAAAAAACTCATGCTGGATGAGATCAGAAAAAACACTCATATCCAGTCGTCTTACATTGATGAGACGGAAGAACTGATTGACACAGGGCTTGACAAAAACGAAGATAACCTCAATGCGGTTGCGCTTGCGTATCTTGATGAAAAGGGATACAGAAGAATAGCCGAAAATGTGGATATCACCAAAAAGAAAATCCTCGAGTTATCCGAAGGTTATGACACCTTAATTGTTAAGAAAAACAAAGTAGTTGAAATGGATATTTTTGAAAAGGCATCTGTTGCGGAGTTAAGAGATGCTCTTGAAGTATGTCTTGTCAACACGGCATCGGAAATCCATTCCAATCTTAAAAGAATCGCCGACAACCTTTATGACTATAAGGTTGAATGCGTCGATTCCATCAAACTTGAAAAAGACAGACCCAGAAAAACACGTTTGGGTGAAGAAGATTTCGAATCCTTCGAGGAAACGCTCAACAGATATGCGCGCAAGGGATATGAAATTCACAAAATATTCCCCGAACCCAAAGGAACCAAGATTATTCTTGTATTCAGAAAAGATTTAGTACAGTAGGAGACAGGGGCTCTTTGGAGTCCTTGTCGTTTTGCGATTAATGAGATTTGATTACGACCACGAAAAGTTCATGAAGAAGGCCATGCTTCAGGCGAGGAAAGCTGCATCGATAGGCGAAGTTCCCATCGGATGTGTCATCGTAAAAGACGGTGAAATCATTGCACGCGGCTACAACAAGCGTAAAAAAGACAGGAACACCTTATCTCACGCAGAGCTTACGGCTATCAACAAGGCCTGCAAAAAGACAGGCGACTGGAGGCTTGAGGACTGTGTTTTGTATGTAACGCTCGAACCCTGTCAGATGTGCGCGGGCGCCATAGTTCAGGCGAGAATTCCGCTTGTGGTAATCGGCTGCAAGAACGAAAAGGCAGGCTGTGCAGGCTCGATCCTCGATCTTTTTAACGTGGATAAATTCAATCACAAAGTTGACAAAATTGAGGGCGTCTTAGAGGAAGAATGTTCTCATATGCTGACCGATTTTTTTAAAAGTCTCAGGCTCAGATTAAAATCGGAAAGGGAAATCAATGAAGATTAATACCCGACTGATAATTACATTTATTCTCTTTTTCATTGTTCCGACTTCACTCGTGGTCGGAAGTTATTTGGTATTGCGCAACGTCTTCGGCTTCCTGATCGTCGAGAAAGTTGAAATCAACGGACAGACAAGCTTCGCAATGTCCCAGGAGTCGTTATTATCCGCGTTAATAGTTATTTTCTGCGTAATTGTTTTAACAGGTATCGTGCTCGTCAACTGGCTTATGTACGGTTTCATCAAACCTATCAACCAGCTGAAAAAAGCACTTCATTCCATTGAGAACGGTGACTACGACACATCGCTTATTAAGCCCAAGCAGGCAGAATTCGAAGGTCTTTTCAAGGATTTCGAATCCATGAGAATAAAGTTAAAGGAAAACCGGGATCGAAGGAACCTTGCGGAAAAACAAAACAAGGAACTGATTGCCAATATCACGCACGACCTTAAAACTCCCATCACTTCCATCAGAGGTTATGTCGAGGGAATAATGGACGGCGTAGCGGATACCGAAGAAAAAATGGACCGTTACATTAAGACCATTTACAACAAAGCAAATGCGCTTAATGCGCTTATCAACGAGCTTACAGGTTATTCGAAAATCGATGCACGTGAAATCACCTACAACTTCGGACGTATATCCGTGGACGAATATTTCGGCGACTGTGCATCGGAGATGATATTCGATTTGCAGGAACAGGGCGTTAAATTCGTTTACGACAACCGCGTAAAAAAGAGTACCGCAGTTTTGGCCGACCCTGTTCAGTTAAGCAAGGTAATTCACAACATCATATCAAACAGTGTCAAATACAAAAGCCCGGAGCGTTCGGTTATCAGAATGCGTATAAAAGATATGGGCGAGTATATACAGGTGGATGTCAGGGATAACGGAATGGGCATTCCCAAAGAAGATACCGAAAAGATCTTTGACAGATTCTTCCGTTCGGACGTATCGCGTAACTCCGACAAGGGCGGAAACGGTATCGGGCTCTCCATCGCCAAGAAAATCATTGAAGACCACGGCGGCAGAATCTGGGCCACGGTTGACGGCTCGGTCGGACTTACCATTCATTTTACGCTCAGAAAATACACCGACGAAATCATGGCGGATTACACCAAGGAGCCGGATCAGATTAATATCGACATAGAGAATGTCGCATATGCCGATGAGGAAGAAAAGAAAATACTTCCCGAGGACCCGGAATTAAAAGATGCGGATTCTTCGGATGGTCTGACAGAGGAAAAAGTCGAAAAATACAGCGAAGTAATCAATATGCTGGGCGACTTTGAAGACGAGAACTAATATTTTAAGAAACCGTTAACAAAAAAACGAAAGAGACAGGGTGGGTTTATGAAATTACTGATAGTTGAAGACGAACTTGCGATTGCGGAACTTGAAAAAGATTATCTCGAAATGAACAACTATACCGTCGATGTGGCCTTAAACGGCAAAGACGGCTTAAGAATGGCGCTCGAAGGCGACTATGATCTTGTAATACTCGATCTTATGATTCCCGAAATCGACGGACAGACGGTCTGCAGGGAAATCAGAAAAGAAAAAGATATTCCCATCATCATTGTTTCCGCCAAGAAGGAAGACTGGGACAAAGTTCAGCTCCTCGGCATAGGCGCGGACGACTACATGACCAAGCCTTTCTCGCCCAGCGAACTTGTTGCCAGAGTAAAAGCACATCTTGCAAGATACAGCCGTCTCGTAGGCTCGGCACACCGTGGCGAGAGCGAAACCATCGAGGTTAACGGCCTTAAAATCGACAAGCTTGCCCGCCGAGTATTCCTCGAAGGCGAAGAAAAATCCTTCACCGGCAAAGAATACGATCTGCTTTTATTCCTCGCCGAAAACCCCAACCGCGTATTCGGCAAAGAAGACCTCTTCCGCGAAATCTGGAAAGCAGAGCCAGCAGGCACCGACATTGCAACCGTTACGGTTCACATCAAGAAAATCCGCGAGAAAATCGAGAAAGACTCCGGCCACCCTATTTATATCGAGACACTTTGGGGTGTTGGGTACAGATTTAAAATGTAATTTAGAGGGGGATGGCGAAAAATATTTCCGCCGCAACGGCACGTCCGGTTCTAAGTTCGCCGCATCGCTCACATACAAGACCGTTTCTGCGGAACTCGCTTCGCTCAGACAGTCCTCGAAACGGCCTGTTCGCGATTTTGCTCACTAAGAACCGACGGCAAAAGGTTGCGTTGCGGAAACATTTTTCGCCATCCCCATCAAAGAAATACATCTCAAATCCCAGGAACAGACATAATAAGTTTTAAATGGATATAATATACAAAGATTCAGACATAATAATTGTAAATAAACCCGCGGGAATTCCGGTACAGACCAAGAACATTACGCAGAAGGATCTTGAGAGCGAAATAAAGAAAATGTTATCGGCTGAAGGCCAAAAAGATCCGTACCTTGCGGTTATAAACCGCCTTGATCAACCTGTGAGTGGACTGGTGCTTTTTGCACTTAACAAAAATGCGGCGGCTAAGCTTTCGGACGACCTTACGAAAGGGCGTATCGACAAGTATTACAAGGCTGAGGTTTTAGGAGAGTTCGAGCAAAAGGAAGGCGTCCTTGAGGATATGATTTACAAGGACGGAAAGACTAATATGTCTTTTAGGGTGGATGAAAAAGACCCTAGGTACAAGGATGCGAAGAAGGCTGTTCTCGAATATAAGGAAGTGAGTCCGGGAAGTCTTGAGATAAAGCTTATCACAGGCAGGCATCATCAGATAAGGGTGCAGCTTGCGAATGCGGGACATCCGATACTTGGGGATACGAAGTATGGAAGCGTAGCCTCCAAGGATGAAACGGCGAAGAGGGGCATCAGAGAACTAAAGCTTAAAGCTTACAAATTACAAATAAACCATCCGAAGACAGGCGAGAGTATGGAATTTACAATCCCTGAAGAGTGAAAAGAAAGGCAATTTAAAGCACCTGAAAAAACCCTAAGCGGAATGAACAGATAAATGAACATACAGTAAAATCCAATAAAAGAAAAACTAAATTTTTAAGCAGAAAGGAACGACCATGGCCAGTGAAATCAGAGACGCTTCTCTTTACGAAAGCGGAGAAAAGAAAATAGAGTGGGTTAAGAGAAACTGTGATCTTTTAAGAACACTCGAAGGAGAATTTGAAAAGACAAAACCCTTTGCGGGAAAGAAAATAGCTCTTTCGGTACATCTTGAAGCAAAGACAGCATATCTTTGCAAGGTTTTAAAAGCCGGCGGAGCCGATATGTATGTAACGGGTTCCAATCCTTTATCCACGCAGGATGATGTGGCAGCAGCGCTTGTTAAGGCAGGCATCGAAGTTCATGCATGGTATGACTGCAATGAAGAAGAATACAACAGACATATAAGAAGTGTACTTGAAGTCGGACCGAACATCATCATCGATGACGGCGGAGATTTGGTACATATGATGCATACGGAATTTGTGGATTTAATTCCGAACGTAATCGGCGGATGCGAAGAGACAACCACAGGTATCATCAGACTTGAAGCCATGAACAAGGCGGGCGAACTTAAATTCCCGATGGTAAAAGTAAACAACGCCGACTGCAAGCATTTCTTTGACAACCGTTACGGTACAGGCCAGTCCGTATGGGACGGCATCAACAGAACCACCAACTTAATCGTTGCAGGCAAAATCGTGGTTGTAGCAGGCTACGGCTGGTGCGGTAAGGGAACCGCGATGAGAGCCAAGGGCCTCGGTGCGAGAGTAATCGTTACCGAAGTAGATCCCGTTAAGGCAATCGAAGCCGTAATGGACGGATTTGACGTAATGCCCATGAAGGAAGCTGCAAAGGTCGGCGATTTCTTCATCACCGTTACAGGCTGTAACAAAGTTATCGACGAAGAAGACTTTGCAGTCATCAAAGACGGAGCAATCATGTGCAATGCAGGACATTTCGACTGTGAGATTGATATGGCATGGCTTAAGGCAAATGCCGTAGAATCCAAAGAGATGAGAAAGAACATTCAGGGATACAAGCTTCCCACAGGTCAGTGGGTATTCGTACTCGCGGAAGGCAGACTTGTTAACCTTGCGGCAGGCGACGGACATCCTGCAGAGATTATGGATATGAGCTTTGCAATCCAGGCGCTTTCGGCCAAGTATCTTGTGGAAAAGAACGGCAATGTGGGCTCAATGCTTATCGACGTTCCCAAGGAAGTAGATATGGATGTAGCTACCAGGAAACTCAATTTCCTTGGTAAATACATAGATACACTCACACCGGAGCAGGAAGCTTATCTTAATGCCGGTCTGTAAACAAGCAATGCAATGAAAAATTATATCTAAATAAAAAAACAGTAAAAAGAAAAACATCGAAGCTGCTTACGCGGCTTCGATGTTTTTTTAGGATATATGAAAAATCTTTTATCAGTTCTTTTTAACTTCTTCTTCATCATCGCCGAGGCTGTCTTTTGCCTTAACGACGATTGTCTTGTCATATGAGTGGAATGCTTCTGTGATAACGTTCTCGTCGGGTTTCTTGGTGATTAAGCTTACCAGAGGAACGATTATTAGTCCGCCGACCATTGCAACAACGCCGGAGTTAATGGAGGACTTGAAGATGTATCCGAAGAAAGGACCGAAGTCTGCAACGGGAAGCTTGGCAAGTGTTACTACCATCTGGAAGACTGCTATGCCACAGCCCCATACGAAGCATACTGCAGCGGAAGCCTTGGTAACTTTCTTGGAGTAGAGTGAGTAAAGGAAGGGTGCAAGGAATGCGCCTGCAAGTGCTCCCCATGAAACACCCATCATCTGTGCGATGAATGTTACCGAAGGATGTGAATCCTTGATAACTGCGATTACAGCCGATATTGCGATAAAGAATACGATGAACAGTCTCATAATGAATACCTGCTGCTTTTCGGTTAAGCCTTTTTTGAATGCGGGCTTGATAACGTCGAGCGTAAATGTCGAGCTTGATGTTAAAACAAGTGATGACAGTGTCGACATGGAAGCCGAAAGTACAAGTACGATTACGATGGCAATAACGACATCGGGCAATGTAGCAAGCATTGCAGGTACGATTGTATCAAATAAGGGCTTGCCTGTGGTGGTATTGTAGATAACGCCCGCATCGGCGTAGAGTCTGCCGAAACCGCCTAAGAAGTAACATCCGCCTGCAACAACGATTGCAAAGAATGTTGAAATAACGGTTCCTTTATGAATATCTTTTTCACTCTTGATGGCGTAGAATTTGCCGACCATCTGAGGAAGTCCCCATGTACCGAGTGAGGTAAGGATTACTACGAAGAGCAAAGCCAAGGGATCGGGTCCAAGGAATGAGGAATATGCTCCTGCCCAGCCTGCATCACCTTCGATGGTGGAGAGGGTTTTCATTGCTGCTACCAGACCGCCGTTTTGTAAAAGAACGGAGATGATAACTGCCGAAATACCGAACAGCATGATGATTCCCTGAATGAAGTCGTTGATGGCCGTTGCCATATATCCGCCGAAGATTACGTATACACCGGTAAGAACTGCCATTACGAGGATAACTACCCAGTAAGGAATTTCAAATACAAGACCGAAAAGACTTGATAAACCGTTGTAAAGTGATGCCGTATAAGGAATCAGGAAAATAAACACGATTATGGAAGCTGCAATTTTAAGAGCTTTTGAATCGAATCTTTTACCGAAGAAATCAGGCATGGTCTTTGCATCGAATGCTGTGTCATGACACGGGTTCTTCTGCCTAAGATGTTCCAGGCGAGGAGTGAACCGATAAAGGCGTTGCCCAAACCTGCCCATGTACTGGATAAACCGAAGTTCCAACCGAACTGTCCTGCATAACCGACAAAGATTACGGCTGAGAAGTAGGATGTACCGAACGCAAAAGCCGTAAGCCAGGGACCTACGCTTCTGCCGCCCAAAACGAAACCGTTTACGTCGGTTGCTTTCTTTCTGGAATAAAAACCTACACCGATCATCAGTGCAAAGAAACATACCAGAAGGACTACTGTAAGTATTTTCATAAAACTCTCCTTTTGACGAATTATTTCTTCTAAAAGATATAAAAGAGAAATAAATCGACATATGTATATAATTTAGCGCTTTAAAGTTTTACACTTTGCGGTATTAAAGTAACATAGTTTTCCCGTGTTGTCAACAAATTTAAAGGGTTTTCTGCAAAATTCATTTAATAAATGTTTGACAAAAAATACTTTCAATGATAATGTTTATCGGAAAATACATTTATATCTGATAACTGAAGTTAACGAAAGGTACGGAAATGAAGAAGTTTAAGGATTTTTTGAAAGAATTTTTTATTGACGGATTAAGCGGAATGGCAACGGGACTTTTTGCCACTCTGATTATCGGAACCATTATTTTACAAATCGGAACAGTTATTCCGGGTAAAATAGGAACCTATGTTACACTCGTCGGAAAAGTTGCACAGATGCTGACGGGTGCCGGTATCGGTTGCGGTGTCGCAATCAAGTTAAAAGCTAAGCCCCTCACTGTTTTATCGGCAGCAGTTTCCGGTATGCTCGGTGCATTTGCATCACAGATTATCGCAGGTTCGATACTTGTGGAAGGAAAGATGACCCTTTCCGGACCCGGCGAACCTCTCGGCGCATTCCTCGCTGCAATCGCTGCTGTATATCTCGGAAAAGTTGTGGCCGGCAAAACCAAACTCGATATTCTTGTTACGCCCCTTTGTCTTATAACTGTAGGCGCAACGGTCGGACTTATCCTCGGACCTCCTATCTCAAAGTTCATGACATTTGTAGGCGATATGATCAGATTCGGTACAGAGCAGGCTCCCTTCCTGATGGGAATCATTGTATCGGTACTTATGGGTATTGCACTTACGCTTCCCATCTCATCCGCGGCAATCGGCGTTATCCTCGGACTCTCGGGTATTGCAGCAGGTGCCGCTACCGTCGGATGCTGTGCCAACATGGTCGGCTTTGCGGTTGCAAGCTTTAAAGACAATAAATGGAACGGCCTCTTCGCACAGGGTCTCGGAACCAGTATGCTTCAGATGCCCAACATCGTAAAAAAACCTATAATATGGCTGCCGGCGATTATCTCCAGTGCCATCATCGGACCGATTTCAACCATGGTTTTCCATTTTGAAAACAATGCA
>CACWZK010000026.1 GCA_902765365.1 uncultured Lachnospiraceae bacterium
CGAACTTTCCGTTCTGTACAATAGATCCGAATGTCGGTATCGTATCGGTACCCGATGAGAGAATAGAAAAGCTCGGTGAACTATATAATACAAAGAAGGTTACGCCTGCCGTAATTGAATTCGTTGATATTGCGGGACTCGTAAAAGGAGCAAGCAAGGGTGAAGGCCTCGGCAACCAGTTTCTTGCCAACATCAGGGAAGTTGATGCGATTGTTCACGTGGTAAGATGCTTCGAAGACGAAAACATCATCCATGTTGAAGGAAGCGTTGATCCCGCACGTGATATTGAAACCATCAATCTTGAACTTATTTTCTCCGATCTGGAAATCCTCGAGAGAAGATATGCAAAGGTTTCAAAGGGCGCAAGAATGGATAAGGCTCTTGCCAAAGAAGAAGAGATGTTAAAAGCTGTCAAAGCACATCTTGAGGATGGCAAGATGGCACGCTCGTTCGAAGTTCCCGATGATGAAGATCTTCAGAAAGCTTTTAAGGAATATAATCTGCTCACAGCCAAGCCCACCATTTATGCGGCTAACGTAGCCGAGGATGATATGGCTGACGACGGAGCTTCGAACAAATACGTTCAGAGTGTTCGTGAAATCGCGGATAAAGAAGGCTCGGGTACTATAGTAATCTGTGCTCAGATGGAACAGGAACTCGCCGAACTTGACGAAGAAGAGAAAAAAGAATATCTCGAGGAACTCGGAGTAACATCTTCGGGACTCGACAAACTTGTAACAGAAAGCTATTCGCTCCTCGGACTTATCAGTTTCCTTACCGCAGGAGAGGACGAGTGCCGTGCATGGACGATTAAGAAGGGCACCAAGGCGCCTCAGGCTGCCGGCAAAATCCATACGGACTTCGAGAGAGGCTTCATCAAAGCCGAAGTCGTACCTTACGAAGTACTCATAAAAGAAGGCTCATTATCGGCTGCCAAAGAAAAAGGTCTCGTCGGACTTGAAGGAAAAGAGTACGTCGTAAAAGACGGAGATGTGATTCTTTTCAGATTTAACGTTTAAAATCAAATATAAAATAAGAAATAAATTCAGAAGACCGGTGAAAATCGGTCTTCTTTTTATGTTACTTTTTTTGACGCTATTGGGGTTTGAGGTGCTGCTGTGGCACAAGATATGGACAATACGATAAAATCGGGCTTTCCGGCCCTTTTTTCTTTTAAAAAAATTAAAAAAATCTTAAAAAAATCCTTGATATTTCTTAAAAAGTTTCCTATACTAAAATCAAGTGGTGACTAAGTGGAGACTTAGTGATGAATCAGTGGTCACTTAAGAGTCACGAAATGGAAAGTCAATGGTCGATAAAGGACGACCGAGTGCGGTAAAAGGATAACAAAATGGGATTTATGGCAGAATATCAGAATAATATGGATGCCAAGGGCAGAGTAATCTTCCCTGTTAAGTTCCGTGATGCCGTAGGCAGCAAGTTTATCCTTACCAAAGGTATCGAGCACAACCTGACCATTTATCCTTTGGAAGAGTGGGAAAAGGTTGAGAAAAAACTTTCCGAATTAAAGACAAGCAAGGCCGCTTCGAGAAACTTAAGAAGACGTTTCTTGGGATCGGCAGTGGAAGTTGAAGTAGACAACCAGGGAAGAATATCAATCCCGCAGAACTTGAGATTATTCGCGCAGCTTGAAAAAGAAGTCCTTTTTATAGGACAGGGCGATTACATAGAAATCTGGTCCAAGAGCAATTATGACACAATCGATGATTTCGATCTGACGGATGCTCTTGAAGATATCGACTTTTAACGAAAGGTTTTTGATGGAGTTTAAGCACTATTCCGTCATGCTTAAAGAAACGGTTGACGGATTAAACGTAAAAGAAAACGGAATATACGTCGACTGCACTTTAGGCGGTGCGGGACATTCGACGGAAATTCTTAAAAGACTCAACGGGACAGGCAGATTAATCGGAATCGACCAGGATGCGGATGCACTAAAAGCCGCAAAGGAGAGATTAAAAGATTTCGACAACGTCACATATGTCCATTCGAATTTTGAAAATATAAAAGAAATTCTTAAAAACGAAGGAATAGATAAAGTCGACGGAATACTCGCAGACCTCGGAGTCAGCTCTTACCAGTTCGATACACCCGAGAGAGGTTTTTCCTACAGATTCGATGCACCGCTCGATATGAGAATGAACAAAGAAAGCGAGCTCAGTGCTTACGAAATCGTCAATGAGTATTCGGAAGATAAGCTTTTCAAAGTAATCAGAGATTACGGAGAAGAAAAATTCGCCAAGAATATCGCCAAGCATATCTGCCAGAGAAGAAGCGAGGCTCCGATTAAAACAACATTCGAGCTTAACGAAATCATCAAAGCCGCAATACCGGCGAAGATGAGAGAGAAAGGCGGACATCCTTCCAAGAGAACATTCCAGGCCATAAGAATAGAGTGCAACAGGGAACTTGAAGTGCTCGAAAATACACTCGATGACATGATTGAATGTTTAAACGACCAAGGAAGGCTCTGCATCATAACATTTCACTCGCTGGAAGACAGAGCGGTGAAAAACAATTTTAAAACGAACGAGAACCCCTGTATATGCCCTCCGAACTTTCCGGTATGTACATGCGGGAGAAAACCTAAAGGAAAAGTTATTACAAGAAAACCGATTACGGCTTCCGAAGAAGAACTTTCACAAAACTCAAGAAGCCAGTCGGCCAAACTCAGAATTTTTGAAAAAATATGTGAATGAGGGAAGATGAAATGGAACAAAGTTTGGAATTCAAGGGATTAAAAAGAAGAAATACTACAGTATATACCAACTCGAATCTTGCGGTTAAAACAAATCCCAGGGAAAAAGTAAAAAGAAATCTCGAATTACTGCCCAAAGAAATCAAAAAACACAACATATCGGGCAAATTACTCATGTCTTTATTCTATATTGTGTGTATAGGTCTTTTCATCGGGTCGATTTTGATGTATATTAGTCTGCAGGGTGATTTATCTACATCTGTAGACAAAATCGCATCTCTTCAGTCACAGTACGAGACATTAAAGAAAAACAACGACGCCGAGGAAGCTGCAATCAACAACTCCATCGACAATGAAGAGATAAGAAAAGTAGCAATCGAAAAATTGGGAATGCATTACGCATCGGAAGGCCAGATAGTAACCTACACAGAAAATTATGCCAATGACTATGTAAAAGTTCTTTCCGTAATCAATTAGGAATAAAACATGGATGAAATAAAAAGCAAATTCATACAATTCATAAAAGAAACTCCGCCGTTTTTAATGGCCAGTTTCAAGAGAATGTTTGGATTGGGCAAATTTGGAAAATACGGAGAAAAAGATAATAAGAGTAACCAGCAGGTTGCTCTTATTCGCGTATTATTCCTTTTACTTATAGCATGCTTTGTCGTAATTGTTCTGCGTCTTTCCTATATAGTTTCTTTTAAGGGCGAAGAATACAAGCGAATGGTTTATTCGCAGCGTCAGACCTCCGATATCGTGATTCCATGCGAGAGAGGAAGCATATACGATGCCAAGGGAACGGTACTTGCTTCCAACATCAAAAAGTACATCGTTGTACTTGATGCAAAACAGGTAACCGATTATTCGAAACAGATGGGCAACTCGGCATATATCGAAGCTACGGCCGAAGCCTTAAATCAGTATCTCGGCTACGACAAGCAGCAGATTGTCGATTTTATCTACAATAATCCCAAAGATGCATATGAAAGAATATCCAAAGACGAAAACGGCAAAGTTATCGCACTTGATGCCGAAACAGTCAGACCTCTGATGGATGCCATTTCCGCGTCCAAAGACAAGAACAGCCCCGTAAAACCCATTTACGGTATTCAGTTCGAAGATTCCTACAGCAGAGTTTATCCAAACAACACGCTTGCATGTGATATGCTCGGATATGTAAACGACGGTAATGTCGGAATGTACGGTCTCGAGCAGTATTACGAAGAAGAATTAAAAGGTGTAAACGGAAGATCCTTCGGTTACATTAACGATTATACAAATCTTGAAAGACAGATTGTACCAGCCAAAAACGGCAATTCTCTCATTCTTAACGTAGATGCCTCTATTCAGAGAATAGTTGAACGTAAAATCATCGAAGTTAACGAAAGCATGGATTACGAAGACCGTTCCGGTTCATACAACACCGGTGTAATCATTATGGAATGCGATACCGGTAATGTGCTTGCAATGGCGGGATGGCCCTTTTACGATCTTAACAATCCCAGAGAAGTTTCGGTTGAAAAGTATTATTCGACCAAGCAGATAAACGAACTCATGACCAAGTTTGCCAAGCAGGAAGGCTGGGTAAACGGGGTATCAAGCAATATTTTTATCGAAGAAGACAAGCCCCCTTATTTTAAAATCTTAAACGAAGAGACGGGCAAGGACGA
The DNA here is from genome assembly GCA_902765365.1 of uncultured Lachnospiraceae bacterium. Classification (GTDB taxonomy): domain Bacteria; phylum Bacillota; class Clostridia; order Lachnospirales; family Lachnospiraceae; genus UBA3766. The sequence continues at coordinate 4,393 of CACWZK010000026.1, forward strand.
TGTCGTTATGCTGACACAGGAACAGCTTGACAAACTTGACGACGATTTGTCAGCCTATGTCAGGGACGGTGTATGGAAAAACTTTTGTATTTCCGATACCTATGAGCCCGGTTCGGTTGCTAAGGCATTTACCACCGCAATCGGTCTTGATTCGGGCAAGCTTGTTCCTTCAGACAGTTACTCCTGTAACGGTGTAATCGAAATTCTCGACAGAACGATTCACTGTTCGCACAGATGGGGCTGCGGCGGCGGAGATTTAAGAATGTGCCTTGTTAAATCCTGTAACCCCGCATATACCGTATTCGGCCGTAAAATCGGCAAGGAAACATTCCTTGAGTACACCAAAGACTTCTACGGAATTAAAACAGGCATAGATTTAACGGGTGAAGTAAGTGCCGAAAATCTCGTATTTAACGAAAAGACACTTAATACTACAGAGCTTTCGACCGCATCCTTCGGTCAGGGCTTTAACGCCACGATGATTCAGATGATATCCGGTTTCAATTCACTTATTAACGGCGGTCAGTATTATGAGCCCCATGTCGTAAACAAAATAGTTGATGAAAACGGATGTATAGTTAAGAATATAGAACCAAGAATCTTAAAGCAGACCGTATCGGAATCTACCAGCGAAAAACTCAGAGATTACTGTATCGGCGTTGTTGAAGAATCTGAAGGTACAGGTAAAAAATCCAGACCCGCAGGATACAGAATCGGCGGTAAGACCGGTACTGCACAGATTTCGGGTGTCGGCGGATATCAGGCCGGACAGTATGTTGTTTCTTTTATGAGCTTTGCTCCCGCTGAGAATCCCCAGCTTATAATGTATGTTGTTATCGACAGACCGAATATTCCGGATCAGTCATCCGGTGCCGTAAATCAGGCCTGTGAACTTACAAGGGAAATCTATACGGAAGTACTTCCGTATCTAAATATTCCGATGACGGAACCGCTTTCCGAAAAAGAATACGAAGAACTGCTTGAGAAGGGCATTTATACTTCCAATATCGTTATCGAGGAAGAAGTTCCCGAGGATAATACAGATATAGCGGATGAAATGACAGGCGAAATCATCGAGCCTGCAAATTAATAAAAAGGAATTAAAGTGATGAGTGATACGACAAAAATTATCGTAACGTTTCTGGCAGCGTTTGAAATAATGCTTCTTTTGGCTCCCGCGGGACTTCCGCTTTTAAGGAGACTTAAATTTGGGCAGACCGTAAGAACCGAAGGACCGGAAACACATCTTGCGAAAAACGGCACGCCTACCATGGGCGGAATCATGATACTGATTGCATTTGCGATTCCCTGTATTTTCTTTATTAAGGATCATGAGGAAGTATTTGCACCCTGCATTATTACGATTCTTTTCGGATTTGTCGGATTCCTGGATGATTATCTTAAAGTAAAAAGAAAAAAATCCGAAGGTCTGAAACCCTGGCAGAAGATGGGTCTTCAGATAATTTTTACGGTCGGAATAATAGTTTTCCTGTACTTTTTTTCGGACATATCACCCGCAATAAAAGTGCCTTTTATAAAGGGTGTTGAATTTAACATAGGATGGTGGGTATTGCCGCTTAACTTTGTGGCGATTCTCGGTACGGATACCGGTGCGAACTTTACGGACGGACTCGACGGACTCGTATCCAAAGTCACGATTGTAATTCTTATTTTCTTATTCTTTGCTGCCAGAATGCAGGGCAGTTCGCTTGTTTATCCTATTGCGGCATTAGCAGGTGCTTTGCTTTCGTTCCTTCTGTTTAACGCTCATCCCGCAAAAGTATTTATGGGCGATACGGGCGCGCTTGCGATAGGCGGTTTCGTGGCTCTTTGTGCAATAGAACTCAAGCTGACATTATTCCTTATAATCATCGCTTTCGTATATGTTGCGGAGGTTGCATCAGTAATCATGCAGGTCAGCTATTTTAAGATTACGCACGGCAAGAGAATATTTAAGATGACACCCATTCATCATCATTTTGAAAAGTGCGGATGGGCTGAAGAAAAGGTTGTAACGGTATTTACCATTGTTACCGTAATACTTTGCCTGGTAGCAATGCTCGGTATGTAAATATTTATTGAGTCTGAATATGAGAGAAAACGTTAAAGCAAAAAAGAATACTGTAAAAGAGAAACTTTTATCCGGCAGGGAAATCGATATTTCCATTATTTTTATTGCGATTTTCTTATCGGTCTTTTGTCTTGTTTTCGTATATTCCGCACTTGCGTTTGAAGAAGGCGCAAGCAAAACGATTTTAAAAGTTCTTACTCTTAAAAGTTCGGACAGAACACTGATTAAAACCATTGTTTATATCATAGTGGGAATAGCCGGAATGACGGTTTTTGCACTGATAAATGTCGATGCATTAAAAAAGAAAGTTCCTGCGATTATGAAAATCCTGACCAATCCGATTCCGTATTACCTTATTTCCTGCGGTATGTTTGCGTTTATTGAAGTTATGAAACATGTAGGAAATGATGTGGGCGGTGAGAGTGAAAAAACCGCGATTGTCGGCGCAGGATGGCTTTTAAAAGCAAACGGTGCCTACAGATGGATCAGAATCCCCGGACTTAATATAAGTTTCCAGCCTTCGGAGATTGCAAAATTCCTGCTTATCATTTGTTTTGCGTTAATGATATACAATGCAGGCATGAGTCTCGAACATGTTCGCGGAATGATTCTTTATCTGGCTGTCGCAGCAATACCTGCACTTATGATATTCAGATGTTCATCGGATATGTCATCGGCGATTGTAATGATAGGAATTCTATACATCATGATGTTTGTGGCTGCGCCGAATTTAAAGAAAAGTCTTATAATTACGGCAGCACTTGCCGCCCTGGCATTTATCCTTCTTATCGGAGTTGTTGCGGTATACCACGGCAAAGAGGAGTCCGATATAGACTTTTATCAGGCGAAGAGAGTACTTGCATGGCTCTATCCTGACGAATATCCCGCATCAGCAGACCAGACCAATCAGGCTTTGTATGCGATAGGTTCCGGCGGATATTTGGGTGAAGGCATAGGCAACAGCATGCAGAAGATCAAAAAACTTCCCGAAGCCCAGAACGATATGATATTCGCACTTATCTGCGAGGAACTCGGGTTTGCCGGTGGATTCATTGTTATTCTTTTATATTTTGTACTGATATTCAGAATGTATATGATTGCGCAGAATACCGACGATCTGTTTAAAAGGATGATAGTCGTCGGGGTAATAGCCCACGTCGGGCTTCAGGTCATCATCAATATCTGCGTTGTCACGAGACTGTTCCCGAATACGGGTATTCCGCTTCCGCTTATTTCGTCGGGTGGCAGTTCAATTTTATTTATGTATCTTGAACTCGGACTGGTTCTTAACATAGGCAAGTCTATAGTGAGAAAATAATGGCAAAGAAAAGAAAGTTAAAAAAACCGGATATAAATACTTCAAAGATCGGGCTGATTTTCAAATACAACCTGACCAAATTCATTATTCCGTTTGTCGCTGTAATGGTAATCGGAATACTGATTTTTGCGTTCATCGAAAACTTCAAGGTCAAGACAGTAATAGTGGAGGGTTCTACGCATTACACAACCGATGAAATCACCAATTACGTTCTGGATTCGAAGTTTTGCAGAAACACGGTTTTTGTATATTTTAAATATCACAACAAGTCCATAAAAGATGTGCCCTTCGTCGAACAGATGGATGTAAACATCGTCGACAGAAATACCGTCAAGATACATGTGTATGAAAAGTATACCGCGGGATGTATTTCCCATCTCGGAGAGTATATGTATTTTGACAACGACGGCAAAGTCATAGAAGTATCAAAAATCAAGACCGAAAATGTACCCGTTGTAACAGGTCTTTCGTTTGATCATTTTGTTCTTCACGAACCGCTTCCCATCGAAAACAAAGACATATTCAATTCGATACTGAATATTACAAAACTGCTTAACAAAAATGATTTGATAGCAGATACGATTTATTTTGACGAAAACAGAAACATAACGATTTTCTTTGATGATGTGAGAGTGAATATCGGTGACGGTTCAAACATGAACGAACAGTTTATGACATTACCGAAAATCCTGCCTTCTTTAGAGGGTAAAAAGGGTGTTCTTCACATGGAAAAATACGCCGAAGACAACCCCAATGTGGTGTTCAATATCGACACCGATGATGAGCCTGTTCCCGAAGGCGAATTAAAGGATACTCCCGGCATAATTCTTGTTGAGTAAAAATATTAAAAAAACTTGCTTTATTTTACATAAAATTGTAAAATATCAATATATGTGTGTAAATTTGGCAATATATCTATAAATTGTATATTTCATATTGTGTTTAGGAGGAGTTAAAAATGTCCCAGGTTATGTCTATTGAGATTAAACCAAACGAATTTAATGTGGTAGCCCGTATTATTGTAGTCGGTGTCGGCGGCGCCGGAAACAATGCCATCAACAGAATGATTGATGATAATGTTCAGGGTGTTGAATTTATCGGTATTAACACAGACAAACAGGACTTGGCATGTTGCAAAGCTCCCAAGCTCATCGGAATCGGTGAGAGACTTACCAAGGGCTTAGGTGCAGGCGGAGATCCCGCAATCGGAGAAGGCGCAGCAAAAGAAAGCGTAGATGAACTTGAAGCTGCATTGACAGGTGCCGATATGGTATTCGTAACATGCGGTATGGGCGGCGGAACAGGTACAGGTGCTGCACCCATAGTTGCACAGATAGCCAAGGAACTCGGAATCCTCACAGTAGGTATTGTTACAAAGCCTTTCTCATTTGAGGGTGCTGTACGTGAAAGATACGCCGAAGAAGGTATTGCCAAACTTCGTGAATGCGTTGACTCAATCATAATCATTAAAAACGACAATATATTTAAAGTTGCAGATGACGATATGGATGCCAAGATGGCTATGAAGAAAGCCGATGAAATCCTTGAGCATTCACTTTCGGGCATCACGGACATTATTAACAGACAGGGTGATTTCAACCTCGACTTTGCAGACCTTAAGAAAGCCATGACAGACAAGGGCGATATTTATATCGGTATCGGTCAGGCTTCTGGCGACAACAAAGGTATCGATGCATGCAACATGGCTATCGAGAATCAGATTCTTGAAACTGATATCGTCGGAGCTTCCGATGTTGTTTACTATGTACAGGGTAAGGTTAAATTCAAAGACTTTACCGGTGTCGGCAAGAGACTTCTTGAGAAGTGCGGTTCTCAGGCAAATGTATTCGGCGGATTCCTTTCGGAGGATAACGGACAGGATTCATGTACTGTTACGGTTATTGCTACCGGTCTTCATTCGGAACCTATTATTTCAAAACATATCGTTCCCGATACAGCCAATCGTACAGCTTACAATCCCGACAGACAGAGAACACCCTTACAGAGAAGAACAGTTTCACCGACTCCTGTGAGAAAGCCTGTGCAGAACACTGCCAGCATCGTTACGAGAGAACAGGGCAAAATTACAGTTCCCACTTTTGTAAAGAAAACAAACAGAGAAGAATAATAGGAGCCTAAAACATGAAATGTCCATTCTGTAATCACGAAAATACCAGAGTTATCGATTCGAGACCTGTTGAAGACAAGAACTCGATTAGACGACGCAGAGTATGCGATGAATGCCAGAAAAGATTTACAACTTACGAACAGATAGAAACAATTCCTCTTATTGTCAGAAAGAAAGACAATAACCGCGAAGCTTATAACAGAAAGAAAATTGAGGACGGTATCCTGAGAGCTTGCCACAAGAGACCTGTATCGGCAGCTCAGATAAGAGATTTGGTTGACGAAATCGAGACCGAAATCTTCTGCAATGAAGACAAGGAAGTCGGTTCGGATACAATCGGCGAATTAATAATGGATAAACTCAAAGATCTGGATCCCGTTGCATATGTACGTTTTGCATCCGTATATAGAGAGTTTAAGGATGTTAATACGTTCATGGATGAATTAAAGAAAATGCTTAATTAGGCAAAACGGGACCGCAAACACGGTCCCTTTTGTAATAAAAAAATTTTTTATAGAGAAAGGGTAGAGTAATGAAAAAGATCAAAACTCTCGTTCTTTTTTGCTTACTCACTTTGACTACTGTACTGTGTGCGTGCACAGACGATAAGGCAAAGACTTCCGAATCTATAACTATTGGAATCGCTCAGGACATTGATGACAGTCTTGACCCCCACAAGATGGTGGCGGCAGGAACAAAAGAAATCTTCTTCAATGTGTTCGAGGGATTGGTAAAACCTGATAGTGACGGAAATATCGTGCCTGCAGTAGCTGAGAGTGTAGAAGTATCAGAGGACAAACTAAGTTACACATTTAAGTTAAGAAACGGAATTAAATTCCACGACGGCAAAGCAGTTACGATTGAAGACCTGGAATATTCAATCAACAAATTTGCCGGACGGGACGGAAGCGGAAACGCAGCTGTCAGTTCGGCTTTTTCAAATATCTCGGAAGTTAATGTACTTTCCGATGATACAATTGAGATTAAGCTCGCTTCACCCGACCCTGCATTTCTTTCTTATCTGGCCAGCGTTGAAGCAGCCATTATTCCCAAAGGAAATGCAACTCCCGATACCGTTGCAATCGGTACGGGTCCTTATAAGTACGTTTCGAGAAGTCCCCTTCAGAATGTCGTATTCGAAAGATTCGATTCATACTGGGGAGAGGGCGGAAACGTTAAGAATGTTACATTTAAAATCTGCACCAACGCCGATACCATTGCGATGGAACTCGAGGGCGGTACAATCGATATGTGCATTCACCTTACCAAGGGTCAGAAGATGCAGCTTGATCCGCAGAAATTCAATGTATACGAAGGTACCATGAACCTGGTACAGGCTTTGTATCTTAACCATGAGTTTGAGCCTTTTAACGACGTTAATGTCAGAAAGGCTATGAACTATGCCGTTGATGTAAACGAGGTTATGGATTATGTTTCCGACGGAAGCGGTTCCAAGATAGGAACCAGTATTTATCCGAATTTCGGCAAATACTTCGACAAAGAGCTTACCGAAGTTTACAATCCCAATCTTGATACGGCAAAGGAACTGATGGCAAAGAGTGCATATCCCGACGGATTTAACATGACAATCACGGTTCCTTCAAACTATGACCAGCATGTTGATACCGCACTTGTTTTAAAGAATCAGCTTGCTCAGATAGGAATTAACGCCGAAATAAAAGAAGTTGACTGGGAGACCTGGCTTAACGACGTTTATTTCGGCAGAAAATATGATGCTACGGTTATCGGCGTGGATGCTGCCAATTTATCGGCCAATGCACTTCTTTCGAGATTCACATCCGACGCATCGGACAACTTTACGAATTACAGCAATCCTGCGTATGATGAAGCATTTAAAAATGCCGTATCAAGCGCAGATGACGAAACCGCGACGAAATACTACAAGGAATGTGCCGAAATTTTAAATTCGGACGCAGCCAATGTTTATATTCAGGACCTTCCCGATTTTGTCGCATTAAACAACAAGTTTGAAGGATATTCATTCTATCCTCTTTATGTGCTCGATTTAACCAAGATTAAGGCGGTACAGTAATTAATGGGTAAATATATAATCAAAAAGTTAATCAGACTGATTATTACCCTGATTGTTACAAGTTTTGTAATATTTTTGATTTTTGAACTGGTGCCGGGCGATCCCGTATTGGATAAGCTCGGTACCAGAGCTACACCCGAACTGGTAGAAGCGTTAAGGATACAGTACGGATTGAACGAACCGTTTATTTTACGGTATTTTAAGTTTTTAGGCGGTATTTTTACACTTAATTTCGGAACTTCCTATACGTACGGAATACCGGTTGCAACACTCCTAAAAGAGAAGATAGTGATAAATTTCTTTTTATCCGTAATGGCTCTCTTTTTCGTGGTAGTGATATCATTCCCGCTTGGCATATATGTTGCAAAGCATACAGGCGGTTTATCGGATAAAATAATTAGCCCGCTTAATCAGGCATCCATGTCGGTTCCTTCTTTTGTTTTGGGACTTCTTATAACTTTCTTTTTCGGAATAGTTTTAAGGTGGTTTAAGCCGGGCGGATATGTTTCCTATAATGCGAATTTCGGGCAGTTTTTATACTTCCTGATTTTTCCCGCATTTGCACTTGCGATACCAAAGATTGCGATGTGTATAAGGCTCTTAAAAGGGAATATCCTGGAAGAAGCAACAAAGGATTATGCACTTACCGCATATGCGAGAGGAAACAATACTACAGGACTTTTATACAGACATGTTTTGAAAAATGCGATAATGCCGACGATTACTTTTATCGGTATGATAGCCGCAGACATGATCTGTTCGGGCATTGTAATAGAGCAGGTATTTTCGATACCGGGACTCGGACAGATATTAATCTCATCGATTTCGACCAGGGATTTTCCCGTGGTAGAAGCGGAAGTCATGATGATAGCGCTCTTTATCATGCTTATAAGTTTTATAACCGATATTATTCATGTGTGTTTGGATCCGAGGGTAAGGATTTGATATAAGCCGTCTAACGGCATTGGGGTGTACATATGGTAGTTTTCAGGGTAGATGCCAATTCAATGATCGGTAAAGGTCATATGAAAAGATGCGTCGCTATTGCAAAAGCAATCAGACTGCTGGGGGGCAGTGTGCTTTTTGTGACCAGAGAAGATTCGGATACTTCGTTAATTGAAGGTAATTTCATGGAATATGAAACTGTTCCGTCGATGACTCTCGGCAGCGAAAAAGCAATCAATTGTCTAAAGGATATTATTTCCGAAAAAAACGCGAAAGTCTGCGTTGTCGACAGTTACGATGTTTCCAATACCGCATTCAATTCATTAAAGGAAGTGTGCAAGGTAATTCTTATAGAGGATTATCTTTATGAAGTATATGATGTTGACGCCATCATAAACTACAATCTTTATGCGGATAAGATTGATTACATGACCAAGTATAAGGGAAGCACCAAACTTCTTCTGGGTATTGAATATGCTCCCTACGGCAATGAGTTTTTAGGGTCGTTTCGTGTAATTGACAAGCATGATATCGACAGCATTATGGTATATACCGGTGAACTCGATCCTCATGAACTGGCTCCCGGAATTGTGGATTCGCTTCTTGACTGCATTGATGATTCGGTCAGACTTCGTGTGGTAACATCTAAGAATGCAACTACGAGGGATATTCTTTTTAAGATGAGCAATACTTCCTCGCAGATAATTGTTGAACCTGATATTGCAAGTTATTCGAAACTTTTAAAGGGCTGTGATATAGCTGTTACAATCGCCGATTCGGTTTGCTATGATATTTTAAGCTCAAATGTACCCGCCGTTGTATTTCAGAGTGATTACAGCCAGAATATGCTTTTAAAGAGCCTTACAAACAGCGGATTAATGGTTTACGGCGGAGATTTTGTGAATAAGAGCAACAAATTCTACGGAGACCTCGTGGCAGGTGTTAAAAAGCTGACCAATGAGGAAGAGAGAATGAAGATTCGTGCCAATATAGCGAGCCTCAAACTCGGTCAGGGTGCGAATAATCTTGCAAAAGCAATATTGGAATATGAAAAAAATTAAGTTAACCAATCAAAAGAAGATAGGCATCATAATTGTAGTTTTTATGATTGCTTTCGTACTGCTTGGTTTTTTAAACCGCAATCCTTTTGATTTGATGAATAAAGACCTGATATTAAAAGGTCCCTCTTTTTCCCATCTGTTCGGCTGTGACGAATTCGGAAGGGATATTTTAAAAAGAACTCAGACGGGAATGGGTATATCTGTTGCCATTTCCGTATTTTCTGTGCTTATCGGCACTTTTTTCGGTACCCTAATCGGAGCTTTATGCGGATATTTCGGCGGCATCGTTGATGAAATTTTATCAAGTATCATCGATGTATTATTTGCCGTTCCCTCGCTTCTTTTAGCCCTAGTATTTGTATCACTCTTCGGAAGCGGTTATCTGCAGGTTACGCTTGCTCTGGGAATAGCCATAGTTCCTTCGTTTGCCAAAATGATGCGTTCCGAATTCAAAAAGCAGAGAGAACTCGAATATGTAAAAATGGCCAAACTTTTAAAAATTCCCACGGCCAGAATTCTTTTCGTGCATATACTCCCCAATGTAACGGAAACATTTTTAAACTGTATGTTTATAGCATTTAACAACTGCATTTTAGCCGAAGCCGGATTAAGTTTCTTAGGTATCGGAGTACAGCCTCCTTTGGCGTCGATCGGTACGCTTTTATCGGACGGAGGCGGATATATAAGAAAAGCACCCTATATGGTATTCTTTCCTGCGTTAACACTTATTTTGTTACTTTTCGGCATAGGATTATTATCGAGCGGAGAATCGTTCCATCATGCTTACAGTAAAAGATTTAAAGATTGAATTTTTTGACCACGATTTGCCGGAAGTTGCGGTAAAGGACGTGGATTTTACAATAAAAGACGGTGAAATACTCGGTATAGTCGGTGAATCGGGCTCCGGTAAAAGCATGACCGCAATGGCAATTGCAGGTCTTTTAAACCGAAAGGATTTAACCAAATCGGGAACGATTGATTTGGACGGAACCGATATTCTTAATTCGCCGAGAAGTAAGATTAGACAGATTCAGGGTAATGAAATCGGTTTTGTTTTTCAGGATCCCCTAAACTCGATGAACCCCGTACTTAAAGTAGGTGCGCAGGTTGAAGAGGCCATGAGAATCAGAAAAAAAGAACTCGGTCTGACGAAAGAAGACATGAAAAACCGCGCTCTTGAAGTGATGAAGAGTGTCGGACTGGATGATGCCGAGAGAATCTACGAATCATATCCTCACCAGATTTCCGGCGGACAGAGACAGCGTGCGATGATTGCGGCTGCGCTTGTGTTAAAGCCGAAGCTTTTAATCTGCGACGAGCCCACAACCGCACTGGATGTAACGGTTCAGAAAAGAATAATAGATGTTTTGAAGGAACTCAATGAAAAGACCGGTACTTCGATTCTTTTTATTTCACACGATTTATCCGTTATCAAAGCTTTATGCGACAGGGTTGTCGTAATGAAGGACGGAGTTGTGGTTGAAGAAGGAAACGTAAGAGAGATATTTGAGAACCCCACCAAAGAGTATACGAAACAGTTGATTTTTTAATATGTCTGAAAAAGTTTGTGAAGTAAAAAATTTAACATATATTTATCCGAAGTCGGACAAGGGTGTGAAAAATATAAGCCTTTATGTGAATAAAGGCAGTATTGTCGGTCTTTTGGGAGAGAGCGGCTGCGGTAAATCCACGCTTGCAAAATGTATTTCCGGACAGTTAAAACCCGGGGAGGGAGAGATTGTCTGCAAAAAGATAGGATACATTTTTCAGGATAATTACGCATCGTTAAATCCCGCCAAAAAAGTAGGATGGCTCTTAAAAGAAACGATTAAATACGGCAATCCCGAAAAGTTTTTTGAATATGAAAAACGTATTAAAAATATCCTCGAGGAAGTTGAACTGGACGAAAGCGTTCTGACACATTATCCCAACGAGCTTTCGGGCGGCCAGAGACAGCGAATAGGCATTGCGATGGCCCTTCTTTCAAACCCCGATATTTTAATTGCCGACGAGCCTGTTTCCGCCCTCGATGTGACGGTTCAGAAGCAGGTAATAAAACTTATTAAAAAACTTAACGAAAGAAAAAATCTTGCGATTCTTTTTATATCACACGACATAAAAGTGGTAAGGGAGATCTGCAATTATATTTATATCCTGAAAGACGGAGAACTCGTGGAAGAAGGGGAAAGCGAGACGCTTTTTACCAATCCTTCGAGCGAATACACAAAGAACCTTTTGGACAGTTCTTATCTGGAGTAGCTTATGTTTAAAAAATTTAAGCCCGATATTGACATTAAATCGGTATACGATATCGATTTTGATTTACTGAAAAAAGAGGGCATAAAGGGAATAATTTTTGATATAGACAATACTCTCGTTGCACATGACGCGCCCTGTAACGAAAAGAGTGACGAACTTGTTAAAAGCCTGATAGAAAAAGGCTTTAAGCTTTTTATATTAAGCAACAACGACGAAGAGCGCGTTAAACTTTTTATTCAAAACGTTTATATCGATTATATATATAAATCAGGCAAACCTTCGGCGAAGAACTATCTTGTGGCCTTTGAAAAAATGGGCTTAAAGAAGGAAGAAGTACTTGCGATTGGAGATCAGCTTTTTACCGACTGTCTCGGTGCCAAAAATGCGGGAATTAAGTTTATAAGAGTTGGTATTGTTTCAAAAAAAGAACCGCCTCATATAAAGCTTAAAAGAATACTTGAAAAACCGGTTGAGCTGTTATCCAAAATCTGATTAAACATGTGTGGAAGCAGGGAATTAAATGATTAGAGTTGATAATATCAGCAAGAAATTCATAAGGAATATAAAAAACGATTCCGAAAAGAAGTCTTTCGGCAAAAAGACCAAAGAGGAATTTTATGCCGTTAACGGAGTATCTTTTGAAGCCAAAGAAGGCGAGATTCTGGGCATTTTAGGGCCCAACGGAGCAGGCAAAACAACGCTTCTTAGGATCCTTGCATCCTTAATGACACCAAATGATGGAAAAGTAGAAA
>CACWZK010000027.1 GCA_902765365.1 uncultured Lachnospiraceae bacterium
TTTTTATGATAAAGAAATATTTATCATCTTGAACAAATTTAAATATATTCTGATTATAAGGAGTCGACATGATTTTAAAAGAAATCTACGATAATTTAAATAAAATTGCACCTTTTGAGTATCAGGAAGAGTGGGATAATTCAGGGTTGCTTATAGGGGATATGAATGCTGAGGTTAATCGTATCCTCGTGACACTTGATGTTACGGATGAGGTTGTGGAGCAGGCGATTGCGGCAAAGGCAGATTTGATAATTTCCCATCATCCTTTGATTTTCTCACCTGTAAGTAAGATTAATTCTGAAGATTTTATTACAGCGAGAGTTCTTAAACTTGCGAATAATAAGATTAACTACATTGCTATGCATACCAACATGGATGCGACGGGGCTCTCGGAAGTCGCTGATGAAGTACTCGGTATAAAAAGAGAACGTGCAATAGAAGTTAACATAAATCAAGATAACGAAAAGATTGGCATGGGAAGTATAGGCAAATTCCTAAATGGCAACAAAGAAGCGGTTGACATAATGTTACGCGAAGCAGTTATCAGAACAAAAGAAGGCTTCGGCTTAAGTGTTGTTAAGGTTTATGGAGATCTTGACAGTGTCGTAAGCCGTGTTGCAGTCTGTACGGGTGCAGGCAAATCGATGATTGATGCCTGCCTCGAGGAGAATTGTGATTTGCTGATAACAGGAGATATGACATATCACGCAGCTCTTGATGCCGTATCTCAGGGCCTAAACATAATTGATGCAGGCCATTACGGAACAGAGATTATTTTTGTCGATCTTGTCAGAGCGTTCTTTGAATTAAACTTCCCTGACTTGACAATCATTCCTTCAATCCAGAAAGAAGTCGGAGAATATATGTAATATTTATTAACTACGTGCGTTTAAAACTTTTTTTGTTAAACACACGTAGTTTTTGCTATACAGTTACGGAATACTACGCGCAATTAACAAGCAAATAGCTAAACGCGCGTAGTTTATGCAATACTGGCATGTAATATTACGCGCATATAACAAGTTAATAACGAAACGCGCGTATGTTTCCGGTTATTGCCATAAAAAATACGCGCATATAGCTTGCTAGCGGCTATACGCGCGTAGTATTGAGAATGTTGAGCAGATAAGTTACGCGCATCCAACAAGAATGCCGGAGTTATGCGCGTAGTTTAAGTTTACTCGATATCTTTTACTGCCTCATCGAGAGTTTCTTCTACATCTTTTGCAGCCTTGGAAAGAGTTTCTTCGTCGTCTTTCTTGACTTCAAATGTTGCGATGTTCTTCTTGCCTGTTACCACACTTATCATCCATAAAAGAAGCCAGAGGATAATAGGAAGCAGTACGCAGCCCGCTGCAAATATGGGAAATAAAACCGTTTTCATTGGAATGGGTAAAACGGCCAGTGCGAGAGTGGCGATAATCCATCCGAGAATTACTATTAAACCGATGACTGCAAGAATTCTTTTAAGCATACTTTTCCCTCAAACTATTAATCATATTTTTTTATAATATACATTGTTTTATTTTGTATTACTCAAACTATTAATTATTTTTTTATAATATACATTGTTTTATTATGTATTACTCAAATTATTAATTCTTTTATACTATACATTGTTTAAAGGGGGATTTCCATATCTTTTATGATTAAATCCGTCTAAAAATTTAATATATGATTAAAACATTGTTATTTCAAAGTTTTCAATTTGTTTGTTGAACAAAAAAGGGCCTACATTTATAATAATAATTGTGTAATAAAATTCTAAGGGGGATTTTCTTATGAGAAAACAATCAGCCAAAATCAAAAGAGTATTAAGTGTTGCGTTGTCGTTACTGATGATTCTGTCAGTGATTTCATTTCCCACGCTTAAAACAAAAGCTGCAGGTACTGTAGACGACTTCGTTGAGAGATGTTATCTGATCGGCCTTGGCAGACCTTCGGATCCCGATGGATTTGCTGACTGGAAAGACCAGCTCTTAAACGGACGAGCAGTCGGAATTGAAGTTGCATACGGATTCATGTTTAGTCCGGAATATATCAAGAAAAATAAAAAAGATGATGAATTTGTAAATGATCTTTATCAGCTTTTTATGGGCAGAGAACCCGATGAGGGCGGATATAAAGACTGGATGAACAAGTTATCTAACGGAGCTTCCAGACTCGAAGTGTACGCAGGCTTTGCGAATTCACAGGAGTTTTATAATATCTGTGAAAGTTACGGTGTTACAGCCGGCAGATATGTAATGGGATTTAACAGAGAGACAAATAACAATGTCAATCTTTTTGTAGAAAGAATGTATAAAATCACCCTTGAAAGAATAGGTGATAAAGACGGTCAGAAGAACTGGGTAGAACAGCTCATAAAAGGACAGATAACCGGTTCTGAATGTGCCAGAAGATTTATCTTCAGCCAGGAATATACTAACAAGAATTTAAGTGACGAAGAATTCGTTGAAAACCTTTATCTTGCAATGTTCGGACGTCCATCCGATGCAGATGGAAAAGCCGACTGGCTTGAAGCTTTGGATAACGGAAAGACAAGAGATGAGGTCTTTGCAGGCTTCGCAAATTCTATAGAATTTGACAATATATGCAAGACATACGGAATTAACAGGGGAACATATACCGCAACTCATGTATGCCCTTACAAAGTCGGAGATATCATTAAATTCGGTAAATATGAGCAGGACGGCAATTTGTCGAACGGCAAAGAAGATATCGAATGGGTGGTTTTGAAGGTCAATAAAGGAAAGGCATATATTGTAAGTAAATATATCCTTGAACAAAGAAAATATCATTCCGGTTCCGATTATGTTACCTGGGAAACATGTGAATTAAGACAATGGCTTAATAATGATTTTTATAATGCAGCTTTTTCTGAATCCGAAAAAAATAAGATTCCGTTGGTAACCTTGGAAAATAAAGATAATCCTTGGAGCGGTCAGGACGGAGGTAATGATACTGAAGACAAAGTATTTTTATTAAGCCTTGAGGATACAGAAACGTATTTTGGTGAATACAGTTGGGTGAATGATGATTATCCCGAAGGATTTAATCAGAATTTGATTTGCGCCTCTACTCCTTATGTAAATGAATCCGGAATTCCCGATGTAACAATAGTTGTCGACGATTCTTCCGATTTTAAGAATAAATATGGATACACATCTGAAGTGGACGGACACTTAGCGGGCGCATGGTGGATTCGTACTGTCGGCACTTCTCCGGAATTGGTTCTTGGTGTGGGTGTTTGCGGCAACTGCGGAGGAGGATCGAATTATTATCCTTATTATGACGGCATAGGTGTTCGTCCCGCGATGTATATCAGCTACTAAATAAAGTTCACTTCTTTTATGAGGAAAAATTCAATTCTTCCCTTTTGGAACGTTTTGCTTTATACTAAATGACGGCTTGAAAAATAAAAATAATACATATAAAGGATGGTTTTAATATGAAATTATTAGACACATGGCGTGCGAAAGCTTATGATGAGACGGCTGACAAGTCAACTTTGCAGCCTATCTGGAACAAATATTTTGCTCTTGAGAAGGAATTCTATCAGAAACTTCTTCCCGAAAAAGAGCCCGTAAAAGGCACCGTAAAAGAACTTTGCGAGAAGTACGGCGTTGATACCTTTTATATGACCGGTATTCTTGACGGTATCAATGATTCACTTGTTACCCCCAATCCCATTGAAGAGATGGATGAGGATACAGAGATTAGCCTTGAGTACGACAAGGAACTTCTTTACAAGAACATGGTTGCTGCTGGCGCTGACTGGCTTTACAATCTCGAAGAGTGGAACGAATATTTCACAGAGGATGAAAAGAAAGCACTCTACAAAGAGCAGAAGGCTTCCACAACCATTAAAAAAGATGCGAAGGTTTATCCTAACGATCCCTGTCCTTGCGGATCAGGCAAGAAATATAAGAAGTGCTGCGGTAAAAACGCATAATTAAAAGAGTTGTCGCAGGTAAACCCTACGGCAACTTTTAATATTATCAATACTAATAATATGTGACAGGGGAAAAATAATGGATAATAACAATCTGAACAATGAACAAAATGATGCTGTTAATGTAAATAATCAATTCGAAACAGAAGTAAAAACAGACACTTTTCTTCAAATTGATGAGAATGAGGTTAAGAAACAGAAAAAGAAATATTATGCTTCTTTACTATGGAAACTGACACTCAGCATAGTGATTATACTTGCATTACAGTTGGTCTTTGTATTTCCGAGATCGGTATTTACCGGTTTTATGGGAACATTCAGCCAGAAAGTTCACAACGGCTTCACGGATGCTTACCTTAAGTTTGTAAATAACGGAGCGCTCAATACGCTTGTTTCCGTTCTGACTTATATCGATCTTATGATTTCGGTTTCAATAGGCAGTTTGGTTTTATATTTTCTTACAAGAAAAACCGCACAGAAACCCGAAAGAGGAACGCTTAAATTCGGCTGGTGGTTTGTAATGTTCCTTTGCTGCTTCGGTATCGGAGGAATAGGCCAGCTTATAGGCTCCATAGTAAACGGAATCGTGCTTGCGCCCGCTAATATTTTAAATTTGGTTATCTCAAGTACTTTATCCGGCAGTAATATCGTAGCGGAACTTTTATATGCCGACGATTCATGGATTTATCTCTTGTTTGGCATTTTAACCGTCGGAATCATAGTTCCCATTCTTGAAGAACTTATTTTCAGAAGACTTGTTATTAATTCGACATGCAAATACGGTTACGGTGCGGCCATTATGATTTCGGCATTTACTTTCGCCGTATATCACGGTAATTTCGTACAGTTCTTTTATGCATTCGGCCTCGGTCTTTTATTCGCATATATTTACTGCAAGACAGGCAAATTAAGATATACCGTGCTGCTTCATATGGGATATAATCTTTATGCAGCAATGATTATACCTCTTGCGAGAAAGACGATACCGTCGGGAGTGCTCGAAAGTATACAGCAGTCACTTACCAAATTCCAGGAAACAATTCAGACTCGCCCGGAAATGCTTGAACAGGCGTTTAATGTATATTCCTATCAGGTAGAAAGAATTTTTCAGACTCATCCCGGTGCTATATTCGGCATACTGCTTACCGCTATGGTCAATCTCTTTTATTTCTTCCTTATCTTTGTAGGAATCATTCTGATAATTGTCTTTATGAAAAAGGCTCTGGGAGTAAGAAAGACCATGATGCTCGGACAGAAGGGTACCAAGAGATGTGCGGCATTCAATTACGGCGCGATTATCTTTTATGTGTTCACGGTAATTATGTTTGCAGGCTATTATCTGATAATGTATCTGGCGACGATTCTGGCACCGTTTATCGGTACATTATAAAAAAATAAAATTTCTGTTGACTTTATAAAAGAAACAGATTAAAATACTAATGTTGCAAAATAAAGCAGAGTATCCGCTCTCACCCGACGACAATTGAGTTTTCGGTGTTAATATTTGAAAGTTTAGCAAAGAGCTTTTTTATATTATTGAGTGGATATTGTGTCCACTCAATTTTTTTTCGAAACTTATGTACGGAGGAATATGAAGAACAACGACTATATTATTAACGATCAGATCAGAGACAGTGAAGTGAGAGTTATTTCAGAGGAAGGAGAAATGCTCGGCGTTATGCCTACCGGCAATGCAATGCAGAGAGCAGAAGATTTGGGACTTGATTTAATCATGATTTCCCCGAATGCAAATCCGCCCGTATGTCGTATTGAAGACTTCGGAAAATTCAAGTACGAGCAGCTTCGTAAAGAGAAAGAGAACAAGAAGAAACAGAAAGTAACCGAAGTTAAGGAAATCCGTTTCTCGCCCAATATTGATACCAACGATTTCAATACCAAGATGAATGCGGCAAGAAAGTTCCTTACCAAAGGTGAAAAGGTTAAAGTAACCGTCAGATTCAGAGGCAGGGAAATGGCTCACGGAGTTCCTACCGCCAAGAAACTTCTTGAAGATTTTGCAAACGGACTTTCCGATGTTTCCGCTCTTGAAAAAGAAGCAAAAATCGAAGGTCGTTCGATAGCTATGGTTTTGGCTGAGAAGAAGTAACAGTTAAAATATATTTTACTTAAGGAGGACATTAGTTATGCCTAAAATGAAGACATCCAGGTCTGCTGCAAAGCGTTTTAAACTTACAGGAACAGGAAAATTAAAAAGATCTAAAGCTTATAAGAGCCATATCCTTACAAAGAAGTCTACAAAGAGAAAGAGAAATCTCAGACAGGCTGCTATGACTGACAGCACAAATGTAAAGAATATGAAGAAGATTTTACCTTACATTTAAGGAAAGAGAGGAAGTAAAAAATGGCTAGAATAAAAGGTGGCTTAAATGCCAAGAAAAAACATAACAGAGTATTAAAGCTTGCTAAAGGATACAGAGGAGCAAGATCAAAACAGTATCGTATAGCTAAACAGTCCGTTATGAGAGCACTTGCTTCTTCTTATGCCGGACGTAAGGAAAACAAGAGACAGTTCAGACGTCTCTGGATTGCACGTATCAACGCTGCTGCAAGAATGAACGGACTTTCATACAGCAAATTTATGTATGGTCTTAAGCTTGCTAACATCGACATCAACAGAAAGATGCTCGCTGAGATGGCAGTTAACGATGCAGAAGGCTTCAAGAGCTTATCTGAAATCGCTAAGAGCAAAATTGCTTAATTGTTAATGAATAAAAAGGATCGCTTCGGCGGTCCTTATTTTTTGCGGTTAAACTTGACGTGTATGATATAATTAATATTTGGATAATAAAAGTAAGTAATTAATTTACGTAAAGAAAGAAGGTAAAGTCATGACTAAGATTGATATAGTTTCCGGTTTCCTTGGAGCAGGCAAGACTACATTTATTCAGAAGATGCTCAAAGAAGTTTTAAATAAAGAAAAAGTTGTTCTCATTGAGAACGAATTCGGTGAAATCGGAATTGACGGCGGATTCTTAAAAGAAGCCGGAATAGAGATAAAAGAAATGAACTCAGGATGTATCTGCTGTTCGCTCGTGGGCGATTTCGGCGCATCCTTAAAAGAAGTAATAAAGACATATTCTCCCGAGAGAATTTTAATCGAGCCTTCAGGTGTCGGAAAGCTTTCTGACGTTATTAAGGCTGTAGCAGATCTTGAAAGCAAAGAGAATTTAACAGATGTTGCTTTAAACGCAGCAATAGTTGTTGTAGACGTTTCAAAATGCAAGATGTATATAAAGAACTTCGGTGAATTCTTCATCAATCAGGTTGAAGCCGCAGGTACAATTATTTTATCCAGAACACAGAATGTATCAGAAGAGAAGTTAAACGAAGCAATCGCCCTTCTTCGTGAGCATAATGCAAAGGCTACAATTATTACAACTCCCTGGGATCAGTTAACCGGTGAGCAGATTCTTAAGACATATGAAGCAGGCAAGAGCCTCGAAGAGGAACTCCTCGAAGAGATAAAAAAAGAACTGGCTCATAAACATGGCGAAGAGTGTGACGATCCCGAATGTGAGTGCCATCACCATCACCACGATGATGATGACGATGACGACGAGCACGAACATCATCACCATCACCACGACGACGATGACGACGATGATGACGACGAGCATGAACATCATCACCACCATCATCACGATGACGAAGAATGCGACGATCCCGAGTGTGAGTGCCACCATCATCACGATCACGACCATCACCATCATCACCATCATGCAGACGAAGTATTTACAAGCATCGGATTCGAGACTGCCAAGTCATATACAAAAGATCAGATTAACGAAATTCTTTCCAAATTCGATGATAATGAAACTTACGGCGTGATTCTTCGTTCAAAAGGCATGGTTTATGATAAGGACGGCGGATTTATTTACTTCGACTATGTTCCCGAAGAGAGAAATGTCAGAGCCGGCAGCCCTGAGGTTACGGGTAAGGTCGTAGTAATCGGTTCAAAACTTAACGAAGATAAGATTAAGGAATTATTCTAATGAAAAACGTATTTGTAATAAACGGTTTTCTGGAAGCCGGAAAGACAGAGTTTATCAGATTTACGATAACTCAGCCATACTTTCAGACAACCAATACAACACTTCTTATTTTATGCGAAGAAGGCGAAGTCGAGATAGAAGAAGAGATTCTTCGTAAAACACACACGGTTGTCGAAGTAATCGACAGCAAGGAAGATTTAAACAGCACGACGCTTCTTAATCTCGAGAAAAAACATAAACCCGAGCGAATCATCATCGAGTATAACGGAATGTGGCAGATGTCGGATTTAAAGATGCCCTGGCACTGGAAACTCGCACAGCAGGTAACGATTATCAATGCTGCCACATTTAACATGTATTTTGCCAATATGCGTTCTCTTATTTCCGATATGGTCAAAAAATCCGAGCTTATCATCTTTAACAGATGTGACGGCTTGAATAAGGAACTTGCAACATATAAAAGAAACGTAATGGCGTTAAACAGAAATGCGGAAATCGTATTTGAAGACAAGAACGGAGAGATTAACACAACGCTCGATGAGGAACTTCCTTTTGACGTAAATGCTCCCGTAATCGAACTTGTCGATGAGACTTACGGTATATGGTTCTTTGACTGCCTCGACAATTTTGACAGATACAACGGCAAAACTGTTAAGTTTCTAGCCAATGTCGTAAAACCCGAGACACTCGGGAAAGGCCTTTTAGTTCCCGGCCGTTCCTCGATGACATGCTGCGCCGAGGATATAGCTTTCTTAGGCTTTATCTGTAAAACGGATGATGCGGACAAGTATAAAAAAGGTGACTGGATTACGGTTACCGCTGAGATTAAGATAGAATTCTGGAAAGATTACAACGGCGAAGGCCCCGTGCTTTATGCAAAGGAAATTACCCCCGCCAAAGCGCCGAAAGAAGAAGTAATAAGTCTGGTATAAAAAACCGTCCCTTTTGGGACGGTTCTTTTTTCTCTTTTATAATTCCTGTCTTGTTTTCTCTTCACAGTATTTACATCTGTAAATTTCTTTTTTCTCGTCTAATACGAAAATCTGGGGGAGTTCCTGTTCGATACTGCTTATGCAACGGGGATTTTTACATTTGTAAATGTTTTTGATTTCCTTGGGAAGCACGAGCTCTTTTTTGGCAACGATTTCACCGTCTTTTATGACGTTTACGGTGATATTGTGATCGATAACCGCGAGTACGTCCATATCCATTTCTTCGATATCACATTCAACCTTGAGGATATCTTTTTTACCCATTTTTTCACTTTTTGCATTCATAATCATTGCAACTGTACAGTCTTTTTTGTCGAGCTGCAGATGATGATATATTGATAAACTTTTACCTGCTTTTATATGATCGAGCACGAAGCCTTCGTGTATTTTACCGATTTTAAGCATGTGTATTTCCTTTCCTGTATTTTCTGAACCCATAGTATACCTCGATTCTTATTCTTTTAGGATAAATAATTCTTACAGTGCATCCACATCGATTTCGAGTAATGTGAGAATTAAAGCCATTCTTACGTATACACCATACTGAACCTGCTTGAAATAAACGGCTCTCGGATCCTCGTCGACTTCGACAGAGATTTCATTTACTCTGGGAAGAGGATGGAGCACAAGCATGTCTTCTTTGGCAAGCGCCATTTTTTCTTTGTTTAAGATGTAAAAATCTTTTAATCTTACATAATCTTCTTCGTTGAAGAATCTTTCTCGCTGAACTCTGGTCATGTATAAAAGATCAAGTTTGGGCATTACTTCCTCGAGTGAGATAACTTCTTCGAAGGGAATGTTCTTTTCTTTTAAATTGTCGATTATATATTCGGGAATTCTTAATTCTTCGGGTGAAACGAAGACGAATTTGATGTTATCGTATCTGGATAATGCATTGATTAGAGAATGTACGGTACGACCGAATTTCAAGTCTCCGCAAAGACCGATGGTAAAATCGGAAAGACGACCTTTTAAAGATCTGATGGTAAGTAAATCTGTAAGTGTCTGAGTGGGGTGCTGATGTCCGCCGTCACCTGCGTTGATAACGGGAATGCGGCTGTGAGTTGAAGCAACCATCGGAGCACCTTCTTTAGGATGTCTCATTGCGCAGATGTCTGCGTAACACGAGATCATTCGGATTGTATCGGAAACGCTTTCGCCTTTTGCCGCGGATGATGAATTTGCATCCGAAAAACCTAAAACTTCACCGCCGAGCGAGAGCATCGCGGATTCGAAACTTAAACGTGTTCGTGTACTTGGTTCATAAAAGCAGGTAGCGAGTTTTTTGCCGACACAGGCATGAGAATACTTTTCCCGGTTTTTCTCAATGTCGTTCGCAAGGTTGAATAACCTGTCGAGCTCCTCGACGGAAAAATCCAGGGGACTCATTAAATGACGCATAAATGTTCTCCTATAAAAATCATTTTTCCTATGATAACACTTCAAACAATTGAAATCAACAAAAAAGTGTAGTAAAATGACAAAAGATGGAATGTAAGCATACAAAATATGAGGGGGACTATATTCTATGAAAATTATTGCTGCTGATGATGAAACTATTGCTTTGGAAGTTCTGGTTGATTCCATAAAAGAAGCAGAACCTAACGCTGAAGTTATTTCTTTTAAGACCGGAAAAGAAGTACTTGAGTATCTTTCGGAAAACACTTGTGATATCTGCTTTTTTGATATCGAAATGAGAGACATGAACGGTATCGAACTTGCATATGAAGCCAAAAAGTACAATTCGAAGATCAATATCATCTTTGTTACCGGTTATTCCGAGTATACACAGGATGCATTCGAAGTACGTGCCAGTGGTTATGTTTTAAAACCTGTAACGGCTGTTAAAATAGCTGAGGAATTAAGAAACTTAAGAAACCCTGTAGAAGAAGACAAGAACAGTTACGATGTTTATGTTAAGACATTCGGTAACTTTGATGTTTATTCAAAGGGTGATCCCATTGTATTTAAGAGATCAAGATCCAAGGAACTTTTGGCATACCTTATTGACAGAAAGGGCGCCGGAGTTACCAAAAAAGAGATTGCTTCGATACTTTTCCCTAATCAGGATTATGACAGAAAAGTAGAAGACTACATCAACAAGATTTACAGAGAGATGACCAGATCGTTAAACGAGGCAGGTCTCGGCGATGTTGTTGTTAAAAAGAGAAACTATTATGCCATTAATCCCGACAGAATTAAATGCGACAGATATGATTTCGAAAAAGGCAAATCATCCGCAATTAAAGCTTATATGGGAGAATACATGCAGCAGTATGCATGGGCAACTTTTAAGATTTCCAGATAAATATTCGGGGGATGGATATGGGTACAGAGTTTAATGATGATGAGGAGCAGGTAGTCGAGAAAAAGAGATGGGCTCTTTTCGGACTTCCTTTTACCTTCACAAAATACATTGTCAAAAGAGATATCCTGACAATCGAGTCCGGTTGTTTTACCAAAAAGGAAGACGACTGCTATATGTACAAGATTCAGGATGTTGAACTTCAGAGAGGCTTTTTCCAGAGACTCTTCGGACTCGGCTGTGTAATCTGCTATACAGGCGATACCACACATCCGAAGCTTTATCTTCACAATATAAAGAACTCCAAGGAGACCAAGGACTTTATATTAAAATATTCCGAAGAAGCAAGACTTAAGAGAAGAACTCTCAATACATTAAATATCGGAGCTCACGATGTCGAGGACATCGCAGAAGACTGTTAGAAACTAAGGCAGGTTTATCCACCTGCCTTTATTTATTCGAGCCATTTGGGGACGGTTCCGTTTTGGCTTTTTTGACCACTTGGGGACGGTTCCGTTTTGGCTTTTTTGACCATTTTAGAACCGTCCCCGAATGGTTCTTTTGAAGGAAAGATATGAAATATGATGAATGCAGGGAATGGCTTGAAGAGAGAAGGAAGTCTTTAGGCTCGGTTCCCGGTTTGGATGAAGTGAATAAGCTTTTAGATGCGTTCGGAAGACCTGACAAGAGCCTTCCCATAGTTCATATTGCGGGAACAAATGGTAAGGGTAGTATTGGTTATCTGTTAGAACATTCGATAGCGAATAGCGGGATAAGAGTAGGAAGATTTTTATCGCCTGCGGTTGTGGATGAGAGAGAAATAATCCTTGTTAACGGAAAAATGGTGCCTAAAACAATATGGGAAAAACATCTTTCGTTAATCATTGATACAGTAGAGAAAAATAATCTGAAAGCGACTGCTTTTGAGATTGAGTTTGTGCTTTCGCTTTTAATCTTTATCGAAAAGAAATGCAACATAGTAATCCTTGAATGCGGTATGGGCGGAAAACTTGATGCAACAAATGCAATCGAAAGCAGTTTGGTTGACATAATTGCATCGATTAGTATCGATCATATTGCCTTTTTAGGGGATAATCTAAAAGATATAAGTTTACATAAGTTCGGAATCATAAAAGATACTTCAAAAAATGTTGTTTTATCGCCCCAGTCAAAGGAGGTAGAAGAATACTTTGATGAGCATATTGACGAATTATGTAAACCAAATATAATAAATACATTTAATGAATTATCAGATAAATCAAATCAGAGAAAAAGTTCAAATACCGGTAATACTCAAATTTCAGGCTCCGATACAATTATAAATATCGTAAAAAGCGACCGAAATACTGCCAAATTTAAGACTTCCGTTAAAACCGGAAACATCTCGCAGATTTTATCATATAAGAATTATGTAAACCTAAATCTTTCCCTTATCGGAAAACACCAGTGTGACAATGCAATATGTGTGCTTGATGCGATAGAAGTGCTTAGAAACGAAGGCTTTAAAATAACGGATAATGCCGTAAAAAAGGCTTTTGCAAACGCGATCTGGCCGGGCAGATTTGAAATTATAAAGAATAAAGATTATACTTTTATTCTCGACGGTGCTCATAACATGGATGCGGTCGACAGGCTTTTCGAAAACATAAACTTGTATTTTACAAATCGAAACCTGATATATATAATTGGTATGTACAAAGACAAGGCATTCGAAAATGTGATCGAAAAGTACGCTCCGAAAGCCAAGGCGATAGTGACCGTAACGCCCAAAGATAAGGCGAGAGCGGTTGAGGCTTTTGAACTAGGCAAAATCATAAAAGATTTTAATTTAAACGTAACGGCTGCAGATTCTTACGTCGAAGCACTTGAGATTGCCAAACTTTTTGTCGAAAAGAAAGATGTGATACTTATATTCGGGTCGCTTTCTTTTATGGGCGATTTCCGAGAATTATTAATGAAAAGAAGTGTGTGAAATGATTGACGAGAACAAGATAAAAGAAGGGGTTAAGCTTCTTCTTGAAGGAATAGGTGAGGATATTACAAGAGAGGGCTTAATTGACACGCCCGATCGAATTGCGAGAATGTACAGCGAGATTTTTGCCGGATATGAAGACGATGCGGCCAATCACTTATCCCGCAGATTTCATGTAGACAACGATGATATAGTTCTAGAAAAGAATATTGTATTTTACTCGACCTGCGAACATCATATGATGCCTTTTTACGGAAAGGCGCATATCGCATACATTCCGAACAAAGAGGTAGTCGGCATATCAAAGCTTGCGAGAACCCTGGAAGTTTATGCGAGACGCCTTCAGATTCAGGAAAAATTAACCGATCAGGTTGCAGACAGCATATTTAAAGAACTTAATGCCAAAGGCGTAATGGTTGTAATCGAAGCCGAGCATATGTGCATGACAATGCGCGGAATCAAAAAGCCCGGCACCACGACCGTAACAATGGCTACGAGGGGCCTGTTCGAGGAAGAAGAGTACAAGAACCGCTTCTTCAATCTTTTAAAACTTTAATTATGAAAGCGGTTTTTTAGGAACCGCTTTTTCTTTTAGGAGTTAGCAGTGCCTGGCTCCGTAGGGTGCCTGGCTCTGAAGGAGAAGAAATGATAAAAGAAATGAAAATCGGCAACAGAATATTTGATCTTGCGGGTCACACATATGTGATGGGAATTTTGAATGTGACGCCCGATTCTTTTTCCGACGGCGGAATGTTCATTGATAAAGATGTAGCTGTAAAAAGAGCGCTTCAGATGATTGAAGAAGGTGCCGACATCATCGATATAGGCGGCGAATCCACGAGACCAGGATTTACCCCGGTAAGTGCGGATGAACAGATTGAGAGAGTTGTACCTGTTATCGAAGAAATTAAGAAAAACATCGATATTCCAATCTCGGTTGATACATATGATGCCAAGGTTGCCAAAGCTGCATTGGAAGCAGGCTGTGATATCGTAAATGATATCTGGGGCCTTAAAAAAGATCCCGAAATGGCCAAAGTCATAGCGGAATATGATGCATTTTGTGTGCTTATGCACAACAGGAATAATCCTGATTATATAAACTTCAGAAAAGATTTGCTTTCGGATTTTGGCGAGATACTTGATATTGCAAATGCTGCGGGGATTGATAAGGATAAAATAATCCTCGATCCCGGAGTAGGATTCGGAAAAACAAGAGAGCAGAATTTAGTCGCCATAAATCATATGGACGACTTAAAAGTATTAGGATATCCGCTACTTCTTGGCACAAGCCGTAAATCGGTTATCGGTTTGACTTTGGATTTACCTGTTGATGAGAGACTCGAAGGCACGCTTGCAACCACAGTTATGGCCTGTATGAAAGGTATTAACTTCGTAAGAGTCCATGACATAAAAGAAAATGTTCGAACCATTAAAATGACTGAAGCGATACTTAATTCTTTTGAACCGCCTGTAAATGAACCTCAGCCTGTTTACGGCCCGCCAAAATGACACTAAACCCCCGTCCCCCAGTGTCAAAATTGTGCCAAAGCACTTGGGGTAGGTGTTATTTTTCGAGTTTACATAATAACTCTTTAACTGTGAGGTTGTAACGAGGGTGAATCACATACGGATCTATCTCGCAAAGCGGCTTAAGTACGAACTCTCTGTTGGCCATGTCGGGATGTGGAATAATCAGATTAGGGGTTGACATAACTATATTATCATAAAAGATTATATCCAGATCCAGCGTTCTCGGACCCCAGTGAATTGTTCTTTCCCTGCCGGCTTCTTTTTCCTCGATATTAAGTCTTGCCAGAAGTTCTTCGGGAGAGTAGAGAGTTTCGATTTTGAATACTCCGTTTAAGAAATCATCCTGTTCGACATTTCCGTAGGGCTTTGTTTCGATAAGTCCGGATACATCTTTGATTTCAATGCATTCATCCATCGAAAGACTGTCGATTGCATTTTCAATGTATTCCTCACGTTCTCCGATATTTGAACCCACAGATATATAAGCAATATGTCTTGCTCTGAAGACCTTAAGCGATACAGTATCAAACTTGGACGGAATGGGAGCGTCGGGCTTGCAGATTTCGAGTGTTAAAGATTTTATGCTCTTAAAGGTAAGCAAAAGTTTTCTGGAAAGCTCATTGACGAGAGTCTCGAGCAGGTTTAACTGATTAACGACCATATAGTCTTTTATGAATTCGCAGACCTTGGCGTAATCCAGAGTATCCTCGATATCGTCGCTTAAGCTTGCAGTCAGGGTATCAACGTCAAATTCGGCGTTGATGACAAATTTCTGACCTTTTGATTTTTCGTTTTCGTATACTCCGTGATGAGCAAAAACTTCAAGACCTTTAATAATAATCTTATCCATAAATTCCCCTCCCTAAATATACCTTCGTGTTATGTTTCTTTTATGATCTTATGAATACATTACCTTCTCGTAATGCTCGAATAAAGCCGCAGTATCAATGTCTTTCTGCTTTTTGTGACGGGCGTTGTAGTCTGCCAAATATAAATCGTATGCAGCCTTGACATCCATCGGAAGCGGATTTTCTTTTTTAAGATAACCCCTCCTCTTAAGTTTAGCAGAAAGTCGCGAATATTCATACATTACCAGATGATATTCATCATTATTTTTCTTGTAAATCGCAAGTTTAATCCTGATAATCAGGAATCTTACGAGGAAGTAAACGGCGGTAACAAAAGCGAATATTGCAAAAATTCGTATTAATGTCACGCGTACGTTTGCGGTGTTGAAATTAAAAGCATCGAGAAGATTGCCAAGTCTGAATCTGTTCTCGTTATTCTCGTTGGGGTTCGTGGTTGTTCCGAATTCTTCGAAGTTAAATGTATTGGATGTAAGAACTCCGAAAAGATTCAAGTTGAACAAATACGAATTATCTTCATCGTCGAATGAAGGAATCGTAGCTTCGAAAGGCACGAATCCGTAGCCGTCGAGATAAATTTCCACCCATGCGTGTGCGTACGAATCGTTGACGGGAACTTTAAGGACCGCATCCATTTCCATGTCTTTGCTGCCCGAGTACCATTCGTTAAAATCATTTTCGGTTAAAACAGCGTTTTCGTATACGAGCGAAATTGGAATTACGTAGCCTTCACAGTATCTGGCGGGGATACCCATTTCTCGTAAAAGAAGAACGGTGGCGGAAGCAAAATGCGCACAGTAACCGCGCTTCTGATGTGTAAGGAAATACTCGACAAAATCTCTTCTGTAC
>CACWZK010000028.1 GCA_902765365.1 uncultured Lachnospiraceae bacterium
CAACTCCATCAATTTATAAAGAACAGCAGACAATCGACTTTAAGAAAATTCAGAATGCAGATTTTATTATAGAAGGAAGACACGATCCCGCAATCATTCACAGAGCAAGAGTCGTTGTTGATTCGGTATGTGCGCTTGCGGTATATGACATGCTGGCAGCAAGATTCGGCACAGACTATTTTGTGAACTAGGTGCCTGACTCACGTAGTGTGTCTGGCTCCTCAAATGGGAGAAAAAATGGAATACGGACTTATAGGCGAACGCCTTGGGCACAGTTTTTCAAAGTTAATACATGAGCAGTTTGGATTTTACGGATATGAACTGAAAGAAATCCCGCGCGACGGACTCGATTCTTTTATGAGAGAAAAGGATTTCAAGGGTATCAATGTTACGATTCCGTATAAGGAAGACGTAATCAAATACCTTGATTTCGTCGATGAAAGAGCACGTTCAATCGGCGCCGTAAATACCGTGGTTAATAAGGACGGCAAACTGTACGGGTACAATACCGACTACTTCGGATTAAAGACCCTGCTTGATTCAAACGGTTTCGACTTAAAGGGAAAGAAAGTATTAATCCTCGGTACGGGCGGTACGAGCAAGACCGCATATGCAGTCTGCGAACATATGGGTGCGCATTTCTTGAGCAAAGTTTCAAGAAGCGCAAAAGACGGTGCAATTACCTACGACGAAGCATACGAAAAGCATGCTGATGCGGCTTATATCATCAACACGACGCCGAGCGGAATGTATCCGAATTTTGAAGGAAAACCGATTGATCTTAAAAGATTTAAAAACCTCGAAGGAGTTGCGGATGTAATCTACAATCCTTTAAGAACAAGACTGATTGAAGAAGCCGAGGAGCTCGGCATTAACTGCTGTTCGGGACTTAAGATGCTCGTGTATCAGGCTGTGGCAGCGTGCGAGTTTTTCATTGATAAAAGACCCGATGAGAATGTTTCCGAAGGCATCTTCAGAGATTTAAAAAATCAGACTGAAAATATCGTTTTAACAGGAATGCCGGGTAGCGGAAAAAGTACTATCGGAAAACTTCTTGAAAAAGAGTTAAACAAAGAATTCATCGATACCGATGCTTTGATAGTCGAAAAAGAAAAAAGAGAGATTTCGGATATATTTGCAACCGACGGAGAAAGCTATTTCAGGGAGGTCGAAGCGGAAATCATAAAAGAAGTTTCCTTAAAGAAAAACTGCATTATCTCCACAGGCGGCGGTGCAATTCTCAGGGATGAAAATGTTAAGAATCTTGCGGCTAACGGCAGAATTTATTTCCTCGACAGAAAACCCGAAGATTTGGTACCTACAGATGACAGACCTCTGGCAAATGAGAAGGCAAAAATCATGAAGCTTTACGAACAAAGACTTCCGATTTACAAAGCAACCTGCGATGAAATCATCAATGCCGATGTGGGAATTGAAGACACTTTAAAAGCGTTTCTTGGAAATATAAATTAAGTTTTAAGGAGATTACGATGAAGACAATACGTGTAATCAACGGGCCGAATTTAAATATGCTTGGAATCAGAGAGCCGGATATTTACGGTAAGACCGATTATAAATCACTCTGCGAAATGATTGAAAATTATGCCGAAGTGGTCGGTGTAAATGTTCAGATTATGCAGAGCAATCACGAGGGAGATCTCGTAGACTGGATTCAGGAAAGTTATAAAGCCATTGACGGCATAGTAATTAATCCCGGCGCATATACGCACACCAGCATTGCGATTCTGGATGCTGCCAAGGCAGTAGGAATTCCGATGGTTGAAGTTCATATTTCGGATGTGGATTCGAGAGAAAAATTCAGACAGATAAGTTACATCAGAGAAGCATGTATTAAGACTATTACAGGCCACGGAATAAACGGATATCTCGAAGCGATAGATTTCCTGATGCAGTCTGATAAGAATAGTCAGTAAAGTCGTTAAAACAAATCATAAAAAATATAAAGAATTGAACCTCAGAGTGGATTAAAATGGATAAAAAAATTAGCCGTTCAATTGCAAAAGGAATCGTCAAAGCGCCGCCTTCAAAGAGCATGGCGCACAGATATATTATCTGTGCAGGTCTTTGTGACAAAGTGAGTACGATATCAAACGTGGATTATTCGGAAGACATCAAAGCCACGATAGACTGTATAAAAGCTCTCGGCGCCAGAGTTGATGTCGGAGAATCATTTGTATCAATTGACGGCAGAGAAACTGTAATACAGAAAATATTAAAAAAAGCTATCAAAACGCCGACTTCGGATAAATCTGACATGTCCGATAAACAGGACATATCAGAAATTGACTTTTTGTGCCGCGAGTCCGGAAGCACAATGCGTTTCTTCATGGGAATTGCCATGACTCTTCCCGTAACAGCCAATTTCTACGGAAGCGAAACTTTAAGAAACAGACCTTTCGGCATATATGAAAGTATACTGAATTCAGCTGATAACTGTTTCTTCAAACGCCTGGATGACAAAATCTCCATAAAAGGCGGACTTAAGGAAAATGATTTTGAAATCGCAGGCAATATAAGCAGCCAGTTTGTAACGGGACTTTTACTTGCACTTTCCCTAAAAAAGGAGGGTGGCAGCATCACACTTATCCCTCCCGTGGAAAGCAGATCATACATCGATATGACGATTCAGGCGATGAGAGAATTCGGCATTGATGTTAACTGGGACGGCGAAAACAAATTAAGAGTTGAAGCCGATCAGACATACACTTCCAAAGACATAGAAGTTGAAGGCGATTATTCAAATGCCGCGTTTCTTGATGCATTTAATTACATTGGCGGAGAAGTTAAAGTTGAAGGCTTAAACGCGGAGAGCCTCCAGGGAGATAAGGTCTATAAAGAATGCTTTGAGAAACTCAAAGCAGAAAAGGCTACAATAGATATAGCCGACTGTCCGGATTTGGGTCCTGTGCTTTTTGCGGTTGCGGCGGCCAATCACGGCGGAGTATTCACATCCACTGCAAGACTTAAGATAAAAGAGAGCGACCGCGGAAGCGTAATGTGTGAGGAGCTTGCAAAGTTTGGAATTAAAACACACATGGAAGAAAACAGCATTGAAATCGGAAGCGGACTAAAAGCACCGGGCGAAGCAATATGCGGTCACAACGACCACAGAATCGTGATGTCGCTGACACTTCTTTTATCATTGACAGGCGGTACGATTACCGAAGCAGAAGCTGTAAGAAAAAGCTATCCGGGATTTTTCGATGATATCCAAAAACTGGGTATTGTTGTGAATTAATTGAATAACTTTTATAAAAAGAAATTAAGGAAAACTCAGACAACTGTTATAAAAATATACTCCGAAAGGAAACAATCATGGAATGGATTAACAAACAAAACGTCCTGATCGTCGGACTCGGACTCATGGGCGGAAGCTACGCGAAAGCTCTTAAAAGAATCGGCTGTCACGTCAGTGCAATCGATAAAAGCGAAGAGACGATAAAGTTTGCACTTGAAAACGATGTTATCGACGAAGGTACTTTTAAGGAAGAAGAAACCAAAGAGTTTGTAAAGAAAGCCGACTGCATCATCCTTGCGCTTTATCCGAACGCGGCGGTAGAATGGATCAAAAACAACAAAGAATATATCAAAGACGGAATTCGTTTAACCGATGTTACGGGCGTAAAAAGCTGCATTGTATACGCTATTCAGGACGCGCTCGGTGACAAGGCTGAGTTTATCGCCGCACACCCTATGGCAGGCAAGGAAACAAGCGGTGTCGAATATGCGGACGACCGTATTTTCAGAGATGCCAACTACATAGTGGTTCCGACGGATAAAAATACCGAAGAAGCAATCCTCTGGTGCGAAAATTTAGGACAGATTTTAGGCTTTAACAAAGTCAGCATCCTAAGCCCCGAAGAGCATGATGAAATGATTGCGTATGTGTCACAGCTTACACACTGTATCGCGGTTTCGCTTATGACCTGCAAGGACAACGAACATCTAAAAGATTACACGGGCGATTCTTTTAGGGATTTGACCAGAATTGCGAGAATCAACGAAAACATGTGGACCGAGCTTTTCCACATGAACAAGGAACCCCTCCTAAAAGAGATGGATTTGTTCATAGACGAAATAACAAATCTTCGCAATCTCATCGCAGAAGATAATTCCGAGGCAATCAAAGACAAGATGAGATTGTCGACTGCGAGACGTTCGAAATTCAATTCGAAAAAATAAGTATACAACTGATTAAAAACAGATTTGAAAGGAATAATACACGGCAAAGAATAAATGATTTTTGCTGAGTAAAGGAAAAAGACATGAAAATGAACTTCATCAAAAAACTTGCACTTCCCGTAGAAGTCAAAGAAATGTGCCCTTTGACAGGCAAGATGGGCGACCTGGTTGATAAGAAAAAAGCGGAACTTGAAGAAGTATTCGCAGGAAGAAGCGGCAAATTAATATTAATAATTGGACCGTGTTCAGCGGACAGAGAAGACAGTGTAATTGATTATATTTCAAGACTCTGCCCCATACAGGAAAAGGTTAAGGATAAAATCATTATCGTTCCCAGAATTTATACCAACAAGCCCCGTACAACGGGTGAAGGATATAAGGGAATGCTTCATCAGCCCGACCCCAACGAAAAATCCGATCTTTTCAAAGGAATCATTGCAACCAGACACCTTCATATGCGTGCAATAGAAGAGACAGGCTTTGCGTGTGCCGATGAAATGCTCTATCCCGAAAATTATCAGTACCTTGATGATGTTCTTGCATATGTTGCCGTAGGCGCACGTTCTGTGGAAGATCAGCAGCATCGTCTTGTAGCCAGCGGTATTGCGGCACCCGTCGGTATGAAAAACCCCACATCGGGTGATATCAGCGTAATGATGAACGGCATTCTTGCTGCACAGCATTCACATACATTTATTTACAGAGGCTGGGAAGTTCATTCGGAGGGCAATCCTTTCGCGCATGCAATCCTTCGAGGCTATACCAACAAGCACGGCGAGTCACAGCCTAACTATCATTTCGAAGACCTCATAAGACTCTGCGATGCATATGATGAGAGAGACCTTGTAAATCCCGCGGTTATCATTGATACAAACCATTCGAACTCCGGCAAGAATCCTTTCGAACAGCCCAGAATCATAAAAGATGTTCTTTATTCCACGAGACATGATGAGAGAGTTAAGAAAATCCTCAAGGGCTTTATGGTTGAAAGCTACATCGAAGACGGCTGTCAGAAAATCGGCGAAGGTGTATACGGCAAATCCATCACCGATCCCTGCCTCGGCTGGGAGAAGACCGAAAAACTCATCTATGAAATTGCGGATTTATTGTAATTGAATAAAAATAAAAAAACCCTGCAGACCGTGATTTTACAGTTTGCAGGGTTTTTAAAAAAATTGAGAGAAGTCTTGACAGTGCTTGTCAGACTGTGTTTGAAATACGATTACAAAGAATACTCGTTTACAGCTTTTATAACGGTATTTACTTCTTCATCCGTCATTTCCGGGAACAGCGGAAGAGTTGCACAGTGCGCGGCGAGAGCTTCGGCATTCGGACAGTCGCCCTCTTTGTATCCCAAATGAGCATATGCTTTTTGAAGATGACAGGGAACCGGGTAGTGACGGTTACATTCAATATCTTTTTCGCGCATGTAGTCTACGAATCGTTCGGGATCGCCTTCGACCATGATTTCAAAAAGATGGAAAACACATTCGGTATTTTCGGGATGTTTCTGTAATCTGATTAAAGGATTGTTTATTTTCTTTATATATTGATTGCCGATATCCTGTCTTCTGGCAGTCCATTCGGGAAGATACTTTAAAGATACGCTTAGTACCGCACCCTGAATACCCTCCAGACGATAATTGTATCCGATCATTTCGTGATAGTATCGTATGTTGCATCCCTGATTTTTCATCACATTGATAAAGTCGTTATGATATTTGGTTTTGCAGCTAACGGCACCGCCTTCGCCGAAGGCATAGAGATTTTTGCCGGGATAGAATGAAAAACATCCGAGTTCTCCGAGTGTTCCGACTTTCTTGCCGTTCACTTTTGCACCATGCGCCTGAGCACAATCTTCCACTATGAAAAGGTTGTATTTATCGGCGATTTTTTTTATTGCAGGAAAATCAAAGGGCTGACCGTAAAGATGTACGCCCAGTATTGCCTTTGTTTTATCGGTTATTGCCTTTTCTGCCGCTTGAGGATCGATTTCCCAGGTGTCTTTTGTACAATCCACGAATACAGGAGTGGCACCGGTATAAGTTACTCCCCATGCGGATGCGATATAAGTATTGGCCGGAACGATAACTTCATCGCCTGCTCCGATTCCCAGAGCCGCAAGGGCGCAGTGAATTGCGCTCGTTCCGTTGTTCACGCCCTGTACGAAAGGAACGCCTAAGTATTCGGCAAATTCTTTTTCGAAATTGTCAGCATATTTTCCGCCGGAGAATGCTGTATCCTCGCAGCATTTTTGTATCGCATCTAAATATTCTTCTTTATGCTTCTCATAATCTCTTTTAAGATCGATTCTTTTTAACATTTATTTTTCCTCGCGAAAAGCTTTTTTAAGCCTTGATATTTGTTTCAGATAATTTTTTATTGTTTTAAAAACCTTCACCGTTGTATTGTAATCTTCGACCCATTCGACGGGTATTTCCTCAATTTGGGCACCCATTCTTTCCGCACGAAGAAGCATCTCCACAGTGTAAAACCAACCGGGATCATTCGAGCATTTGGATACGAGTTCCTTCGCAAAAGGAGTTCTTAAGAAAGTGAATCCGCAAAGTGCATCCGTTGATTTCATTCCAAGATAATGTTTGAGAATGAATACCAGACCTGCGGATGTGATTTTTCTGTACCATTTACGACCCTTGGTAGTGGATTCTTTGCTGAATCTAGAACCGTTAACATACATTAATGCAGGTCTTTCCTTAAACAAATCCACGGTTTTTTTAAGATATTTTAAATCCGTGGAAAGGTCTATATCCATATATCCGACGATATCCGATGTACATTCTTCGATACCTGTTTTAAATGCGATTCCGACCCCGCGGATATTTAGACGCCTGTACTCAACTTCGGGATATTGTTCGCAAAGCTTTTTGGCGATTTCCGGCGTTTCGTCATCCGAACCGTTATCCACGATTACGAGTTTAAAAGGAATATCTATATTCTTTCTTGCGTACTCAAGACAGGTTTCGATTCCTTTTTGAAGGCGAAGACGCTCATTTAAAACAGGAAACAATAAGGTTATATTCATACGCTTCCACCTATTTTTTCTACGGATTCAACAATGTATTTCTGTCTTCTGAAAATAAGATTAACTATAACCGAGAGATATTTTAAAATAATCGTCAGCAAAACGAATATTCCGAAAAAGCCGAAGGACATAAAACATATAGTGGAGGTCCATCCTTCTATTATCGAGCCGTTTGTAAAATGATCCCAAAAGGCATAGATAAGCGAAACGATTGTAAAAAGAAGAAAGAATGCGCTTATTCCCGTAGATAATCTTTCCAGAAAATCGGTAAAATATACGAATGAATCAAAAGCAAGATTAAATCGTTCGTATGTAGCCTTCTCTCTTTTTATGTGTATTTTTTTGTCGGGTTTGTATTTTATGGTTTCGCATTTTAAACCGCAATTTGCGTATAATGCTTTTCTGTAAGGCACAAAATCGCTAATTGATTTGATTCTGTTAATAGCACGCCTTGATATCAGACGAAAAGTGTCGGAACAGATTTTGTTTCTGTTTCTGCTGAACATATTGAAGATGCCGTAATACAAAGAAGATGTGAGACTTGAATTTCCGCTTGGTGCAACAATCGCAATGTCGGTTTTGTTGTTAACGGACTCAAATGCCTTCATGATAATATCGTTTGAGTAATCGATTTGCGGAGTGTCAAATTCGAAGACAAAGTCACCGATGGAATAATCCCTTCCGGCATTCATGCTTGCTTCCAATCCCTGATAAGACCCCATCTTAAGAACTGATATATTATCATTCGGAAAAGATTCCGAAAAATATTCTTTAACCGTGGGGATGGTATTGTCGCTGCAGCCGTCGTCAACGCATATGAGTTCGACATTTTCGAAATTCTCTTTTATGGTTTTATAAGATGAATCAAAGAAATTTTTTATGTTGTTTTCCTGATTGTGTAAATATAAAACTACAGAAACAAATTTTTTTTCCATTACATTACTCCGTATATCAAATGTTTATATAAAACTTATATCAAATATTCGTCGAGGTCGTAAACGGTATTAATTTTACCGGATAAGACACTTAAGAAAACAGGCGCGTTCTTATCTTTCAAATCACCGTGGAGTTTAATTGCGGTCGGACGAGAGTCGTCTACTTCCGAACTTTTAAGAATCGGCTTCATGGAGAAGAGCGATGAATGATATGTGAATTCGTAATCGCTCTTTAAATATTTTAAAGCCAGGTGCGACATATACTCCCATGCACTTTCGGGTCTTGCCTTACATGTATTGCAGTTTGCAAGTGAAGTGCTGTTGCAGATAAAACCGCTTCCTAATAATTTATCCTGACACTTAAATGCAGGTGTTTTGTCAAAACTAACCGAGTGAGGAGTAAACGTAACCGAAGTCAGACTGTGATAATCGGTCATACCGAATGGCATAATCGAAAAGAAAGGGCCGTCCATTACGGTTATCCCCACATTCTTCAACAAATCATTGGGCTTGCAAAGTATGATTTCGCAAAGTTCGTATTTTATGGGGAAAACATCATCCGGGAAGATCATGGAAATAATCTCATTCACCGAAGCGTATGTTGTATTTACAACAAATCCGCTTTCGTACTCGCCCGAGTCTTCTGTATTTATAAAGAATGAAGAATCGTCTTTTTTGATTTCCGTGATATTTACATTAAACTTTATATCTATACCCGATGTATTCTTAATTTCGTCTAAAAGATAATCCCTGAGTACGGTTGCGTCATATGTGTATTCTTCGGTCAGAAATGCACCGTCGCAGGTGTTTTTATTAAAATATTTGTCGGGGGAGATTTCTTCGCATTTGATATTTGCAGATTTGCAAAAATTCTTGAATTGTTCGGCGTCCGTCCAACTGAAAACATTTGAGGTTGCGTATACCTGCTCAAAAGAGGAGTGGATGCAAAACTTATAATCTTCGCAAAATCTTGAAAAATAACCTGCGGATTTGATGGCGGTTGCCAGGCTTCGGGGATAGTGATACCCCATATGAACTCTGGCCTGATTGATGAAGGTTGCCCTCGTAAAAGCACCTGATTCTTTTTCGAGGACAAGAACCTTTAAGCCTCTTTTTGCACAAAAAAGAGCACTGTAAAGACCGTATAAACCGGCACCTATTATAATTCTGTCGTATTTAAGCATTCAAAGATACTCCGTCCTGAAAAATATTCCACTAGATTTTACCATAAAACAGGGTCTTTTTACAACAAGGAAGGGACGCCTGTATTGGCGAATAATATTGCATTTAAAGGGATGTTGGGATAAAATCGATATGATTTGATTCAAAAGATGAGTGTAAATATGAACGATATGGAATTAAAAAAATCTAATAAAGGTAAAAATTTGGCTTTTCTTGGCGTTTCGTTAATAAGCGTTTTTGCTTTGATTGTTCTTTGGAACGCATTATCTCCGTTTATAATTGAAAACGACAATTTTTATCTAAAGACCATCGCCTCCGGAGAAATGACCGGCTCTCCCGAAGCTCGCATGTATTACATGGGAATAATATCGGGATTTGTTTTGAGCCTGTTATATAAAATAACCGGAAACGGAATTCCGTGGTTCGGAATTTTACTCTGTCTGTCATTATCGACCGTAATGCTGCTTCTTTTATACAAATCTCTTTTGGCAACCAAAAAAATATGGCAGGCTGTCATAGTGTATCTTTTATATATGCTTGTATTCGCGGGTATTTTCTATCAGTATTTTGCCAAAACGCATTATACGTTAGCAACAGGATTTGCAGGCGCTTCCTCGCTGTTTTTGCTGTTCCTTCTAAAAGAAGCGGAAGAGACGAAAAAATACGTACTTAAAGCACTTCCGTTTCTCTTTTTATCTCTTTGGTCTCTTGGAATACGCGATAAAGCCTTTTTTATGCTGATTCCATTTTTCGGTATGGTCTTTATCGGAAAACTATTGGATATAAAAAAGAAAACATTTAAAAATCTTCTTATTGCAGGCTTGTCTTTTGCTTTTGTTTTGGTCTTGGCCGTCGGTATTAATAAAGCGGCTTATGCAGGCGAAGACTGGAAGGAATTCAGAAGTTATACAACCGCATCGGAGCAGCTGTTTGATTATGAAGGATTCCCTGATTATGAAACGCACAAAGAAACCTATGAGAAAATGGGAATAACACAGTCTTCGTTTGAAGCAATCACACGACATTACAACATCATAATGGATCCTGAGGTGAATGACGTAAATTTCACTGAGCTTGCAAAGATTTCAAGGGAAGAACGCCTTGAAAAAGAACCGGCAGTTTTAAAAAGAACAGTTGATGTTTTTAAAACCGTTCTTCGTTACAATCTTTTGGAATATCAGGATCGTCCCATTAATATAACAGTTTATATTTTATATTTATTCGTATTTCTTCTTGCCTTGATTTCCAAGAAATACAGGGCCTTAAGAGACATAGCTTTTATCGTCGTGGCTAGAATGTTTGACTGGTTTTATTTAGTCTGGAACGGCAGATTTCCTTTTAGGGTGACGCAAATAATATATATTGCAGAACTTGTATTGCTTGTTGGAATCATTATTAAATACGAACTTGCTTTTCTTCCGGATAAAAAAACCGAGAACACGAAAAAGAAAATCGGTATAAAGCCGGTATTTATCATATTGCTTGTCGCAATTACCGCTGCAACGATAAGATTCGGCTTCCCTGTTATGAAGAAAAATTACGAAAGCATAAAAGGTTTTCATGAGATGAGTACCTGTTTCGTCGAGCTCGAGGATTATCTTGAGGCACATCCCGACAATTTCTATTTCTTTGATATGTCGCATTTATACTATACCGAAGATACGCTTTCTTTTAAGAAGAAACCCTGTGAAAACTATGTTTATATGGGAAGCTGGATGCCCAACAGCCCGTGGTATAACAACAAAATGAAGGCTTGGGGATTTGATACTCCGACGTCGGGACTGCTTGAAAAAGACAACGTTTATATCGTCTATCAGCAGGTTGATTTTGATACGAGAGACTTCCTGGATTATTATTTTGAAGAACATTTCCCCGGAACAAAAATAGAGGTTGTCGATACATTTGAAAGCTCAAACGGTTTTGTGTACGAGATACTAAAACCGGGTTATATTTTATTATATAATCGGTTCTGAAACGGAGGATATCTGGCGTTTACAGTCCTCGGAGCCGGCATTAAAGGTATTAAGGGTTATTTTGATGCCAAGCAGCCGGATAAAAGATACAACACCGATGATGTGTGGGATAAAGTGGATTTAATGAGTTAAAAAAATATCTTTTGATTATTGAAATACAGATAAGTCTGTAATTCGTCTGCTTTACAAGTAGCAATAGGACCTAATGATTTTGTGGACATTTTGTTGACGGATACTGTAAAGCTTTGATATAATAACAACATAAAAAGGGCAAACCATCCGAAAGGGTGGGACGCAAAGTTGTAAGCCTTAGTGAGCAATTTAAAGGCGGTTTAACTGCAATCAAACAGAAGAATCTTTGTTCGGTTGCATTTTTTTATTTTAAGCAAAGGATTGCTTAATCTAAAAAAATCTGCTGACGAACGATTCGATGAAATATGGCGCCTGGGACGCCACGATATTCATGGATAGGACATAAAGGAGAAAAATTTATGGAGAAAATGACGATTAGAATCAGAAGAAAATTTGGCGGACTGCGTACAGCAATGATGCCTGCTTTTCTGATTCTGGCAATATGCCTGCTTGGACTGAAAGCGGAAGCGAAGGACGGAACATGGAGCGGAAAAGGGACAGCCGAAGAACCATATCTGATAGAGGATGTTGCGGACCTTCAGGCCTTGCAGACCTGTGTGAATGGGGGTAACTCCTGCAGAGATACAAATTTTCTGCTTACGGCGAATCTGGATCTTTCGGAGGTTTGCGGGGAAAATATCGGAAGCTGGGTGCCTATCGGTAATAAGAACCATTCTTTCGAAGGCTCTTTTTCCGGTGAATTGAAAGAGATCAGCGGGTTATATATCAATGAAAATGAAGGAGAAACAATCGGACTGTTCGGTGTAAATGAAGGTCAGATTGAAAGACTCTCCGTGAGCGGTTCTGTCTCCGGCAAGGATTTTGTGGGTGGAATTGCCGGTGAGAACCTGGGCAGAATACAGGGCTGCAGTTCATCGGTGTCGGTTTCGGGTAATGATACAGTCGGCGGAATCGCCGGCTACAATGGCGGCCAGATCAACAACTGTTATAATGGCGGCAGTGTTACAGGTGCAGATCAGGTGGGCGGTATTGCCGGAGAGTCCGGAGATGATATTACTTTCTGCACAAATGCTGCAAATATCAGCGGTGATAAGTATGTGGGTGGAATTGCCGGCATTTCGAATGCAGAGATTCAGGATTGTCTCAATAACGGCGGTTATACCGTAGAGGCTGCCGGTAACTGTGCCGGCGGTATTGCGGGCTGCGCTTCTGCTTCGATCGAGAGGTGTACGAATAAGGCGAAAGTATTGACAGGTACAGATGTAGCCGGTGGTATTGCAGGCTTGTGCAATGAAGCAGATATTTCGTTCTGCGTCAATGAAGGCGATGTTAATGGCGGAAAGGACAGAACGGGCGGTATTGTCGGTGAATGTCATGGGAATAACAACGGGGTAGACTGCAATATTTCCTATTGTACCAACAATGGTACTGTTTCCGGAGTGAATAGTTATGTCGGCGGTATCGTTGGTGACGGTTTGTATTGCTCGTTGAAGGAATGTATAAACAGAGGGGTGGTTGCCGGCTCCGGCTATGTGGGCGGTATTGCAGGTCAATTCAAAAACTACGGAAGCCTTGACTATGCTACCAATCACGGTACGGTAACAGGAACCACGAGCACAGGCGGTATTGTGGGATCTTCAGACAATTCCGGCGACATAAAAAATTGTTTCAATGACGGGACAGTATCGGGTAAAATTATGAGCGGCGGTATTGCCGGAATGGTAGTTTTGTCAGTAAAGCAGCAGGATGGCAGTTATGAGATCAACAATATTGCAGATTGCACGAACGAGGGCAAGATAACCGGTAGCGATAAGGTCGGCGGAATCAGCGGATTGTGCGAGGCAAATGTGCTGGGATGTGTCAACAAGGGCACGATATCTGCTGAGAGCGATGTCAGTGGCGGTAGCAATGTCGGTGGCATTGTCGGAGTTATGCAGAGTGAAAAGAACTGCGTTGAAAACTGCGTGAACATCGGCAACATTGAGGGTGAACAAAATGTCGGCGGAATCGTAGGAAGCGGCAGTGCCGTCTATATCCTGAAATGCCGGAATGAGGGCAGCATAGAAGGAACACTGAAAAATGTCGGTGGAATCATTGGTCTTAATACCGTACCAGAAGACATGAATCAGGGCGAGATCAAACAGTGTCGGAATGATGGTGAGATCAGCAACAGTGGATCGAACACAGGTGGTATTAT
The DNA here is from genome assembly GCA_902765365.1 of uncultured Lachnospiraceae bacterium. Lineage (GTDB taxonomy): Bacteria > Bacillota > Clostridia > Lachnospirales > Lachnospiraceae > UBA3766. Next base: position 13,627 of record CACWZK010000028.1, read on the forward strand.
CGGAAGAGCTGCCTATATCGGTATTCTGGAGTGTGAAAATACAGAAACCATCTCGGCCAAAGACGATAAAATCGGCGGTATTATAGGCTATGGCTTGAATGTGACGGTCAAGAAATGTGGTAATACAGGCTATATTAGATCTGAGGACCTGGGAGTTGGAGGAATTGTAGGCTATGCCATAGAGACAGGGATTTCGGACAGCTACAACCGAGGATCCGTCTATGGAGAAGATCGTGTCGGAGGTCTTGTCGGCATATTTGATGAGGATAACTATCTGACAAGATGTTATGTCAAAGCATCGGGAAATGGAATTGATTGTGAGAGAGAAAATGGCAATGTGGGAGGATTCTATGGAACGATATTAGTTGCATCCTGGCTGGAATTCGAGGATTGTTACTGGTGGCCTCGTTGCGCCAACAGAGCGCTGGGTAGCAATAGAACTGATGCGGCCGATTATTCCGGGGAAGGATATGGGTATTATCGTATAGAAGACATGTTTGAAGAGGAATCCAATTTCAGAAATTGGGATTTTCACAAGGTATGGGTCATTTACGGAAACGTTCCGGAACTTCGGAACAACTATGACATTTCACCTGCCGGCGGCAGGGGTGCAGATGAAGAGAACAGCGGAAGCGGCGGAACAGGTTATCAGACGCCTCCTCTCGCTAGAATATATAATCTTGAGGATTTCAAGGAGTTCCGTGACACTGTTAATGACGGATACAATTATCAGAGTGAGACTGTGTATCTTTGTGCAGACCTGGATCTCAGTGGAGACAGCGACCTGTATTGGGAACCGATCGGTACCGAGAGTCATCCGTTTAATGGATATTTTTATGGTGAAAACCACATTATTAAGGGACTTTCGGTCAGCACACCCGAATACGGCGGTCTCTTTGGCAGATGTCGCGGAAACATCAGGGATTTGACTGTATATGGTACAGTCAATAGTTCCGGCCGTTATGTCGGCGGTATTGCGGGAAACTGTGCCGGCGCTATCGATAATTGTTTCTTCTTTGGTAATGTATATTGTACGCATGGTTATGATGGCTATGTCGGTGGTGTGGTCGGACTTCTGTCAGGACGCGGCAGGATCATCGAGAGTGGACATGCTGGTTACGTATGCACATTAAAGGGCTATGCCGGTGGTATTGTGGGTTCGCAGAATGATAAGGATTCCGAAATCTATCATTGCTTCCATTATGGTCCGGCAGATTCTGTCGTATGTCCCAGCGGATATACCGGGACAATCACCGGTGAGGCGCGGAATCCGCACGCTATAGCTGAGTGTTATACGTCGATCGGAAGTGCGGGAAGATTTGTCGGCCGCAACTGGGACAGCAGTCAGAGCAACGTGGATTCCTGTGAGATGCTGGATGTGGAAAGTTTCCGCAAGCCGGAAAGCTTTAGCGGCTGGGATGTCGGTTATGACGCCAATCATCACTGGATCATGGGCGCGGATCATCCGCTGCCTCGCAGCATGAGCGATTATATCACTCTTTCCTACAACGACGGTGCCGAAGAAGAACAGACCGTCTGGGGGATCCGGGGGAACATGGTTCTCGGTGATATCGAGCTCATCTGGGATGGACATCTCTTAAATGGATGGAATGATGAACCGGATGGAAGCGGAGTATCTTATGCGGCCGGTGATGAGGTTCCTGCTCAGACCACACTGTATGCGCAGTGGATCGAGGGATATGAATATCATGGATACATCCCGTTTGAGCCGGAGAATGCGGCGGATATAGGTGTTTCGGGACAAACTTATGACATGCTGCTTGACGGAGATGTCAATACGAAGTGGGGGTTGACTGTTCCGGCTGATGGCGAGTCATGGAGCATAGATTTTGCCACAAAGGATTATGTAAGAGTCAGTGGATATTGTCTGGTTACCGGGGATAATACGGAAATGCATTCCGGCTTCAATCCGAAGGGATGGAAGTTGGAAGGAAAAAGTCAGGATGGAAGATGGGTAGTGCTGGATGAAGTGACGGATGACGAGACATTGCCGGCCAAAAACCAGGCCCGGGTTTACAAAAAGCTGGACAATACATATGACTACTGTGATTTCAGGATCACTTTTACAGGAGTGAAATCTGGAAATGTTTTCCAGCTTTCAGAATTTTCCTTGCTTTACAAAGATCCTGATAAGGATGTACGTAAGCCGCGGATCACACTGCATCCGAATACCATACCCAGTATTGTTGATAAAGTTGCGAAAACAGGCGACAACCGCAGTACGATTACACTCGGCGGCGATCCTTACAATCAGGGAGCCTATACACTTCTGAGCTGGAATACGGATCCGCGCGGCATAGGGGACTCTTACGAACCGGATGACCCCTACGTTATCAAGAGGGATGCGTTTGTTTATGCCATGTGGGAGCCTAAGGTATTTGAAATGGTTATCAAGCTGGATTCCTTTGAAGGAAGTCCGGTCTATAGACGAATCGCATATAAAACAACTACGGAGTTTAGGCTTACGCCGCCTGAGAGGGAAGGGTACATCTTTGGGAAGGGTACATCTTTAAGTACTGGATCGTAACCAATGGTGACGGTACATGGAAACTTAACGAAAAATATGATGCGAGTACAAATATCTATGGTACGTACGGAAATGTAACATTGGCCGGCTGCTGGGAGAAGCGCAAGAAGGTCGAAGTCAGCTGGTTTTCCGATGATAATCTGATTAGAACGGACACATTTTATGAGGGAGATATTCCGGAATACAAGGGAGAAAAACCGGAAAAGAAATCCGGTAAGGAGTATGATTATACCTTCATTGGCTGGGATAAGGAATTCAAACAGCTCACAGAAGATACGACTTTCAATGCAGTATTTGAAGAAACCAGAAGAAGCTATGAAATCACCTGGCTGGATGAGGACGGCAGTCAGTTTGATGTCACGAGTGTGGAATACGGAACAGTACCGTCTCACGAGCCGCCTGAAAAGCTTTCCACAAAGGAAAAATGCTATATTTTTGAAGGATGGGAGGAGACACCGGTGGCGGTCACGGGAAATGCGACCTATAAAGCCAGCTTCCGGGAGATTCCGAGACCCTATGAGATTACCTGGCAGTATGAGGATGGCAGTGTGATCGATGTCACAGAGGTGGGATACGGAATCGTGCCTTCCCATGAAGTTCCGAAGAAGCAGGCTACGGATGAGTATACCTACACCTTTATCGGATGGGGCAAAGAGCTTTCTGCTGTTGACGGCCCTGCTGTTTATACCGCCCAGTTTACCGCTTCAAAGAACAGCTATGAGATCACTTGGAAGAATGAAAACGGAGAAGTAATCGACGTTACTACGGTGGAATACGGTGAAATCCCGCAGCACGAGGCATTATTTAAAAAGGCGGATCCGCAGTTTGAGTATACATTCACGGGTTGGTCTCCGAGCCTGAAGGCGGTTACCGGAGCGGCGGAGTATACGGCTCAGTTCTCAGAGACCGTCAACAGCCATGAGATAGTCTGGAAGGATGAGAACGGAAATATAATCGATACCACCACTGTAGAGTACGGGAGTATGCCGCTGCATCCGGATCTCAACAATAAGGAAACGAAAGAATTTTTCTATGAGTTTGAAGGATGGGAACCGGAGCTCAAAGAGGTTACCGGACCTGCGGAATATCAGGCAAAGTTTCTGGAGACCAGAAAGAGCTATGAGATCATTTGGAAGTATGAAAACGGTCTCGTGATTGACGCGAAAACATGGGAGTATGGCACCGTACCATCCTGTGAGGATCCTGAGATGGAGGCAACGCCGGAATTCAACTATGTTTTTGCCGGCTGGGATCCGGAGATTACGGAAGTCGATGGGACGGCAGTATATACGGCGAAATTTACACCGGTCAGAAGAAGCTATGTAATCACATGGCAGGATGACGAAGGCAACGTATTTGATACCACTGTGGCGGAGTACGGCAGCGTACCGTCACATAAGGATCCTGTAAAGAAAGAAACGGACGAATTTATATACAGTTTCAAGGGATGGAATCGGGATTTTAAGGCGGTTGCCGGTCCGGAAACGTATATTGCCAGATTTGACAAAACCAGAAGAAGTTATGAAATCACCTGGAAGAACGATGACGGAAGTGTGATAGATGTAACCAATGCAGAGTACGGAACTGTGCCGAAACATGCAGATGTTATGAAGAATGATACGGCTGAATACAGTTATGAGTTTGAAGGCTGGAGTCCGGATATTACTGCAGTAAGCGGCAAAGCAGAATATCAGGCAAAATTTAAAGCAACCAAAAGAAGCTATGAAATCACTTGGAAGAATGAAGACGGAAGTGTGATTGATGTTACGAATGTAGAGTACGGAATCGTTCCGGAACATGCAAATCCTGAGAAGGCTGCCACAGGTGATTACACCTATGAGTTTGCCGGCTGGGATAAAGAGGTAGTCGCGGTTACAGGTTCTGCGGAGTATACTGCAAAGTTTACGGAAAAGAAGATTGTACATGAAAATCCGACTCCTCAGACACCAAGCAATAACAATTCGTCTACACAGACACCAAGCAATAACAATTCATCCACACAGCAGGCAGTCAATGAAAATCCGGCACCGACACCTGTGGATGAACCTGTGCAGAACAAAAAGAGTTATAAAATCACCTGGAAGTATGAGGATGGTACTAAGATTGATTCCACGATGGTCGAAGAGGGCCAGGTTCCTGTACATGCAGATCCGGTGATGAAAGCAACAAAGGAACATACTTATGAGTTTATCGGCTGGGACAAAGAACCTGCAAAGGTTACCGGTCCTGCTACATATACCGCAATGTTCCGTCGAATAAAGAATGTATATTCTGTACACTTTGAATCTAACGGTGGTACAACTGTAGCAGACTTAACTGCAGAGTATGGTGATCATATAAATAAACCCGCAGAACCCGAAAGAGACGGATATACTTTTAAAGGCTGGTATAAGGATGAAGGATTATCCAAAACATATAATTTTAACGAGCCTGTAAAAGAAGACATAACCGTTTATGCAAAGTGGGAGAAAAAAGAAGAGCAGATTTCTGAAAATCCCGAAACGAATGATACCGTAGAGGAGATAACACCGGAACCTGCAGAGAAAGGTAGCGTCAACATAAAGGTAGTTTTAGGAATAATTGCCGGAGCGGCTACTTTGTTAATCGGTGGTGTTGCGATAGCATTCTTTATCTTTAGAAAGAGATTCTGATTTAATAATCGGGAAATTATTTAGTAAAAGATATTGACACATATTTTTAAGAGTGATATAAAAATATTGTTGTAAACCAATGAAAAAGTGTAAGTAGACTTATCCTCTTTCGGATACAGAGAACCGCGGATGCTGAGAATGCGGTATTGAAATGTTAAGTTGAATGGGCTTTTGAGGGCAAGAGGAAACGAAGCAATTCGGAGTATAGGCGCCGGGGCTGGAACCCCGTAAACAAATCCGGCATATGTTGGTATGCGCTAAGAGGGTGATTTTCACCAAGCAGGGTGGCACCGCAGGTTTAAAAGTTCAGACCTGTCCTTGCAGAGAAGCAAGGATAGGTCTTTTTAATTTTATTAATCCTTTTCTCGAAGCGCGGTTTTAAATGAAAGGAGACAGAAAATGTCACAGGAAATCCCTTACAAAATTTATCTTGAAGAAAACGAGATGCCCAAGGCTTGGTACAACCTTCGCGCAGACATGATTAATAAGCCCGCACCTTTACTTAACCCCGGCACATTAAAGCCGATGACGGCAGAGGAATTATCCGCAGTATTCTGCGATGAACTCGTTAAGCAGGAGCTTGACAACGAAACCAGATTTATCGAGATTCCTCAGGAAATCAGAGACTTTTACAAGATGTTCCGTCCTTCACCTTTGGTCAGAGCTTACTGCCTTGAGAAGAAGCTTGGAACACCCGCACATATTTACTACAAATTTGAAGGAAACAACACTTCGGGAAGCCATAAATTAAATTCAGCCATCGCTCAGGCATATTACGCTAAGAAGCAGGGCTTGAAAGGCGTTACCACAGAGACCGGCGCAGGTCAGTGGGGCACGGCTCTTTCAATGGCTTGTTCATATTTCGATCTTGACTGCAAGGTATTCATGGTTAAGGTTTCCTACGAACAGAAGCCTTTCAGAAGAGAAGTAATGAGAACATACGGTGCATCCGTTACACCTTCTCCTTCAATGGAAACAGAGGTCGGCAGAAAGATAAATGCAGAACATCCCGGAACCACAGGTTCTCTCGGATGTGCAATTTCCGAAGCGGTAGAAGTTGCGGTAGGAAGCGAAGGATACAGATATGTACTCGGTTCGGTTCTTAACCAGGTACTTCTTCATCAGTCGGTTATCGGTCTTGAAACAAAGGCCGCACTTGATAAATACGGAGTAAAAGCAGACATCATTATCGGATGTGCAGGCGGCGGTTCAAACCTCGGCGGTCTTATCGCTCCTTTTATGGGCGAGAAGATTCAGAAGGGTACGGATTACAGAATTATTGCGGTTGAACCCGCTTCATGTCCCAGCCTTACAAGAGGTGTATACGCATATGACTTCTGCGATACCGGTATGGTTTGTCCTCTTGCCAAGATGTACACACTCGGAAGCGATTTCATTCCCGCACCCAACCATGCAGGCGGACTTCGCTATCACGGCATGAGTTCAACTCTTTCACAGCTTTACGATGACGGACTTATGGAAGCAAGAACAGCCAAGCAGACAGAAGTATTCGAAGCTGCAGAGACATTTGCAAGAGTTGAAGGCATTCTTCCCGCACCCGAGAGTTCACATGCAATCAAAGTTGCAATCGATGAAGCTCTTAAATGCAAAGAAACAGGCGAAGAGAAGAACATCGTATTCGGCCTTACAGGTACAGGTTACTTTGATCTTGTTGCATACCAGAAATTCCATGACGGCGAGATGAGTGACTATGTTCCCACAGACGAAGAACTTGCAAAATACAGAGCAAAACTTCCCAAAGTAAACTTATAAATTTTGTCAATCCTATAAAACTTTTGTAATAATGGAGGCAGAGGGCGAATAACCCTCTGCTTTTTAATTCTTTTAGGGATTATTCCTTTAAAATGTTATATAATAATGCTGTATGTGCGATAAATATCATAATGTAAAAGAGTTTTGTCGCACAAATTTGTCAATGTAAAAGACATTGTATGGAAAAAGATTCGTTTTCTTTGTAAATTGAGGGTGCTTCCAGACGAAGCGAATACTGAAATAGGCGGACGGAAAAATGGAAATAGGAAACAAACTCAAAAAAGCACGAAACGAAAAAGGGATAACTCAGGAACAGGCGGCCGAGTTCCTTGGTGTCAGCAGGCAGACAATCTCCAACTGGGAAAACAACAAGTCCTATCCCGATATCATCAGTGTGATAAAGATGAGTGATTTCTATGCCGTAAGCCTTGATATTTTACTCAAGGAGGACAAAGAAATGGATCAGACTTATCAGGAATTCTTAAAAGAAAGCACAGACACTGTAAAAGCTAAGAACAATTTAGTGAAGATAATCATATTGGTAACATATCTTGTTATATGGTTTGCGACAATGATTGTTTTCTGGACGGCAGGACCGAACATTTCCACGGGATTTAACATAGTATTAAAATATATAGCCATGCCCGTCATGCTTCTTACCTTAACCTTAATTTATGCATCAAACAATTACTGGGGTATGGCCAAATGGTTTTTAATTCCGATCGGGATGTTAACTTTTCTTGCTTTTCCCTATGTGCAGAATACTTTGGATATAAGTCAGGGGACGATAATACTTCAGTTTCGATTTCCAAACATATCGTATATGGTTGTGGGTGCTGTTGTATCTGTCTGCGGTTTACTCATCGGTACCGGAATAAGAAAGCTTGCGGCAGGGAACCGAACAAAAAGCATCCGTTCGGATACGGCAGAATAGAGTATCTCAGTGCCATGATTATATCCGTTCTGGTTCTTTATGCCGGCGTTACAGCTTTTGTTGAATCGGTTAAAAAGATAATACATCCGGAAAAGCCCGATTATACGCTTCAGATTGCCATGGATACGGATTTCAGCGAAGAGGAATAAATGATATAAAGATATGACAGAAAACATAAAAGAGATTTTATTCGTCGGATTTAAAGGAAAAAACAATTCTTCCAATATACTCGTAAGCTCAATATCTTCGCGATCTTGTTTGCTGACCAATTCTTTTATGGGGTTAAAGAAAGATATTGAGGAACTTTCGCCGGACTATACTAAAGTTTATTTGTTTGGTGTAAACAAGAATCTGAGTGATTCTTTCAGTATAGAGTGTTTCGCCCAAAAAGACGGAGAGAAACTTAAATCCAAACTTGATTTAAAAGAATTACAGGAACGGTTTGCTTCTTTTATGATCAGGGCAGATATATCGCATACTCCGTCAAAATATCTTTGCAATGAGGCATACTGGTATTTGCTCAAGAAATACAAAGGGAACGCGGTTTTAATTCATATTCCGACCATAAAAAATTTTAAGGAAGAATGGATATCAGCGGAGTGGCTGTGATACGCCGATAGAAAGCAAGAAGAGAAGAAAATTAATCTGAAGTTTAGGAGAATGCAATGGGCAAGATCAAGGTTGAGATATGCTGCGGAACCGCCTGCTA
>CACWZK010000029.1 GCA_902765365.1 uncultured Lachnospiraceae bacterium
CACTCCGACGAAAAGCTTAATGAAGGCAATATAATGACCGAATACGAAGCCAAGTTCTCGGCCATGGGCAATCCGATAAACAAATATATTATTCAAAAACCTTAATTTTCGATTATCAAAAAGACTAAAAAATGTCACACTCAGATTCAGTTAATCCGGATTTGATTCCGATAGTAGAAAACAAATTCATACTTACAAAATCAATGAACCGCCGCTACGCAAAGATTACATACAGAAAGTTCCACTCCAAATGGCAGATTGCCACGCTTATTGCTTCAATAGTACTCTTTGCTGTCGGTTTTGTTTTTGTGTTCTTAAGACTTCCGATTCCTTTTGCGATTTTTATTCTGCTCGGCCTCTACGTTTTCTTTATGTCCTGGTTCGGATATCTTTATCAGGCGGCGGTCAACTACAGTCAGATGAAACTCTACTGCGGTACTCCGGTGGAAATGCATGTAATCTTTTATCCGAAATTCTTCAGAGTTGTGGGAAGCAAAGCCAATTACGATTTCCTCTACACACAAATTACGGATATCATCGAGCTTGATGATATGACCATTCTGACTGTCTCGGGACAGGGAATCATCACTCACGGTCAGATAATCGACAAAAAAGCTTTTTCTCCCGAAGAACTGGTAAAATTCCAAAAACTGATTTACAAAAAACTGATTTAATCCAAAATATTTTGTTTTCTGTACGGATTGCCGTCTTCGGCGTTAAATCCTTTTAAGAGGTATTCGTTCGGAACATAATCTCTTATGTCCAAATCCAGGAAGTAATTGCAGAACCATATTCCGACATATGTTATTTTGCCCGATTCTTCTTCGTTTTCCGGAATCATCGCATAAACAAAACCATGATAAGTGTCCGAATTCATTGCAATTAAATCATATCCGGAGGGCTCATCCGAAACACTGTAGATATCTTTATATTCTTCGATTCCCAGATTTTCAAGACGCGCTATTTCTTTTTTATATTCATCCTCGTCATAATCTATCGTTAAATAAGTTACATACTGCGCATCCCAAGGATTGTAATAAACGAATTTAAATTCCTCAACCTTCGAAGGATCGTCAATCGACTCGGGGAATATCTCAAACATCTCTCCGTTGCAGGTCTGATACGTTCCGCCAACCTCGGGATTGTGTATGTATTCGTTGTATTTAGCTACATCCTCGTAAACTTTAATTTTTGCCGAATAAAAGATTAACGCAAACATTCCTACAACAAGGTATGCCGCCAGTATCCACATTATACTCAATGTCAGAATAAAGCCTGTCAGTACAATAATTACCGTCATCAGCACTTTGTTGTTTGTTATTTTTCTTAAAAGACCCGTTACATATAAAGTAGTCACGGACATGATTACAAGTACTGCTAACGATGCCAGTAAAGCCAGAGTTCTTTCAATCGATATATTTTCAGGTCTGTGATATCCTATCGTCTGAAGTATTATCGATATGAATGAAATAATCACTCCGATAATCGATATAACCTGTATAACCTTTAAAAGTTTTCCTTTTTCATTATGTGCGTAATCCGCCATTTTGTCGGCTACGTCTTTTATTTCCTTATCCATCATCTCGCTTTTTCTTTCTCCTTCTATTATTTCTCTAACGTCAGCTTCATAAAAATCAGCTATTTCGGTAAGCAAAGAAATATCAGGCATATTTCTGCCGGTCTCCCATCTGGAAACGGTTCTTGAGCTGACATTAAATCTCTCCGCTACCTGTTCCTGTGTCATTTGTTTTTGGGTCCTTAATTCTTTTAGGAACTCTCCTGTTTTTTTCTGATCCAAGGATTTTTCCTCCTTTCATGACGTAATTGTAGATTTCTGCCGGAATTTTTAACACGACACAAAGCGAGAAATGCCGTATTTTCATACCCGGACACATATGTCTATTGCTTTATAAAAATATAAACACCCTTTTTGTGGGTGTTTATGTTTTTTACGTCCGCGATGCGATTCGAACGCACGACCCCTCGCTTAGGAGGCGAGTGCTCTATCCAGCTGAGCTACGTGGACTTACAAAAATTATAAAATATTTACACGGCCCTGCAGCCAGACGGTTCCCTTGAAACGGAAACCAATCTGGGGCTCGCCGAATAAATCTTTTTCATTGATGCAGATTGTTAACACCACACCTTTTACCGATACTTTCAAAACATAAACGTTTTCATCGCTGACCACGTTTTTGACGGTTTTGAAATCAACTATTTCCCCGAGAACCGAATACAAATCACATTCGGCGCCGCAGGGGATAAAAGACGAATCAACCACGGTATAAATATCCATCGATTCAACAAATACCTGCTCGGAAACAGTTACATTTGTTAAAATATCGTCATATCTTACCGTTGCGAACGCATTATGATCGCCGTCGTTTGCCTTGTTTAAAAGATTGACTCTTTTTTTGTTAAACTCCTTGGCGTCTTCTCTCTGCGCATCATTCTTTTTTATGGGCAGAATCACATTTCCCGCAATGGATAATCCGGAAACTGCAACCGAACATTTGATGGTTTTAAGATTTTTCTTCTTGAAGAGCTCATCCACGTTTTGAACATAAAAGAAAATGTTCTCTCCGAGATTTAAATCTTCGTATACTCCGAGGAATTCTTCGCCGCTTATCTTTTTTTCAAACGAAACGTACTCGTGCTCGATGAATTCGTCGCTTCTGAAATACGGAAAAACCGTATCCCTGTGAATATTGCCTTTTGAATCTTTTATGATTCTGGCACAGATACCGATATTCTCGCCACAATCAAGATTTTTGTCGAGAATCAGATATTTTGCCTGCAAATTGTCGGCAATCGCAGAGCCTTCCGGGCGGAAGATTATGTCTTCCACCATTTTTTCGTATTCCTGTATTGAGAAATTGTTCAAAAAGCCTATGGCTCTGAAATATCTGTTCATAATTATCTGATCTCGGTCATTCCTCCCATGTAAGGACGGAGTACTTCGGGAATTCTCACCGAACCGTCTGCCTGAAGGTTGTTTTCAAGGAATGCGATGAGCATTCTGGGAGGAGCAACTACTGTGTTGTTTAATGTATGTGCAAAGTACTTGGAACCGTCTTTGCCGTTTACTCTGATTTTAAGTCTTCTTGCCTGAGCATCGCCTAAATTCGAGCAACTTCCGACTTCGAAGTACTTCTGCTGTCTGGGCGACCATGCTTCAACGTCGAACGATTTAACCTTAAGGTCTGCCAAATCACCCGAGCAGCACTCAAGAGTTCTGACGGGAATATCCATCGATCTGAAAAGATCAACCGTGTTCTGCCATAATTTGTCGAACCACATCTTGGAATCGTTGGGATGGCAGACTACAATCATTTCCTGTTTTTCGAACTGGTGAATTCTGTAAACGCCTCTTTCCTCGATGCCGTGAGCGCCTTTTTCTTTTCTGAAGCAAGGCGAGTAACTTGTGAGGGTCTTGGGAAGTTCTTCCTCGGGAATGATTGTATCGATAAACTTACCGATCATCGAATGCTCCGAAGTACCTATAAGATAAAGATCTTCACCTTCAATCTTGTACATCATGGCATCCATTTCGGCGAAGCTCATAACGCCTGTAACTACATTGCTTCTGATCATAAAAGGAGGTACGCAGTATGTAAATCCTCTGTCGATCATAAAATCTCTTGCGTAAGAAATAACTGCCGAGTGAAGTCTTGCGATGTCACCCTGAAGATAGTAGAAACCGTTTCCTGCTACTCTTCTTGCAGCATCAAGGTCGATTCCGTTGAATCTTTCCATGATTTCGGTATGATAAGGAATTTCAAAATCGGGAACTACAGGATCGCCGTATTTTGTTACTTCCACATTTTCCGTATCGTCTTTTCCGATGGGAACCGAAGGGTCGATGATGTTGGGAATTACCATCATAATCTTGGTGGTTTCTTCCTCGAGTTCCTTCTGCTTTACATCAAGTTCTTCGAGTCTCTTTGCATTTTCTGCAACCTGCTTCTTAACTTCTTCGGCTTCTTCTTTTTTGCCCTGAGCCATCAGTGCGCCGATCTGCTTAGAAATAGCGTTTCTGCTTGCCTTGAGATTGTCGGCTTCCTGCTGAGTTTTTCTTCTTTGCTCGTCAAGTTCTATTACCTTGTCTACAAGGGGAAGCTTGTCAAACTGGAATTTGTTTTCGATGTTTTTCTTAACTACTTCAGGATTCTCTCTTAAAAACTTAATGTCTATCATTTTTATAACTCCTTATAAATTATAAATTATTTTTTAACCCAAAACTTCGGCTGCTCTTCGCCACCTGCTTCCTGTTCTGAAGGTGCCGAAAGGGTTTTTCCGCTTGTATATCCACTGAACTGATTAAATGCCTCGTTGTCGGTTGCAGAATTAGTGCCGTAACCGGTGCCGTCCCATTGAGGGTTCGTCTGCTGCGCACCTCCGTTTTCGGCATTTTGCGCTTCCTGTTTTTCGTAGTAACTGTAAGGGCTTCCGCTGTATCCGGTATCGGCATCGTTTGCAGAATTATTGCCGTAATATCTGCTGATTGCATCGTCCCTGCTTAAATAATCATCCGAGTAATCTTCCTTGGTTCTGAATGCTTTGATTATGCCAAACCAGAATGCAATTACGATAAGTCCGCATGCAACCATTATAATGAGGAAGATTAAGTTGTTATTCTTGTTTGTCTGAAAGACCATCAGCGGAATCACAGCAGAGTTTATCTCTTCACTTGAAAAACCTGCGTCTCTCAATGTATGTTCAAGATAAGATTTTTGCTGGGAATTAATTTTTTTCAACACGCCTTCAATATGGATAGTCTTTCCGTCACTCGGGTTTGCGAGACTTTCCCACCTGTCAAAATCGCCGTTATATACTTTTGTTGACATCATGTAGTAATAACTGTACTCGCCGTCCCATTTGGCATAATCGGTAATAACATAGTCCCTGGACTCTTCATAACCGCCGCTTCTCTGGGTGTACATAAAATAACCCGGCGAATATTGGATATCACCTACAACATGATCTCCGGCTTTCAGACTGCTCCAGTCAAAAGAAGTATCGGAAATATTAATCGGCGTTTTTTTCAGGCTTAAAGTGTTAGTTACAAATATCCATCCCACAATTGCTGTGATGATTGTCAGTGCGATTGCGATTATTATTGCCTTAAAGCTTCTAAAAAATTCGTTTGTCATTGTTTCCCCCCACTATTTTGTTTATCAGTCTTTGTCAGACTCAACATTGTCAGGAAGTGCTTTGGCTATTTTCATCTTCCTTCTTGTTGCCTTATCTACTGCAAGTTGTTCCTCTTCACCTAAAACGATATCGCACTTTCCGTTTTTGATCTTCTTTGAATAACAGAAGCATCCGGAAGTGTTGTGAATGGAATTGATTAAAATACCTGTATCGTTCTCATCCAAAAGCACCAGACAGAAACTTAACTTTCCGCCCATCTCTTTAAATGCATCATATTTTACGAGACCGACTTTCTGGAATGCCGACTGATGTTTTGCATAGAGTTCTTTTATTTCCCTGGAATGCTTGATGCCAAGCTTTCTAAGTGAATCCTGTTCCTCGCACATCTGGAAAATCTTTTCTTCCAGGCTGTCGGCTGTGGAACCCTTCATGAATTTTTTATATGCTATTCTGAATTTGATGTTTTCATAAATGATATATCCCACACCGATGATTAAAATAATCAAGAGGATAAAAAGTATCAGAAACAGGTACCCGATATCTAAATTGCCGAGTCCTATCTTATTTAAAAATGCGCTTTCCATCAATTACCTCATTGTCATGTTATGTAAACCACGACTTTTTTATTTAATACATTCGATAATTCTTTCGAAATCGTCGTTTGAATAAAAATCTATTTCGATTTTTCCGGCTCCGTTCTCTTTAAGGGAGATATTAACTTTGGTTCCGAGTTTTTCTTTTAATTTGTTTTCGTATTCCTTGTATGCTATGGAAATCTGCTCGTCCTTTTTGGCTTTCGCTTTCTTTTCTTTGCCGATATTTCTGACGAGTTTTTCGATTTCTCTAACACTCATCTTCTGGTCAAATGCCTGCTGGGCAAGTTCGGTCTGAACCTGAGCATTTTCAATTCCGAGCAATGCTCTCGCATGTCCTTCGGAAATCATTTCATCGATTACCATCTGCTGAACATCCGGACAAAGCTTTAAAAGTCTCATCGTATTGGTGATGGCTGTACGGCTCTTTGAAACCTTATCGGCTACTTCGTCCTGCTTAAGATTAAAATCGTCAATCAGTCTTTTATAAGCCTGAGCTTCTTCGATGGGATTTAAATCCTCTCTCTGGATATTTTCAATGAGAGCAATCTCTACGATTTCCTGTTCGGTAAGATCCTTGATAATGATGGGGACTTCGGTAAGACCTGCTATATTTGCGGCTCTCCATCTTCTCTCACCTGCAATTATTTCATAGTAAGACTTTCTGTCCTGAACAATCAGAGGTTCAATGATTCCGTGCTCTTTAATGGAATCTGCGAGTTCGTTTAACGCATCTTCATTAAAGTTTTTACGAGGCTGGTTACGGTTGGGTTCAACCTTGGAAATGTTCATCATGACAATGCTGTTTTTGTATTTTTCACTTACAGCTGTATCATCTTTTGCCTTGATGAGTAAATCAACTCCTCTTTTTTTGTTTAAACCCTTTTCTTTTACAGCACCCTTGGTTGTGCTTTTGTTAAGACCGGCCATACTGTCTTACCCCCTAAAATATACTTTCAAAATTATACTATAATTTCTTTTATTTTGCATTACTATTTTACTGTGATAAACATGATTTGGTTTCATGTAAAACAGGTTTCTTTATCTGATTCTTAACAACTCATCTGCAAGTTTAAGATAACTCTCGGCTCCTGCGGATTTGGGATCGTAATCAATAATCGGCTTTCCGTAACTGGGAGCTTCCGCAAGTCTTACATTTCTCGGAATGGTTGTCTCGAATATTCTCTCTTCCAAAGCTTCCTTGACTGAATCAACTACGTCCTGAGAAAGATTTGTTCTGGAATCATACATGGTAAATACAACACCTTCCATTGTAAGAACAGGGTTGAGTCTTTCTTTTACGAGGTTGACCGTATGGATTAACTGGCTTAATCCTTCCATTGCGTAGAACTCGCACTGGATGGGAACCAGTACACTTTCTGCAGTGGTCATTGCATTAACGGTAAGCATGGAAAGCGAAGGAGGGCAGTCGATGAAAATATAATCGTACTGATCCTTTATCCAGTCTACTTCGTTCTTTAAAACAAATTCCTTTTTGTCTATATCTATTAAATCAATCTCTGCTCCTGCCAGATTTACATTTGCGGGAATAATTGACAGATTCTCATACACATCGGGAATGATACATTGCTTTATAGGGCTTTCTCCGAGGATCAGTTCATAAACTGTATTGTCGAGTTCATTCTTATCTATACCGAATCCGCTGGTAGCATTTCCCTGAGGATCTATGTCTATCAAAAGTACTTTCTTTCCTTTTTTAGCAACAGCAGCTGCCAGGTTAATGGCTGTTGTGGTCTTTCCTACTCCGCCTTTCTGATTGGCTATGGCTATAACTCTGCCCATATTAATCTCCTTTTCCCCTTTTTTTGTCTTTTCAAAAAGTGGTTTCACGTTAAACTTTTTGTCGGCTTATTCATAATAACATTATTGGAATTCTTTATCTATATAAAATACTTCCAATTTTCATATTTATTTTCTTTTATAATGGTGCTTTTTTACTTCTGTCCCTGTCCTCAATTATGTGAAGAGGATGTGTCGCAGACATTATTTCTTCTATTCTCTCCGGTATAAAAGAGGGTTTGATGTTTGATTTCTTTATCTCATCCATGCTTAACCAGACGAGTTTTTCGCCTTCATCGTTTTCCTTTCTGAGACCGTTTATATCTTCAACTTTCATCCTGTAGTAGAATTCCAGGACATGACAATCCTTTCCTTCTATTGCCCCGCCTTTTCCGTCAAAGAAATTCTCACAGACAACGCATAGATTTTCGGCTTTCGCTTTGATTCCCGATTCTTCCAATACTTCTCTTTCTATGCATTCGCCGGATGTTTCACCGATATGTACCGCTCCGCCTATCATATAATAATAGTCGCCGAAGGCAGAATCTATGAAAAGATATTTCCCCTCATGTTCTACAAATGCTCCTGTTCTGTATCTGAACCAGTTATTACTGTTTTGTATTGAAATATCCTCAGTCATGTTTTTCTCCTTCAAAAATAATTTATGCACTAAATATAGATGTAATTAAAACTTTTGTTTCACATGAAACATACTAGATATATACCAGACTGTTTTTTTGTTTCACGATTCTTTATCAAAATATTGTATAAAAATGTTTCACGTGAAACATTATATAGTCAAATGTCTTTCAGGTCTCAAAAAATGTTTCACGTGAAACAACTATATATAGATATTGATTTTACTGAATCGATTTCAACATATAGATTTATTCGCCTTAATATTCTGTCTTTATCGATTCAAGATGATAGGTTTCCCTGAAAATCTCTTCATCTTTAGGACTCTTTATGAGCATAACTTCAGTAAAATGACCGTCCGAATAATTCTTAAAGCCGGCCACCTTTTCGCCGGTACATATGGAACTGCGAATCACAGCATACTGTTTATCGGGATCATATTCTATATTAATATCTGACTTTTTCTTTATTCCAAACATACAGAACGTCTCCTTTTATAAATACAGATCTCCAAAAAATATTAAACAAAGACGTTTTCAGAATTACAAGTTTGCAATCAGGATTTCTTTAACTTCATCGTGATTGCTGCCTCTTTAAATCCGAGACTTTTCCAGAAGGAAAGACCGGCTTCATTCCATGGCAGACAATCAATGATGATACTTTCCGCGTTCAATTCTTTTAAAAGTTCATTGAAAGCGGCGGTACCCAGATGTCTGCGTCTAAAATCCCTGTCGATGAAAAACTGTCTTAAATAATATCCGTCCGGAAGATATTTTACCAAAGCATATCCAACAACTTTTTCTTCTTCAATAAACAAATATGCATTATACTCCCTATCCAGGAACTCACTCATCCTGTGCTCTAGTTCTACCAAATGCATATGGTTATCACTTTTTTCATCCTCTATTAAGTACTTGTTCATTTCCGCGAGCTTCGGAACATCACATGCACTGCACAAAATAATCTTCATTCATTTACTCCAAATAATAATTTACTTCATTCTAACACAGTCGTGATTTTAAAAAAATATATAAGAAATAATAAATGGATAGTAATAAGACTATATATAGATAAACTCAAAAAATGTTTCACACGAAAAGGCAAAATGTAGTGGATAATTGTTTCACGTGAAACATTATATAGATAAAACTGCATTTCTCCGAAAAAATGTTTCACGTGAAACAACTATATGTAGATTACTAAGAAAAATTAAGATTCGAAAATAAACTCATCTTTAAGAATTTCAAGTTCCAAAACCCCGGTTTCTTCCCCATTGCATTCACAAACAGAATCTTCTAAAATCGCAGATTTATGAAAGCCGCAGGATAAATAACAATGAAGAGCAGAAAGATTATTCTCAAATACACCTATGGTAACCCTTTCGGCATCCAAGATATCGAATGCATATTTAAGGCCAAGCTTAAGCATATGCCGGCCGATCTTTTGACCGCGCTTTTTATCATCTACAATAACCCATCCAAATCTTAGAATACGATTATCGCCATTAATATATCTGATAATAAAATGTCCGACAGGTCCGTCATCATCTACGGCGGTTAAAGGATAGAAATTATCTTCCTCAATGCAGTCACCGTTATGATTAAAATATTTATCATTAATAATTTCGGGGCTGATTGGAAATTGACCAAATCGTTCTCCACCCCAAAAAGAAAAAATCTCTTTGGAGTTACACCAGGAAACTATGTAATTCGCATCACAATTTTTGTATGGTCTTAATCTTAACATAAGCTTTCAAAAAAATAAAAACGTTTTTTTCAGACGATATATTTATACCCTGCTGACAAAGCAATTTTTTTATAAAGGTTTCTTTGACGGAGTTCCGGCCTTGCGGGGAAATCTGTCTTCGGTCTGTTTGATCTTTTTTATGCAGACATTACTTCTCGAAAAATCAGAACCGGGAAGAATAAAATCCACGGTATTAATAATCTTACCCCCAAGCATACCTACAGCATTTTTGGATTGAGTTATTTCCTCGGTGGAATTACCCGATTTATATGAAACAAATAATCCGTCAACTTTTACAAAAGGAATACAGTATTCACTTAAGACACTTAAGTTGGCAACAGCTCTTGATACAACCAGGTCAAACTTTTCTCTGTACTTTGAATCATGACCGAGTTCTTCGGCTCTGGCATGAATGGCATTAATATTTTCAAGATGTAATTCATCTATAACAATATTTAAAAAATCAATTCTTTTGTTAAGCGAATCGGCCAAAGAAATATTAAGATTGGGAAATGCAATTTTTAAAGGTATACCCGGAAAACCTGCACCGGTTCCCATATCAAGCAGAGTATAATTTACATCACCCAAATCATTGATACATTTAATAAGGGATAAAGAATCAAGAAAATGTTTCTTATATATTTCATCAACATCCGTAATGGCAGTAAGATTGATCTTTTCATTCCACTCAAGAAGCAAATCTTTATATCTGTCAAAAAGATTAAGCTGCTCGTCGGACAGAACAATATTCCATTCTTTTAAATCATTAACAAACTGATTCATATAACCTCATCAAATAAACAAAAGTGAAATACTCCGGCTGCTGTTCAAACAATTCCGTAAGAAAAAATCACATAAACTGATTTTGAAAAGAATAATTTATATGTCCCATTTATTGGACATATAAATTTAAACTTTTTGAAAAAATTTAACAGACAAAAAATCGAATTATAACTTTTTATTTTAAAGACATCACATAAATCTGACAGGGATTTGCTTCGTCCCATAAAAGAGGAAATACTTCAAGCTCTTTAAATCCGAGGGACTGATAGAAAAGATTGGTCTTGTCATAATCTTCATAAACACCCATCTTAACTGTCTTAACCTGCATAAACGAATAACCTTTTTCAATAGCAATTTCTTTTGCATATTTAAACAAAGATTTTCCGACACCTTTTCTGTGATAATCCTGCAGCACGCCCATTACAGCGAGTTCCACGGTATCTTTGCCTGTTTCTTTAAGACATAAAAATCCGATCGGTTTATCGTCCTCGTAAGCTGCGACCATAATTTCGTCAGCGCTGTCTTTAATGTATTGTTCTCTGGTCTCGGGTATTTCAAACCAGTCAAAAAGAGACTCCAGAATAAGTCTCGCAATTCTCATTTTTTCTTCAATGTCATTAATCTGTGAAATCATTTTTTCCTCTTCCATAAATGTTTTCAAAAAATAATTTGAAGACACGAATAATATTATATTTTTTATTATATCATTTTATATGTCCAATAAATGGGACATATAAATCAATGCATCAGTTCATGGAAAATAATGGTTTATCATTATCAATATTTCCTATTTTTTCATTGCTTCTGCCTCAATACTATTTTCCGATGGATGCAAGATATATCAAAAGCACGGAAACATCCGCAGGCGTAACACCGCTTATTCTTGAAGCCTGTCCGACTGACCTCGGTTTAAAAAGTTTTAACTTCTGTCTGGCTTCAAGTCTTAATGAAGAAACTTCATCATAGTCGATATCTTCGGGTATAAGTTTCTTTTCCATCTTTTTAAATGCAGCGACCTGTCTTTCCTGTCTTTCGATATAGCCTTCGTATTTTATTCTGATGCAAACCTGCTCGATTATATCATCGGATAAAGGCTCTCTTTCTTTATCGAAGAATGAAAGATTTTCATATGTAATCTCAGGTCTGCAAAGAAGTTCCGCTAAAGATGTACCTGTACGAAGAGGAGCCGAACCGAGTGTTTCAAGATACTCCTGATTTCTTGTCGCCGAACCTACAAAAGTATTTTTAAGTCTCTCAACTTCGGCGGTTATTTTCTCATCTTTATAAAGCACATAATCATATTGTTCTTTGGTTACAAGTCCGACTTCATAACCGATTTTACGAAGTCTGAAATCCGCATTGTCCTGTCTTAAAAGAAGTCTGTATTCTGCTCTTGAAGTCATCATTCTGTAGGGCTCAAGATTTTCTTTGGTAACAAGATCGTCAATCAAAACTCCGATATATGCTTCGCTTCGATCCAAAATAACAGGCTCTTTTCCCTGTATCTTTCTTACAGCATTGATACCTGCGATAAGACCCTGCGCCGCAGCTTCCTCATATCCGGAAGATCCGTTAAACTGACCTGCCGAGAAAAGTCCGGACACACCTTTTATCTCAAGTGATAAAGTTAAAAGTCCGGGTGTTAAACAGTCATATTCGATGGCATAGGCGTTTCGTACAATCTTACAGTTTTCCATTCCGGGTACGGTTCGATACATTGCAAGCTGAACGTCTTCTGGAAGCGAAGAACTCATGCCTCCGACATACATTTCATTGGTATATAATCCTTCAGGCTCGATAAAAACCTGATGTCTTTCCTTGTCTGCAAATTTAACAACCTTGTCTTCAATCGAAGGGCAGTATCTCGGA
The DNA here is from genome assembly GCA_902765365.1 of uncultured Lachnospiraceae bacterium. Taxonomy (GTDB): domain Bacteria; phylum Bacillota; class Clostridia; order Lachnospirales; family Lachnospiraceae; genus UBA3766. The sequence goes on from CACWZK010000029.1 coordinate 12,582, forward strand.
CCCGTACCTTCGATAATTCCCGCATAAATGGGAGAACGGTCAAGGTTGGCTTTGATTATTTTATGAGTTTCTTCGTTTGTATATGTTAAGTAACAGGAAACCTGTTCTTTCTGGATATCGTCGGGATTGGTGGAGAATGAAAAAGGAATAATTCTTTCATCACCTTTCTGCTCTTCCATCTTCGAAAAATCAAGACTTCTTTTATCCATTCTTGCAGGCGTTCCGGTCTTAAATCTTCTAAGCGTAACGCCCATAGCGTTTAAAGATTCCGACAAATGCGTTGCTGCCTGCAGACCGTTAGGACCGGTGTATGTAATCGCTTCGCCGCATAAACATCTGGCATTTAAATATGTGCCGGAGCAGATAATTACTGCCTTGCAAAGATAAGTTGTTCCGGTGAAAATACGAACACCTTTGATGATTTTTTCGTCACCGTTTTCGTCAAAAAGAATCTCGCAGACCTCACCCTGCTTGATGGTAAGATTTTCCTGATTTTCAAGAGTTTCTCTCATTGCATGCGAATAATTTGCTTTATCCGCCTGTGCTCTTAAGGAATGAACCGCCGGACCTTTTGAAAGATTAAGCATCTTTGACTGGATAAAAGTCTTGTCGATATTCTTGCCCATCTCTCCGCCAAGTGCATCGAGTTCTCTTACCAGGTGGCCCTTGCTGGTTCCCCCGACATTCGGATTGCAGGGCATCAGAGCTATGCTTTCAACAGATACCGTAAATATAACGGTATTCAGTCCGAGTCTTGCGCATGCCAAAGCAGCCTCGCATCCTGCGTGACCTGCACCGATGACACATACGTCAGTTTCTATTGTCAGATTGTTCTTGTTGTTTTCCATTTTTTTGTTAATTCCAAATATCAGCACTCGTTTTTATCTTTTTCATTTTTTCCATCAAAAATATTTTCAAAAACAAGCAACAAACATTTTTACCTGATAATCTTTTATTTTAAAACTCTTTAATCAGTAAGAGTCTGTTATCCTGCTCTTCAAAAACGTCATATCCGTTTCTTTTATAAAAGTTAAATGCTCTTTCGTTTGTCTTTTCAACGTGAAGCAAAGATGCGGATACTTTAACGGATTTACCGTATTCCTCGGCTTCTTTTAAAAGAGAATTACCGATTCCGTTTCCGCGATAATTCTTCGAAACGCTGAAATCATCCAGATAAATATACTCATGTTCATCGCGATGAACTTCCACGGAAAGAAAACCAATGACTGCGTTTTCCGATTCTGCCACAAAAATAACGTTTTCATTCTCTTCAAAATAATGATTAAGATCGCCGTCTTCGTAGCCTTTTACGTCTTCGGTATTGTAAATTGTTTTAAGCATTTCGATGAACAAATCGCAAATTCTTTTTTCATCGCTTTTTTCTGCTTTTCTTATTGTATATTTCATTACTTTATTATTTACCCATGCAGAATTCCGAGAAAATCTTGTCAACCAGATCGTCGTTTACTTCTTCACCGATTATTTCGCCTAAAGATGCATATGCACTCATCAAATCTATCGAAAGAAAATCTTCGGGCATTCCGTTTTCTATTGATTCCATTACTTTTGTCAATGCTTCATTTGCTTTAATCAGTTCATTTTTCTGGCGAAGATTGGAAACCATTACCTCATCATTAAATGAAAGATCTCCGTTAAAGAACATACCTTTAATCAGTTCTATCAGTTCTTCTTTGCCTTCACCTGTTGAAGCACTTATCTTTAAAAATTCGGGTTTTATTTCAATATCCTCAAAATGAGATTTTATCTCCTGAACAGTCATCTCCTGCTTAAGATCCTGTTTATTTAAAAGACATATTGTTTTCTTTTCTCCAAGCATTGAGATAATTTTATCATCTTCACTGTCGGGATCTTTGGATGAATCGGTAACAAATAAAACCAAATCAGCTTTTTCGATTGCTTTTGAAGAACGTTCAATTCCTATCTTTTCAACAAGATCATCCGATTCTCTGATGCCTGCCGTATCAATAAGATTTAAAGTAATGCCGCCTATATTTACCGACTCTTCGAGAGTATCTCTTGTGGTACCTGCTATCTCTGTTACTATGGCTCTTTCTTCATTTAAAAACATATTTAAAATAGAAGATTTGCCGGCGTTTGGTTTACCTACAATCGCAGTATTGATACCTTCTTTAATAATCTTACCGTTATCATATGACTTGATTAATACATTTATGTCAGCCTGAATCTTTTTGATATTTTCATTAAGCTCTTCTTCATATCCGTCAAGCGACATATGTTCGGGATCATCAAGTGCGGCTTCTATTCTTGCAATCGATAAAAGAATTTCTTCTCTTATACTTTTTATTTTCTTATATAAAACACCGTTAAGAACCGTTACCGAATTCTTTCTTGCAAGATCACTCTTTGCAGATATTAAATCCATTACTGCTTCGGCACCGGTTAAATCTATTCTTCCGTTAAGAAAAGCTCTCTTTGTAAACTCACCCGGTTCGGAAGGACGTGCTCCGTTAGCGACTATCAGATTAAAAACTTTCTTAAGCACCAGTATTCCGCCATGACAGTCAATCTCAACAACATCTTCAGTCGTATAAGATCTCGGAGCTTTCATAAGCATAACCAGCACTTCATCCACAATCTCATCACCGTCAACAATGTGACCGTAATGAATTGTATGCGACTCGGACTCCGCAAGCTTTTTCTTATCCGCACCCTTAAAAATCTTATCTGTAATTGTAACTGCATCATCACCCGAAACCCTTATAATTCCGATTCCCGAAGGTGAAAGCGCCGTACATATGGCTGTAATTGTATCCATACCAATACCAATCTCCAACGTGCCGTTATTGAACAAAATATATGCCCGATATCCGAATTAAAAATGGGACATATGCTCTGTGAAAACTTTGTATGTTGTCGAACAGAATATATGCTCAATACCTGAATTAATAATGGAGCATATGCTCTGTGAAAACAACAATTTGCCGTGAGTACTTAGTGAGCAAAATCACGAACAGACCGTTTCGAGGACTGTCTGAGCGAAGCGAGTTCCGCAGAAACGGTCGGGTTTGTGAGTGATAAAGCGAACTTAGTACTCAACGTGCCGTTGTTGAGCAGAGTATATGCTCCATTACCACAATAAATGATGCATATATTCTGTTCAACAACCTTTGAGAGTTTAAAACAAAAGGCTGCCGAAGCAGACTTAGGTCTTATTTCTTTAATGTGATAACTACTTTACGGTAAGGCTCTTCTCCTTCGGAAT
>CACWZK010000030.1 GCA_902765365.1 uncultured Lachnospiraceae bacterium
GATTTATCAGGTCTTACCGTAGATATGGAATCTGCGACTAAGCTTAAACCCGAAGGGCCGAGACCCGGCGAGACCGAAGAAGAGGCCTACTGGAATACTCAGAATTCAATCGTAGATATAGTGAGAATAAAAGGTACTCCTCAGAGCAGTATAATAATTCCCGAGTTGTTTGAATATCCTCAAAATGTTGAAAGAAATGAAAAGAATTCTTCGTTTTTCGATCCTTACTGCGAATATGAGGTCAAAGATAACGAGATATTATTAAAGGTAATCGGACCGCGTGATGATTACGGGGCAAGAAATGAAAAAGAGACAAAGGTTCTTAATGAGGTTTTCACTAACGGAGAATATCACAGTCTCACAGGGCAGACCTCAAATAATTTTTATTATATCTGCACCGATGTAACAATGGATATCGGAGAATGCACGCTTCCTAATATGGATTACGATGCAATCTGTGTCGGAAAGGGCGGACACCTTGTTCTGACAGGAACCTTATATATCACAGGCGGTACTTTTAAAATGGAAACCTATCAGCATGACGGCATAGACATAACGGGCCTTACCATAGTCAAAAAACATCCTTCGCCCGATATGATTCAAATCGGTTTTGATCCTGAAGAAGGCATAGACGAAGAGTTGTATAAATGCAAAACTTCTTCGGGGGAAGTTAAGTTTTCAAAAGGTTCCGACAGAATTTCTATTACTGTCTGGTAAGAATGAGCGTATGAACAATATTCTTATAAAATTACAGGAAAAATACTCGAAACTTTGTTCGCTTTATGATATAATGCATCTATATGGGGTAAAAGGTATATCATATGGCAGAACAGATACTTGATAAATTAAATTCTTCTCAGAAAGAAGCGGTTACAACCACCGAAGGATATGTGCGCGTAATAGCGGGTGCGGGAAGCGGTAAGACGAGAACGCTTACGCACAGATTTGCATATCTTGTAAATGAAGTCGGCATTCCGGCCGGCAATATTCTTTGCGTGACTTTTACAAACAAGGCTGCCAACGAAATGAGGCAGCGTATTCATATGTTAACGGGTGACAGAGACACCGGATACATCAACACTTTCCACGGTTTCTGTGCAAACGTTTTAAAAGAAGAAAGCTTCGTGTTTAATTACCCGAAGTCTTTTCTTGTTTTGGACAACTCCGACATCGATTCCATGCTTTCGGTCATTTACGAGGAAAGGAACCTTTCTCTTCGCGATATGACTTTCTCGAAGGCACGCGATATGATTGAGATGTTAAAACTCTTCGAACGTCCGGACTATTACATCGACATGTTTGACATGTCGCTTGAGACACTAAAAGAAAAATATGACTCGGCAATTACGCCCAAGGATATTATCTTTTATGGTTATCTCTATCAGGAAAAGAAATGTTTCGGACTCGATTATAACGATCTTATTATCTTCACGCTTTACACATTCAAGGTAAGCGAGGAATCCCGCATAAAATGGCAGAAAAGACTCATGTACATCATGATCGACGAGTTTCAGGATATCGACAAGCCGCAGTATGACTTAATGGAAGTACTCTCGGATTATCATAAAAACCTCTTCGTGGTAGGCGACCCCGACCAGACGATTTATACATGGCGCGGCGCGGACATCCATTATCTTTTAGACTTTGACAAAAAGTTCAAGGGTACGAAGACAGTCATGATGAACGATAATTACCGTTCGGTTAAAAGCATCATCGATGTTGCAAATTCGCTCATAAAAAAGAATAAATACAGGGAAGAAAAAAATCTTGTATCCGTAAGAGGCGACGGAGACAATACGGCTGCTTACTTTGCGAAGAACGCGGATGATGAGGCTGATTTTATAGCCGAAAAAATAACAGAGTTAAAAGAAAAGAACAATGAAAACTACAAAGACATGACAATTCTTTTCAGATCGCATTTTCTGACAAGAAGTCTCGAAAACGCTCTGTTTACGAAGCAGATTCCTTATGTCATTTACAGCGGCGTTCAGTTTTACGACCGTGTTGAAATAAAGGTTGCGCTTTCCTACCTCAGAATGCTGGTTTCGGCGGACGATCTGGCATTCAAGCGCGTTATCAATACGCCCAAGCGAAATATGGGTGAGAGACGTATTAAGTTTTTAGAGGAAGCAAGTGAAAACAGCCACACGACTCTTTTTAACGCTCTTAAGGCGAATATCGACAATCCGGTATTTAAGGGCACCAAAGCAGTTGAGTTTCTGGAACTGATTGACAAACTTTCCGAGAATCTCGAGACGAAAAGTATATCCGAACTTTTAACCAAGGTTCTTGAGTTAAGCGGATACGAGGAAGTTTTGCGAACCGAGGGTGCACAGGAGAGACTTGACAATCTCGCGGAGCTTAAGCAGTCAGTTTATGACTATGAAGTAACCTGTGGCGAAGAGACCAACCTCGACAGTTATTTAAAGCACATTGCACTTTATACCAATACGGATCTCGAGGACACCAAGGACCGTGTCAAGCTTATGACCATTCATGCGGCCAAAGGTCTGGAGTTTAAAAATGTATTTATCTGCGGCTTAAACGAAGGAATTTTTCCTTCAAAGAAAATCCGCACACAGGTTGCGATGGAAGAGGAAAGACGTCTTGCGTTTGTCGCAATTACCCGTGCCAAAGACAAACTCTTTTTGACCGAAGCCATGGGCAGAAACTTCGACGGTTCGCCGCGCTTCCCTTCGAGATTTTTATTTGATATCGAAAAACAGTACCTTGAATATATAAACGAACCCAACGACGCCCTCATAAAAGAAACCAAAGAATATGTCGAACTTTCCGACAAACTCCTCATAAAAGACAAGAGCGATCTTTTCCCCGAGGGCAGCAGGGTAAAGCATATGATTCTCGGAGAAGGCACAATCGTTTCCACAGATCAGGAAATGCAGGCTTATGTAATTAAGTTTGATTCAAGCGAGACCGAGAGGATGATTGCTTTTAAGGTGACTCTTGAATTAATTTAAAATTCTATTTTTCTTCATAATGTGATAAGATATGAATGTATTAAAAGGGAAACCAAGGGAGCTTTTATGAAATCTGTTTTTAAAGTATTTGGAATTATACTTGGGGTGATTATGATGGTTCCACTGTTTGGATGCGAAAAGCCTGTTAGCAATAAAGACAACGATGTTAATGCTAATGCTGAGGTTAACAATATAGTGAATAAAAACGAACCGATAGCTGATGTTGAATCACTCGATATTACAGAAGAAGATCTTATAAACAGTGCCGTAGGAGATAATATCGTATTTGATTATTACGAGGCGGTTGTGGCAACCGTCGGGGGTAACGATTCCGAAGAATATGTGCTTTATACATGTGATTATAACGGATACCTGATTCTCATAAGATATGAAACACCGGATGGTGAACCTGAAAAATCCTATGCACGCCTGGTTCCGGCTTCTACTTTTGATGATTGTATGAAGGCTGTTAAAAAGTATAAGATGACCAAATGGAAGGATGAAATCGGAATTAACGGAAAAAAATATGTGGTAAGATTTTCTCAGGGCGACGAGTATTACAGAATCACTTCGGAAGCAATGCCTGAAAACGGAATGGATGCTTTTGATGCCATAAGAAAAATTATGGTATCAGCATGGAGTGCGGGCATTAAAAAATAAAACAGAAAAACAATAAAAGGAGATATAAAAAATGCGTATCGGAATTATCGGACTCGGAAATATGGGTGGAGCGATTTTAGGAGGAATCGTTTCAAAAGGAATAGTTGAAAAAGAAAATATTATCGGCTTTGACGTAAACGATAATATGAAAAATAAAGCAAACGAAAAATACGGAATTAAGACCGCTTCTGATAACAAAGAAGTTCTTGCAAATTCGGATGTTGTTCTGCTTGCGGTTAAGCCTCAGTTTATGGGCGGTATGCTTGCGGAAATTAAGAATTCATGGAACAAGGATACACTTGTTATTTCGATTGCTGCCGGAAAGACTGTTGCATGGCTTGAAGAGAATATCGGTTCCGATATGAAGATAGTAAGATGTATGCCCAACACTCCCGCACTTATAGGCGAGGGATGTACGGGCGTATGTGCAAATAAAAACGTAAGCGAAGAAGATAAGAAGACTGCTTTAAATATTCTCTCCGCATGTGGCAAGGCAATTGAAGTAACCGAGTCACAGATGGATGCTGTAGTAGGCATCAGCGGTTCTGCTCCCGCATATGTATTTATGTTTATTGAAGCCATGGCTGATGCAGGTGTGGCAGCAGGCCTTACAAGAGACAAGGCTTATGAGTTCGCAGCTTCCGCAGTAAAGGGAAGTGCGGCTTTAATGCTTGAGACCGGCAAACATCCCGGAGAATTAAAGGATATGGTATGCTCACCCGCAGGTACAACCATTGCAGCCGTTCAGGTTCTTGAAGAAGGCGGTTTCAGAGGTGTTGTTATGGATGCTGTGGAAGCATGCGTTGAAAGAAACAGAGAACTTTAATATTTATTGATTTTATACCGGGCGCCTTCCGGGTGCCTGGTATTTTTATTTTTCTTTTAACAAGGGGGAGAGGGTATGAATATTCTTATTGTCAACGGTTCGCCGACAGGCAAAAACAGTATCACTTTATGTACACTCAGATACATCAAAAAACATTTTCCCGACCATAATTACAAAGTACTCCATGTAGGGCAGCAGATAAGAAAAATGGAGAACGACAAAGATTTCTGGATGCGTCCCTTAAAGGCGGCCGATCTGGTTATTTTTTCTTATCCCGTGTACACTTTTTTGGTGCCTTCGCAGCTTCACAGATTTGTGGAACTCATGAAAGAAAGCGGAATCGATTTTTCCGAAAAGTATGCCACACAGGTGAGCACATCGCTCCACTTTTATGATATAACGGCACATAATTTCATTGAAGAAAACTTAAATGACATGGGCTTTAAAATCATCCGCGGACTGTCTGCGGATATGGAAGATCTTTTGCATGAAAAAGGTCAGAAAGAGGCACTCGGATTTTTTGACAATGTATTATGGAATATAAAAGAGGGTTTTTCCAGGGATTTGCCCAAAACCATAAAACCCGGTAAATTAAAGAAATGCAATTCCCTCGCAGAGCCGCTGAAACTTAAAGCAGGAGCTTCGGATAAATCAAAGAGGATTGTAATAGTTGCGGACTTTTCAAATTCTTCGGACAACCGCCTGGAAAATATGTGCGTTAGATTAAAATCAAGACTTCCTTATGAAACAGAGATTGTCGATATAGGTAAGTTTCCTTTTACGGGCGGATGCTTAGGATGCTTTAACTGTGCGGCAGACGGCAAATGTATTTACAAGGACGGCTTCGATACTTTCTTAAGAGAACACATACAGTCCGCTGATGCGACTGTTTATGCTTACACCATAAAAGATCACAGTATGGGTTACCGTTTTAAGATGTTTGATGACAGGCAGTTCTGCAACGGACACCGTACTGTTACGATGGGTAAGCCCGTCGGATATCTCGTGGACGGATGCCTTGACGCGGAGGAAAATCTTCGTCTTCTGATGGAGGCGAGAGCTCAGGTAGGAGGTAATCCTTTATCGGGCATAGCCACCAATCAGTACAATCCCGACAAAGAAATCGACAAACTCGCGGCTACACTCTTTTATGATGTCGAAAAAGGATATCTGCCCCCGAAGAACTTTTACGGTGTCGGCGGTATGAAGATATTCAGAGACCTTATCTGGCAGATGCAGGGGCTGATGCGAGAGGATCACAAGTTTTATAAGAAGCATAAGTTTTATGATTTCCCTTAATGCCGTTTAAGAAAATAATCAAAGAAAAATAAAAAAAGTGTCAGACGTTTGTAAGCGTCCGACACTTTTTTATGTTAGTCAGTATATAATCCGTTAAAGAAATATGTGTGAATAATCTCACCTGTGTATGCATCAATCCATACCGCACTGTTATAATTTATTATGAAATCATAATAAACTGTTCCGTCAAGATTTCCCTTTATATAATATTCTCCGCTTATCGGCTGTTCCGCGCCTTGAATAAACATTTCACGTTTATGTTTTTTGGCCAAATCAAAGACATCATCATAATAGTCCTTGGCGTCCATTAGTGTTCCTTTTTGCGGAAGAGTAACGCCTTTATATTCTTCGCTCCAGGCATATACGGAATTGTTATCCTTATCCGCATACAGATTAATCTCCTGATAAATAACTCCGTCACTCATCAGAAAACCATACAGTCTCATATTTCCGGATACAATAGAGATGTTAAAATTGGTTAATAATACATCTGCATCGAGACTCTTATCCGCCTCTTCAATAAGAGGCAGGATGTTTTCTTTTTTATATGCCTCCATAGTATCGGTTTTAAAAATATCAGATCGATAATATGTATGATTTCCGACTTTTTCGAATTCAACCGGCTTAAATGCGGTTTCCGCAGTTGTTTCTTTTATGATTTTTACATTCTGACATCCCGAAAAAACCGTTAAAAGACAAAATGAAAAACATAAAATCAAAGCTCTTATTCTGTTACGCATAATCAATCTCCTTTATCCCATTATAATATATATACGATTAAGAAGCACATTATTATGGTTTTTTGGAATTCTTGATAAATAATACTTTTCAATATATACTTTATTTGGAAAAATAATTCCGTATTTCAGAGGAAAATTGATATGGGAAATCATAAAAAAGGGTTATTAAAAAGATATATTTGCATGGCAGCGGGCTTTGTGCTTTCGTTATCTTTGTTCGCGGGATGCACTAAGGGGTCGAATCAGGAAAGCGAGACAAGTCTTATCTTAGGTTTTTCTCAGATCGGGTCGGAGAGTGCATGGAGAATCGGCAATACCAAGGATATAGAGGAACAGGCAGAAAAATACGGTATCAATCTGATGTTCGAAAATGCCAATCAGAAGCAGGAAAACCAGATTGCGGCCATCAGAAGATTTATAGCATATAAAGTAGATGTTATCGCTTTCTCGCCCATAGTTGAAGACGGTTGGGACAATGTGCTGACCGAAGCCAAGGATGCGGGTATTCCCGTTATTCTCGTTGACAGGGATATTAGTACCGAAAAAGAAGGTCTTACCACATGCCTTATCGGCGCCGACTTTTACAGGGAAGGTGTCATGGCGGGAGAGTACCTTATAAGAAAAGCCGATGCTCTCGGACTTGACCATGTTAATATCGTGGAGATTACGGGCACGGAAAATTCGACACCCATGAGACAGCGTCAGGCGGGATTTGCGGATGCGATTGCAAACGATTCGAGAATGAATATTCTTGAAAGCATTGACGGTGATTTCCTTAAAAGCCGCGGTGCCGAATGCATGAGATATCTGCTTGACGAATACGGTGATGATATAGATGTAATTTATTCGCATAATGACGAAATGACACTCGGCGCACTTCCCGAGATAGAGAAGGCGGGATATGCTCCCGGCAAAGACATTATTATAATTTCGATAGACGGCGGACAGGAAGCCATCGATGTTTTAAAAGAAGGCAAAATTAACTGTGTTGTGGAATGTACTCCGAAACTGGGCAAAGAAGTAATGGAAACCGCACTCAAACTCAAAGCGGGCGAGGCGGTTGAGCCTTTAATTCACCCTTCGGAACTTGTATTTTCCGATGAAATGGATACCTCCAAGATTCCCGAAAGAGGATATTGATGAAAAGAACAGGCAAAGAAAAAAGCATACTCGGGCGAATAAACGACCTTTCGCACAGAATGGTTCTTATGCTTGTATTCCCTATTATAATCAGTCTTTTGCTGATGCTCTTTTATGCGTGGGAATATCACAGTTCGATTTTAAGAATGGAGACCATTGCGGGCTTAAAAACCGTTGTTGCCGAAGACATACCGGGCGCTGCGTGGAATATCATAAGCGGCCGTGAAAGTTTTGCGGAGAGTAAAATCTATGTCATGATGCATGATGTAGAGGATACCATGGAGCGGATATCCGAAGAGACGAGCGAAGAAAACCGCCTTTCCCTGGTGGTTGCTGGCCGTACAATGGAAACGCTCGAAAACTATGTCGATATTATCAGAGACAATATTGATTCGAATGTTCCCGTCGTGGAAAACGAAGCGGTACTCGTGGAAGTCAGAGACGTTGCGGCTCTCGTTGACAGTATGCTTAACGAATACATAGCAAAAGAAATCGAAAGCTCCGCAAAGATGAGTGTGAGCTTAAGACTTGTTATAATTATTACCGCCGTAGTAGAAGTGATAATCGTTATAGCCGCCATATGGTTCAGAAACAGATCGATGAAAAAGACGGCGGCCTTTGTAAGACAGCCCATTGAAGAACTTGAAAAAGTTACTGCTCTTTTAGCAGAAGGTACTCTGGATGCCAGACTTCCCGACACGGATGTTACAGAATTAAGAAATCTTACCAAACAGGTTAATACCATGGCCGATGATCTGGAAGCCATGATGAAAAAGAGCGAACTTGATGCCAAAAGATTAAGAAAAGCGGAACTAAGAACACTTCAGGCACAGATAAATCCGCATTTTCTGTACAATACCCTGGATGCAATAATGTGGAAAGCCGAGGCGGGGGAGAAGGACGAAGTTATCCAGCTTACAAGTGCGTTAAGCAATTTCTTCAGAATAAGCCTTTCTTCGGGTGCCGACTGGATTCCGATAAGCCAGGAGAAAAAACATATCGAAGGGTATCTTAAGATTCAGCAGACAAGATACCGCGATATCATGAGGTACGAAATAGATATTCCCGATGATATCGGAGAATATTATATGCTTAAATTAATGCTTCAGCCTTTAATTGAAAATGCGCTCTACCACGGTATTAAAATCAAGCGTGGCGGCGGTATGATTAAGGTGGAAGGAAAAGCCGAAGACGGATTCTTGATCTGCTCGGTGTCGGATACCGGATCGGGAATGACAGAGTCGCAGCTTGAAGAATTAAACGAGAGAATGAGAAAGGGCCAGCCGACCGTCAGCGAAGGAAACGGCGGATTCGGTTTAGTGAATGTCAATATGCGTATACGTCTGTACTATAACCAGACGGACGGACTTATGATAGAAAGTAATTCGGAAGGTACGAAGGTAAGCTTTAAGGTACCTTTAAGAACGAAAGAGGAGATATCGGAACATGAAAGTATTTCTGGTTGATGATGAAATAGTAATAAGAGAAGGAATAAGAGAATCTTTTCCGTGGGAAGAAACTCCTTATTCGCTTGTCGGAGAAGCACCTGACGGCGAGATGGCGCTTCCGATTATTCGCGACACCAACCCGGATATTGTTATAACGGATATTAAAATGCCTTTTATGGACGGACTGGAACTCTGCAGGGAATTAAAGAGTCAGATGCCATGGATCGGCATTATTGTTTTAAGCGGTTACGATGAATTCGAATATGCCAGACAGTGCATCAAACTCGGCGTAAGAGAATATCTTTTAAAACCGATTAATTCCGCAGATTTAAGAGAAGCGCTTGATAAGGTAAGCGCACAGTTAAAAGAAGAAAGAAAAACCCTCGAACATGCTGCCAGCCTTCGCGCAAGAATGGAGGACGGCGGTAAGTTCCTAAAAGAAAAACTCATCGGTTCGCTTTTCTCGGATGAGGCGGTACCCGAAGATTCATATGATGTAATTAAACAGCTTCGCAGCATGGGATGTCCCGTTCCTGCGCCTTTTTACGTTGTAATCGATGCGGCTTTTTCGCCTACCGGCACAGGTCAGGAAGCGGCTTCGCTTTTAGCCGAGAGCAGCGGAGGAATAGTAAATGCATCCGCGAGCCGCACAGGCACGAGACTCCTTGTTTTGGGAGATACCGCGGAAGATGCGGAAGAGAGAGCCTATGCTTTTGCCACATCTCTTTCTCAGGAACTTGAGAGAGCACAGTGTAAGGATATACGTGTGGGTATCGGCGAAATAGTCGACAATCCCGAGAAAATATACCAGAGCTTTAAGGCTGCAAGACACATAAGACACCTTCTTGCAGAAAGAAAAGATGAGCGTGCGGTAATACTCGGTGTAAGGGAAATGGGTGAAGTTTCCGATGAAAAAGTGCCTTCGGTTATAAGCGAGGCCAAATTATATATGTCTCAGAATTATTCCAATGCGAACCTGATGCTGCAGGATGTCGCAAAAGCGGTAAATATGTCAAAGAGCAGATTTTCCACCGTTTTTTCGCAGACAACAGGTCAGTCGTTTACGGAATATCTTATATATTTAAGACTCGGCAAAGCAAAAGAACTGTTAAAGTCGAGCAATCTAAAAAGTTCTCAGATAGCCACGGAGATAGGGTATAACGATTCTCATTATTTCAGTTATATCTTTAAGAAAAATGTCGGAATGACTCCGTCGGAATATCGCTCGCAGTATCAAAATCAACCTGAATAAAATCAAAATTAACCGTTTTAAAAAAGAACGCGGGAAGTCGGTATTATTTTCAACCAAGTTGAAATGAACCTTGATTTACCTTCTTATTTGTGTGCCTTATCATACACATAAAGAGTCGCAATGTGCGACAAAAATAAGGAGGAAAATAAAGATGACAAAGAAAAAATTTGGGTCGTTACTTCTCGTTGCTTCACTTGTTACAACGCTTTTATTCTCAGCTTGTACAACAGGCGGCGCAGGCAATGCAGGCGGATCTTCTTCAAAGGGTACAATCAAGGTTGGTGTTGTAAATAACCCTCCTTCAGAGTCAGGTTACCGTGAAGCTAACGTTAAGGACATGGAAGCTGTTTTCTCTGCAGCAAACGGTTATGAACTTAAGACAGCTTACAGTTTGAAGAACGACGAGCAGCTTCAGGCAGCTCAGGGATTTATCACTGAAGGTGTTGACTATCTGCTTATTTCCGCAGCAGAAACAACCGGTTGGGATGAAGTTTTAAAGAAAGCTAAAGAAGCCGGAATTAAAGTATTCCTTTTCGACCGTATGATCGATGTTGATGAAAGCCTTTATGAAGCAGCAGTTGTTTCAGACATGAGCAAAGAAGGCGAAACAGCAGTTAACTGGTTACTTGCACAGAACCTCGATGAGTACAATGTAATCCATATCCAGGGTGCTATGGGTTCGGATGCTCAGATCGGACGTACAGGTGCTCTTGACGCTCAGTTCGCATCAGGCAAGATGAACAAGGTTGTTCAGCAGACAGCTACATGGGACGAAGCAGAAGCTAAGAAGATCGTTGAATCCGTTATCAACAGCGGTGATGATTTCAACGTAATCTACGCAGAGAACGATGGTATGGCTAAAGGTGCCGTAGCAGCTCTTGACGAAGCAGGTATCTCTCATGGTATCAACGGCAAAGTTGTTGTTATGGGCTTTGACTGCAACAAGTGGGCTTTAAGAGAATTAAAGGCCGGCAACTGGAACTATGACGGACAGTGCTCACCTTTCCAGGCACAGATCATCAGCGATATTATCCAGGGCAAGAAGACAGTTACATCCAAGAAGATTATCAACGAAGAAAAAGGTTTCGATGCTAAGACTCTTACAGATGATGACATCAACACATATGGTTTAGGCGAATAATTAAATTTGAACCTACCTAAATGGCGCGGCTGGGCTGTGAAACATTCAGCCCGGCTGCGCCAAAACAATATTTGGAGGAACGTTTTATGCAGGATAACACATTACTGCAGATGCGACATATAAATAAAGTTTTTCCGGGTGTTAAGGCCTTAAATGATGTGGATTTTACTTTAAGAAAAGGTGAAATCCATGCTTTGATGGGAGAGAACGGTGCCGGAAAATCCACGCTTATAAAGATACTTACGGGCGTTTACGGAATGGACGGCGGTGAAATAACCGTCGAAGGAATGAATGTAACGATTCATTCTCCTCAGGATGCACAGAACAAGGGTATCAGTACGGTTTATCAGGAAATCACGCTCTGCCCGAATCTTACGGTTGCCGAGAACATGTATATCGGTCGTGAGGAAAGTGCTGTCGTACTTCACAAAAAATACGAAAAACGTGCCAATGAAATTCTTAAAAAACTCGGAATCCCCGCCAGAGCATCACAGCAGCTGGGCAGCTGTTCGCTTGCGGTTCAGCAGATGGTTGCGATTGCGCGTGCGGTAGATATGGAATGTAAGGTTCTGATTCTTGACGAACCTACATCTTCTTTGGACGACAAAGAAGTTAATATGCTTTTTAAACTGATGAGAGATCTGAAAGATCAGGGTGTAGGAATTATTTTTGTTACTCACTTCCTCGAGCAGGTTTACGAAGTATGCGACCGTATTACGGTTTTAAGAAACGGTGAACTTGTAGGGGAATATTTGATAGAAGATCTTCCTCAGGTAGAACTGGTTGCCAAGATGATTGGTAAGGAACTCGACGAATTAAGCGATTTCGGAGAGATTGAGGAAAAACAGTTCGACGAGAAGGATATATTTTATGAAGCTGAGTCTTTATCGAGCAGTGAAGCAATGCCTTTTGATTTCTGTATTCACAAAGGTGAAGTTAACGGATTTACAGGTTTGCTCGGTTCGGGACGAAGCGAGAGTGTGCGTGCTATCTTCGGTGCCGACAAGGTTAACGGCGGCACTGTTAAAATAAAGGGCGAAAACGTAAAGATTACCAAGCCCATTGATGCGATGAAACATGGTATCGGTTATCTGGCTGAAGACAGAAAGAGAGACGGTATCATAGCGGAATTAAGTGTGCGTGAAAACATTATTCTCGCACTTCAGGTAATGAAGGGATTCTTTAAGCCCATCTCAAGAAGCGAAGCGGAAGCTTTTGCGGATGAATACATCAAGGTGCTTAATATCAAAACCGCGAGCAGAGAGACACCGGTCGGTTCTTTAAGCGGTGGCAATCAGCAGAAAGTAATCCTTGCAAGATGGCTTTTGACCCATCCGGATTATCTGATACTTGATGAGCCTACAAGAGGTATTGACGTAGGTACCAAACTTGAGATTCAGAAGCTTGTATTAAAACTCGCCGAAGACGGTGTGAGTGTCACTTTTATTTCATCCGAAGTCGAAGAGATGCTCCGTACATGTTCACGCCTTATCGTAATGAGAGACAGACATGTAGTCGGCGAACTCAAAGGGTCCGATTTAAATCAGACTCAGGTTATGAAGACTATTGCCGGAGGTGAGACGCAAAATGAAGGATAATTTAAAAAGAATCTTTAAAGGCGGCCTCGGTCAGCTGACCATTCCGCTTATAGCGATAGCTCTTCTTGTAATATTCAATCTGATAAGAGATCCGTCGTTTTTCAGTATTGAATTAACGCTTAACAATAACGGCAATACGGTTCTTTCGGGAAACCTTATCAGTATCATTAACGGTGCCAGCGAACTTGCGGTTCTTGCAATGGGCATGACACTTGTAACGGCTGCCTGCGGCGGACAGGATATCAGTGTCGGTGCTGCAGCTGCAATTGCAGGAAGTGCTTTTGTAAAAATTCTTAAATCGGGCCCGTCAATAAACATCGGAACGGTGATTATGGCATTCCTTTTCGCATGTGTTGTGGCAATGTTATTCGGTTCGTTTAACGGTACACTTGTTTCGGTGTTTAAGATACAGCCGATGATAGCCACATTGATTCTGTACACTTGCGGACGTTCGATAGCGTACTGGATTAACGGCGGTGCGACTCCCACAGTTTCAAGCCCTATTATAACGGCTATCGGCGGTTTTATCCCGGGAGTACCCATTCCCACACCTGTGCTTATAGTTATAGGCGTTGCCCTTGTGTTTGTGCTTGTGTTCCATTTTACATCTCTCGGACTCTTTACACAGTCCGTAGGTATTAACGGAAGCGCAGCGAGACTTAACGGTATCAATTCAACTTTTATCAAGCTTTTATCTTTTATAATACTCGGACTTTGTGTGGCTGTTGCGGGAACCATCGGTGTCAGCCGTCTCGGACTTATCAACCACGAGACGCTTCTTCTGGATATTGAAATGGATGCCATCCTTGCTGTAGCCATCGGCGGCAACAATTTAGGAGGCGGTAAATTTAAGATAAGCGGAAGTATCATTGGTGCGTATGTAATCCAGATGCTTACCATCACGCTCTATGCCATGAAAGTTCCTTCTACAGACGTTAAGGCATACAAGGCCATAGTTATTATCATACTTGTTGTAATCGGTTCGCCGGTTATCAAGAGCAAGTTCCAGAAGTTTATGAACAAGATTAAAAGCAACAGACAAAGAGTATCAGTGAAAGGAGCGGAATAATTATGAAGAATAACAAAGATTTCCGTAGAGAACCACTTACAGATACTCAGCTTCTGATGACAATCACGATATGTATATTCGTGGCTATGTATCTGCTTGCAATGGCACTTCTTCGTGGAGGTTTCCTGCATGCACAGCAGGTGTTCGACATGCTCAACGATAATGCCTCCTTAATCATCGTATCCTGCGGCCTGACAATTGTTATGATCGGCGGAGGAATCGATATCAGCGTCGGTGCGGTTACATCTCTCGTGGTAATGAGCTGTATCCTCTATCTTAATAACGGAGGCAACATATTTGTATCGATTATTCTTGCACTCGGCATAGGAGTTGCATTTGGACTCGTTCACGGATTCCTTGTAAGTTACCTTGAGATTCAGCCTTTCATCGTAACTCTGGCGGGTATGTTCTTTGCACGAGGTCTGACAACCATTCTTTCGGTTCAGCCTCAGAAGATAGATCATGAAGGATTTGCCAAACTCCGCGATGCCAAGATTGTAATTCCCTGGCTCGGCTATTGGGCCAAAAACGGCAACAGAGTTCCTGCACGAATAGAGCTCGGCGTTGTGGTTGCACTTGCATGTGTAGTAATTATTTTCATTCTGCTTAAGTTCTTCAAGACGGGACGTAATTTCTATGCTATCGGCGGTAACCAGCAGAGTGCTTTGATGCTTGGCATCAACGTAAAAAGAACCCGCTTTATAAGCTATGTTTTAAGCGGACTCTTAAGCGGAATTTCAGGATATGTATTTATGATGCATACGGGTGCCGGAAACGCAACGAATGCTGCAGGTATGGAAATGAATGCGATTGCATCTTCGATTATCGGAGGCACGCTTCTTACCGGCGGTGTCGGAAATGTTGTAGGTACTCTTTTCGGAACACTTACACTTACAACCATTAAAAAGATTGTTGTTTCGAGCGGACTTAACGACCCCTGGTGGCAGAGTATTACCACCGGCGGAATGTTGTGCTTCTTTATTCTCCTGCAGAGCGTTGTACTTGCAAGAAGAGCAAAGAAGAAAAAGTCATAGGTTTTTCAGATTTTCATTTCCTCAATACTCCACCCTAATAAGGCAAAGGGCATTGGCCGGGGCGCAAGCTCCGGCTTTTGCCCGCTCTTTTGCTTCTATCAAAGCGGGCATAGAAGAGGCTTCACGCTTTCCTTCTCCGACTTCGAGGAGGGTTCCTGTCATGATTCTTACCATGTGCTGAAGGAAACCCGAACCGTGATATGTGAAGGTCAGATAATCACCGTTTTTCTCTATTACTATCGAATCCACTTTTCTGACGGTGGATTTTTTCATTTTCGGATTTGAACAGAAAGAAGCGTAGTCATGTTCACCCGTCAGATACGAAGCCGCTTTTTTCATTTCTTCGATATCGGGTTTAAAATCAAGGGAATATACATATTTTCTGTCGAAAATCGGCTTGGTATCACCGATATAGCAGGTGTATCTGTACATCTTGCCGACGGCGTTGTATCTTGCGTGAAATCTGTCGCTGGCGACACTGCACGAATCTACGCAGATATTGTCGGGAAGATATCTGTTTAAATAATCCCTTATAACCTCGGGCTTTTCGTCTGTTTTAAGATGTGCGTTGCAGACATATCCTTTTGCACTGACGCCGGCATCCGTACGGCCGCAGCCGATTACTTCCACGTCTTCGTCAAGCATTCTTGACAGAACGCTTTCCATCTTTCCCTGTATGGTTTCCTCGACCTTGGGCTGATGTTCCCAGCCGTAATATTTTGTTCCGTCATAAGTCAGTATAAATTTATAATTTGACATTTTCGCTTTCCTTTTGCGCTTCTTTTATGAGGTGTTCATCTAGAGTATATACGAGAATGAAGGGCACTAGCAAGAAAAAGTATCGGCAAAGCAGATATTATAAAAGAAAAAATGCCCGAAAGGAAGGCTTAAAAAAGCAGGATTTTTGACGGACAAAAGGGGCTTTTAAAATGGTTGTTTTTCTTGACATTCAGCCCTTAAAAATATATGATATAAGAGATTAGGTTTATGCTTGTGGGAGGGCATTTTAATGGCAAAATATGAATGTAAAATATGTGGTTATGTTTTCGACGAACAGCAGGCCGGTGAGACCTTTGACAATTTATACAGTTGTCCCATATGTGATGCTGACAAGTCCGCTTTCGAATTAATCGAAGCTGATGAAAACAAAGAAGACGGATTCGACGACGAAGACGATTTTGTTTTCGAGGAAGCTGACGAAGAAACAGCGGAATTGAATTCGGAAGAAAAAGAAGAAAATAATGAAGTTAACTCTGAGGCAGAGGACGAAGGACCCAAATTTGAAAGTTTGTTTACCAAAGCAAACGAGTTTTCGTCTGCCGAAGAAGAAAATACATCTGAAAAGAATGAATCGGAAGACGAAAATCTTGTTTTCGCAAGTCTTTTCTCCAAGGCAAGCGAGTTTTCTTCGGATGAAGAAAAGCCCGATGTCGAAAAGCCTGAGTCGGAAAGCGAAACAACCGATTTTGCTAATCTTTTCAGCAAAGCCGAAGGATTTTCGTCAGACGAGGAAAAGCCTGACGTAGAAAAGCCCGAGTCGGAAAACGATGGTCCTGATTTTGCAGGTCTCTTCTCAAAGGCCGACAGCTTTACTTCTAACGAAGAAAAGCCTGTAAGTGAGCATAAAGATTTCATAGACGAAGTCCTTGAAGAGAATGCAAAGGAAGAAGCCAAGGAAGAAAAGGCCGAAGAGAATACATCGGGCGGATTTGTAATCGAGAAACGCCAGGAGTTCTGGAAAAAAGAAGATACCGAAGAAAAGAACGAAGAAAAGGAAGACAAGCCTGCATTTTCATTCAGCCATGTCGGAAGCGTACAGAGAGTTATCGGCGGAGATAATGCCGAAAGCGAAACTTCTGAAGAAACAAAGGTTGAAGAAAAAGACGAACGTATCGACAACGGTATTATTTCCACATTCTATTCGGGCAAGCCTGTAAAGACCGAAGAAGAACTCAGGGCCGAAGAAGAAGCCAAGAATAAAGAAAACAACAAAGAATTCACTCCTTACTACGGAGACGGACTCGGAACCATAAAGAAGGTTGTGGGAGCAGAACCTAAAAAAGAAGAAGAGGAAGCAGAAGACGAGGAAGTAGTAATTCCCAACGATGACGAAGCCCTTTCCTTCGAAGAAACTCCCGAAGCTATAGAAGATACAGCCGAAGATCTTTTTGAAGAAGCAAAAGAAGATAATGCTGATGAAGTAAGCGAAGAAGCAGCAGAGGAAGTTGCAGACGAGGCAGTCGAAGAAAACGAAACATCTGAAGAAGCTGTAGAAGAAGCAGAAGCAACCGAAGAAGTTGCAGGAGAAGAAGCAGCAGAGGAAGCAGAAGAAGCAGTAGAAGTTGCAGAAGAGACTGTTGAAGAAACCGAAGAAACTTCAGAAGAAGCAGAAGTTTCCGAAGAAACTGCTGAAGAAGTAGCCGAGGAAACAGAAGCCGAAGCAAATGATGAAGCAGAAGATTTCTTTGAAGAGGCTGATACAGAAGCTGCTGAAGAAACAGCAGAAGAAGCAACTGAAGAATCAGTAGAAGCTGCAGAAGAGAGTGTTGAAGAAACCGAAGAAACTTCAGAAGAAGCAGAAGTTACCGAAGAAGCTGCAGGTGAAGAAGCAGCCGAGGAAACAGAAGCCGAAGCGAATGATGAAGCAGAAGATTTCTTTGAAGAGGCTGATACAGAAGCTACTGAAGAAACAGTAGAAGAAGCAGAAGATGCAACTGAAGAAGCAGTAGAAACTTCAGAAGAGACTGTTGAAGAAACCGAAGAAACTTCAGAAGAAGCAGAAGTTACCGAAGAAATTTCAGAAGAAGCAGCCGAGGAAACAGAAGCCGAAGCGAATGATGAAGCAGAAGATTTCTTCGAAGAGGCTGATACAGAAACTGCTGAAGAAACAGCAGATGAAACTGCAGAAGAGACTGTAGAAGAAACTGAAGAAACCGAAGAAACTGCCGGTGAAGAAGCAGCAGAAGAAATTGACGAGACTTCAGAAGAAGCAGAAGTTACCGAAGAAACTTCTGAAGAAGCAGCAGAGGAAACGGAAGCCGAAGCAAATGATGAAGCAGAAGATTTCTTCGAAGAAAACGATACAGAAGCTGCTGAAGAAACTGCAAACGAAGAAGCAGCAGAAGAAAACGCAGAAGATACAGAATCTGCCGAGGATAATACAAGTGAAATCGAAGATGAGGATGAAGGTGTAGTATTCCTTAATTTCGATGATGACGAAGAAGATTTTGCAAACAGTTCGGAAGAATTATCCGAAGAATTATCGGAAGACAATACAAATGAAGCTGTAACCGAAGAAACAGAAGCACTTGACGAAGAGAGTGAGGACGAAGGAGTTTTGGCGGCGGTTGCGGGTGTTGCAGGCGCAGCAACTGTAGCAGGTGCGGCAGCAGCATTCATCAATAACGAAGAAGAACAGGCAGAAGAAACAGAAGCACCTGAAGCTGAAACCGAAGCAGAGGAAACGGCAGAAGCAGAAGAAAGCGAAGCTCGCGAAGCGGAAGCTGAGACAGAAGACGATTTCTTCACAGAGCCCGAAACCGAAAAAGAAGACGAAGAAAGAGATTACATCAGTCTTGACGAAAATGTTGCCAATGCAGAAACACCCGGCGTAGAATATTCGGTTCTTAAAAGAGATCCCAAATATACCGTTGTATATGATTCAAACGCAAAGAAACTGTTTGAAGATTATCGTTATTCGGACAGAGGCAGTACATACGGTCTTGAAAACATAATTCTTCTTCCCGCACAGTGCAATCCTCTTCCTCTTAACAGAGATGCGGAAGTTGAGACAAGAACAGTAATCGGAGCACGCACGGCGAACCCTGTTGAAGTATTGCAGCCGTTCTGCTTCTCGAAGCTTTTTATCTGGGGAGAACATATTCCCAACAACTCAAAGCCCGAGAATTACACAAATCAGGCACTGGTTCTCGTAAAGGGAGAAGACGGACATATACCCAATCTTTCAAGCAAGGAAGAACTGAAGGAAGAAGTTGAAATCGCAAGAGCAAGATTTAACGGAACACCCGTAGGTATCGATCTTGTTGCAGGAAGAATAGAAGATGATCTGGAAGCATGCGTTTTTGCAAAACTCGATTTCGTAGTATTAAATGATGTTTCACTCAGAATTCTTCCTTACGCATTAAGAAGAGCCAGAAATTATCTTAACAGAGTTAACTCAAAACTTGAGATTTTAGTACGTGTTGAATCATTAAAGGATGCAAAGGAACTTGCAAAGATTCTTGCACTCGGAGCCAACTTCGTACTTGTAGAAAAAGGTTTTGATATCGATATGGCCAACAGCATGACCGAAGATTTGATGGATATCTGCAGAAGCACCGGCCACAATAATGTTCATGATCTTAACTTAAATGACATCTGCACTATTGATACGGACCTTGCGATGTTTACGGATATCAGTCATGTTTAATCAAATTGCCGATATGTTTTGTTTAAACATATAAATATTTTTAACAATCCGGAGGGAAAAGAAATGGATAACAACAATTTAAACGAGGCACCCGTTCAGGATGTTCAGGAAGTTCAGGATGTTCAGGAAACTGTAGAACAGGCAGAGCAGATTACGTACAACTATGCTGCAGATACAGAAGAAACAGCTTCCGAAGGCGGTTTAAAGGGACTTTCAATCGCAGGTCTTATCGTAGGTATCGCATCACTTCTTTGCTGCGCATTCCCCTGCCTTAACTGCGTACTTGGTATTACAGGTCTTATTTTAAGCATTATTGCCAAGAAGAAAAAAGCCGAAGGTCCTGCTACAGGTGGTTTGATTACAAGTATTATCGGCCTTGTACTTTCATTAATCGTTATTCTTGTTTGGTTAATAATCATTATCATCAACATCGTAAGAGCTACGCAGTAATATGGGCAGACGTCTTTTTAAGGATGATCTTACCGATACCTGGTTTAAACTCGGTATAGCGTTCGGCATACTGACGATTCCCGTAATCGTTTTATTCTTCGTATTAGGAGATTATCTTGCGAACGGCGGTATTAAATGTGCGGTATACAGCGCAATACACATATACTGTCCGGGCTGCGGCGGAACGAGAAGTTTTTATCAGCTGATACACGGACATTTCATCAAGAGTATTCTTATGAATCCTTTCGTCCCGTATACATACGCCGATTATCTGATTTTTATGATAAATACCATACTGGTAAAAACTACCAAAAAACTCGGATTTGAAGGCTTCCCCGTGACGATAACCATACTTGTCGGAATAGGCATTTTACTGGGACAGTGGGTAGTCAGAAACATATTACTTCTCGCATTTCATATCACATGTTTATAAAAGCAGTCTTCGGACTGCTTTTTTACTTTTCGGAAGACTTGATTTTGTTGTATTTACTGTAAAAAAGAGTTAAAATATATAGTGTGTGCTTATGCGCAAAAATCTTTGATTGTAAAGGAGCAAATACTATGGATTACAGGGAACAGTTTAACTTCTGGCTTGAAGACGATTATTTCGACGAAGAAACAAAAAAAGAATTACTTGCAATCAGAAACGATGAAAAGGAAGTAGAAGATAGATTTTACAGAGAACTGGAATTCGGTACCGGCGGCTTAAGAGGCGTTATCGGTGCCGGAACCAACAGAATGAACTTTTATACCGTAAGAAAGGCCACACAGGGTCTTGCCAATTATATTCTTGCACAGGGTACTCAGGACAAGGGTATTTCGATTGCTTACGATTCGAGACGTTTCTCACCCGAGTTTGCCGATGAGGCAGCACTCTGCATGGCTGCAAACGGAATCAAGGCATACGTATTCGATGCACTTCGCCCCACACCCGAACTTTCATTCTCGGTCAGATACCTTGGATGTACCGCAGGCATCGTAATCACCGCAAGCCACAATCCTCCCGAATACAATGGTTACAAAGTATACTGGGAAGACGGCGCTCAGATTACCAGTCCCAGAGACAAAGAGATTATTTCCTACGTAAAAAACGTAACGGATTATCATACAGTTAAAACAATGGATAAGGCCGAAGCAATCGCCAAAGGTCTTTATATTCAGACAGGCAAGGAAATCGATGATGCTTTTATGGCGGAACTTAAAAAGCAGATTATCCATCCTGAAATCATAAAAGAAATGGGCAAGGAATTAAAGATTGTCTACACACCTTTTAACGGAACAGGAAATGTACCTGCCAGAAGAATCTTAAAGGAAATCGGATTTGAAAATGTAACGGTTGTTCCCGATACTCTTGCTCTTAAACTTGCCAAGGAAGTTAAAGCGGACGTTGTTCTTGCAACAGACCCCGATGCTGACAGACTCGGTATTTACGCTTACGATACAAAATCCGGCGAATACGTATCTTTTACGGGAAATATGTCCGGTATGTTAATTGCCGAATATATTTTAAGAGAGCGTACAAAATTAGGCCTCATGCCTGAGAACCCCACGCTTGTCAAGACAATCGTTACCACCAACATGGCTGACGTTATCTGCAAGGCATATAACGTAAAAGAAGTTGAAGTCCTTACAGGATTTAAATATATCGGCGAGCAGATCAAGTGGTTTATCGAAAAAGGTACAAACAACTATGTATTCGGTCTCGAGGAAAGCTACGGATGCCTCGCAGGTACCCATGCAAGAGACAAGGATGCCATCGTAGCAGTTATGTGTCTCTGCGAAGTTGCTGCATACTGCAAGAAGCAGGGCATCACCGTATGGGATATGATGCTTGATATGTACGAGAAGTACGGATATTACAAAGAAGACCTTTATACAATCACCATGAAGGGCAAGGAAGGCAGCGAGCAGATCGCAGCCATCATGGAGAACTTAAGAGCCAATCCTCCCAAGGAATTCGGCGCATGGAAAGTACTTGCCATGAGAGATTATACAAAGGATGAAAGAATCAATATCGCCACCGGCGAAAAGAGTTCAACCGGACTTCCTTATTCGAACGTTCTTTACTTTGAACTCTCTGATGACGCGTGGTGCTGCGCAAGACCTTCGGGTACCGAACCCAAGATTAAGTTCTATATGGGTGTAAAGGGCGAGAGCCTTGAAGATGCAAAGAAGAAAGTAGGAGAACTTACAGAAGCACTTAAGAGCAAACTTTCATAAAAACGGAGACTGGAAATGGCCAAGGCAAACGAATTATACGGAAAAGCAAGCAGGTACTTAAGAAGAAACGGGATTGAAAAGACTGCGGTAGCCGTTGCAGACACGGCATTAAGCAAGCCTCCCAAGAGTTTCAGATATCAGCTTGCCACAACTGAAGAATTAAAAGCACAGAAAGCGTGGAGCAGCAGATTTTCTTCAAGCATCAAGTTTTCTTTGGTCGTTCCTGCGTTTGAAACAGATATTTTGTATTTCGATGAAATGATTGCCAGCGTTCTCGGACAGACATACAACAACTGGGAATTCATAGTTGTTGACGGCTCGAGAAACAGGAAACTCATGGATGAAATCGAAAACATGACCGGCGTGGTCAACGGAGACAGACCCGCGGGAAGAGCATTAAGCGATGAGGATATAAAGAGCATTCACAGATTATCGGCAGATACCGACGTATCATACGATTACGACGGATGTCTTATAAGATATATCCATCTTACTTCCAACGGCGGAATATCCGCGAACATTAATAAAGGCGTAAAGGTTGCCACAGGTGACTATGTCGGAGTGCTCGATCACGACGATCTTTTAACACCCGATGCGCTTTACTATATGTCCAAAGCACTTGTAAGCAATGAATACAGGGCAAAGCTTGTTTACTCGGATGAAGACAAGACCGACGCAAAGGGAAAATCTTTCTTTGAACCGAACAGAAAACCGAATTTCAATCTGGATATGTTTCTGACGAATAATTATATCTGCCATCTTGCGTTTCTTGAGAGAAACCTGATACAGGATCTTTTATTCCGTCCCGAATATGACGGTGCACAGGATTATGATATTTTCTTAAGAGCGGTAAAAAGCATGGACGACCCCGAAGAGAGAATTCTTCATGTGCCCAAGATTTTATATCATTGGAGATGTCACGCAAATTCGACCGCGGGAAATACCGACGCTAAGGAATACGCATACGAAGCTGGACGCCGTGCCGTGGATGATTTTTGCAAATCAATGGGCTGGGCCGTTACGGTATCCCATACATCGCATTTGGGATTTTATCATATTGAATATAAAAACCTTCTTTTCACCACGAGACCGGAACTCGGAATGGTATGCGGACCTATTTACAAGTTCGGCAAACTCTCCGGCGGTGCGATGAGAGAGGACGGAACCGTATTATACCGCGGACTTACCAAGGGCATGGGCGGATACATGCACAGAGGTTCCCTTATACAGCAGGTTGAAGCCGGCGATGTGAGAAACATGAGAATCAATCCTGCACTTGAGAAACTCTACGATGAGATGGTGGAATCGAAACTTGCGAAAAACGCTCCGGATTATGTGGATATAAGCCTTGCTTTCTGCAAGAAGGTAAGAGAACTTGGGTATAAAATTTTATACGATCCCGATCGCAAGCGGGAGTAGTTTATTTTATGAAGTTAAGTGTAGTAATACCCAATTACAACGGAATATCCCTTCTCGAAAAATGCCTTGCGGCACTTGATAAACAGGACTTCACGGATTACGACATTATAGTAATCGACGACGCTTCCACAGAAAAAGGAGCGGAAGAAACCGTTGCGGCTTATCCTAGAGCCCGTTTGATCAAGCACAGTGAAAACCGCGGATTTGCGGCTTCGGTTAATGACGGAATCAAGGCTTCCGATGCCGAATATGTGTTCCTTTTAAACAATGATGCATATGTGGATGACGGTTGTCTAAGCACTCTCATAAAAGTCATGGACGCGGAAAGCAAAAACACGTTTTCAATCCAGTGCAAAATGCTTTCGGCCCGTAATCATGCACTTATAGACAATGCCGGAGATTTTTATAATATACTCGGCTGGCCGAGGACGAGGGGCAAAGACAAGCTTGCCGACAGTTACAGCGAACCCACGGAAATCTTTTCATCATGTGCGGGAGCTGCCATATACAGAAGAAACACTCTTCTGGAACTTGGTCTCTTTGATGAAAATCACATTTCCTATCTGGAGGATGTGGAAATAGGATACAGGGCGCGTATATACGGATATGTAAATAAGTACGAGCCTTCGGCCAAAGTATTCCACGAAGGAAGTGCGACAAGCGGTTCGCGTTATAACGAATACAAGGTTAGGCTGGCAGCCAGGAATTCCATACTTTTAAGGTATAAAAACCAGACGCTGTTACAAAAGATTGTCAATTTCCCCGCTCAGGAAGCGGGCGTTATTATAAAACAGCTTTTCTTTATCCGCAAAGGTTTGGGCAAAGTTTACAGAGCCGGAATCAAAGAAGGAAGAAAAGTCAAAAGAAGCGAAGGCGAGAAAAACAGGAAAATTGTTTTCGATTCGGCCAAGCGAAAAAGAGCCTTGAAGATAGAGTTTGACATGATAAAGAACATTATTTATTAGGCTTGAAAAAAACAATTTCGTATTGTATCATTATAATTCGAGGGCGTCTGAGTTAATGGGCGCAAGTTGCTTATGATTAAGGACAATCAAACATTTTTTAACAGATTGCATGTTGTGCTTGATTTTCTAGTAACGGCTTTAGCATATTTTCTGGCTTGGTATGGCAGAATGGTAATTTTCACACCGGTGGATCAGGGTGTCCTGCCGATGAAAACTTACTTTTTTGCCCTGTATTTTATTCTACCGGGATACCTTGCCATATTTGCTACACTGAACCTTTACAAACCCAAAAGAATGTCTTCCATGATCGGTGAATTCTTTGATGTCGTCAAAGCTAATGTCATCGGTGCGATGATATTCCTGGTAGTACTTTATTTGATTAATCAGCCCAACTTTTCACGTTCGCTGATTATCGTATTCGCGGTACTTAATGTGGTTTTAATGACTGCATACAGATTTGCGGTCAGAAGGATTCTTTCCCATATAAGGAAAGTCGGACACAATGCCAAGCAGGTAGTTATCGTAGGTTATTCAAGAGCCTGCGAACAGTATATAGACAGAATTCTGGTCAATCCTCAGTGGGGATACCGCATCAGAGGAATTCTGGATGACGAAGTTCCTGCGGGAACTTATTACAAAGGAATACAGGTTCTCGGAAGAATTGACAATCTCGAAGAGATTTTACCCGAGAACAAGCTGGACGAAATTGCCATAGCACTTCCTCTTAAGAATTATAAAAGACTTGAGGAAATCGTAGGTAAGTGCGAAAAATCCGGTGTTCACACCAAGTTCATTCCGGATTACAATTCGGTTATTCCGTCAAAGCCTTATACGGAAGATTTATCGGGACTGCCTGTAATTAATATAAGACGAGTTCCGTTAACCAGTACTTTTAACTGGTATTTAAAGAGAGCTGTTGATATAATAGGCTCACTTGTGGCCATCATTCTTTTCTCTCCGATAATGCTTTTATCGGTTATAGTAATTAAAAGCAGAAAAGACGGACCCGTACTCTTTGTTCAGGAAAGAGTCGGACTTCACAACAAAGTTTTTAAGATGTATAAGTTCCGAACCATGATTGAACAGAAGCCCGAAGAAGAGGAAAAAGAGTGGACCACCAAAAACGATCCGAGAGTTACAGGCTTCGGAAAGTTTTTAAGAAGAACAAGTCTTGACGAGACACCGCAGTTCTTCAACATTTTAAAAGGGGATATGTCTCTAATCGGACCGAGACCGGAAAGACCTCAGTTCGTTGAGCAGTTTAAGGAAGAAATCCCGCGTTACATGGTAAAGCATCAGGTAAGACCGGGTCTTACCGGCTGGGCCCAGGTAAACGGATACAGGGGAGATACTTCCATCAGAAAAAGAGTAGAGTACGATATTTATTATATTGAGAACTGGACTATAGGGTTGGATATTCAGATTATTCTTTTGACATTCCTTAAAGGATTTGTCAATAAAAATGCTTATTAGGAGGCTACCTAGGTAGGAATTGGAGATGTCAGACAAGACAAGAGGAAATGGAAAACGTAGAAAGAAAAAGGGTGGCAACAAAGTATTCAGAAACATTATCATAGGTGTTGAAGCATTAGTACTTGTTGCTGTAATCGTAGTTCTCATTTATGCATTCAGAGCAACGGACGAGGAAACCGGTGTTCAGAAGTATGATCTTCCCGAGAACGAAATTGTTACAAATGTCAAAGAAGATGATCCCATCGTTGAGGAAATCAAAAAAACCTACACTACTTTGGCATTTTTCGGAGTCGATGCGCGTAACGGTACGCTTGAAAAAGGTACCAGAACCGATACTATTATCATTTGCGCTATAGACAACGAGACCGGTGAAACGAGACTCTGCAGTGTCTACAGAGATACTCTTTTAAATATTGCAGAGCCGGGTAAATATGATGATCCCGAAAAGAATATAAGTTTACAGAAATGCAATGCCGCTTATGCTTACGGCGGTCCGGGAAGAGCATTGAATATGCTTAACCAGAATCTGGATTTGTATATTACTCAGTTTGTTACAGTCGGATTTGACGGTGTTATGAAAACTATCGATGCGGTAGGCGGTGTTGATATCGATATTCAGCAGAATGAGATTCAGGCCTTGAACGACTATCAGAGATCAATGTATTCAACCGAGACCCAGGCTGTTTTAACCGACAATTACACACCGGTTACGGCTACCGGACTTCAGACATTAAGCGGTTATCAGGCACTTGCATACTGCCGTATCCGTTACACAGCCGGCAGCGATTTTAAACGTACCGAAAGACAGCGTGATGTTTTGACCCAGATTGTTGCAAAATCAAAGAAAGT
Source organism: uncultured Lachnospiraceae bacterium (assembly GCA_902765365.1). Lineage (GTDB taxonomy): Bacteria > Bacillota > Clostridia > Lachnospirales > Lachnospiraceae > UBA3766. Next base: position 26,991 of record CACWZK010000030.1, read on the forward strand.
GGATCCCGTACAGATATCCAAGATTTGTACCGATGTATTCCCTTATATAGCAACCAATATGGATTTGGACAAGGAAATAATTCCTTTGGCAAGCGATGCGGCAAAATATAACATTGTAGCTTCCGATGGTTTTCCGTTTGGTGAAAATAAGACCACGGGTCTTCTCGGCAACAAAGGAGATTGCGTTATTCCTGTGGATCTTGTAAGCAATGTAAAAGAACTGCACGAATTCCTGTATCCGGGAATTGAGTATACTCCTTCTGCTACGGTTGAGGATTTATCCCAAAAGATTAAAGCCGAAGCAGCGAAGTACGGAAAGTAAAAATGTAAGCGGTCTCCATAGTAAAATATGGAGACCTTTTTGAAATGTAAGGTTAATTTAAGGTAAATTTAAGGTTAATGAGAGACAATCCTATTGTAGACGTCATAATTCCCGCATATAAGCCCAAGGAATCCTTCATCAGGCTTATAGATATGCTCGAGAAACAGACGTATCCGATTAACAGAATAATAGTGATGAATACCGAGGAAAGATATTATTCGGAGCTTATGTTTAATCATCCTCTGAACAGTGCGTACGACAATGTTCATGTTACGCATATTTCCAAAAGAGAGTTCAATCACGGCAGAACCAGAAGAGACGGTGTTTTACGATCCGAAGCCGATATTTTTGTTATGATGACGGATGATGCCGTGCCCAAAAACGAGGAGATGATTGAAAGACTCATCAACCCCATCATTACCGGCAAGGCTGCAGCTTCCTATGCAAGACAGGTGGCCAAGAAAACCTCCGGAGAGATAGAAAGATTTACAAGAAATTTCAATTACCCAAGAAAATCGAGGCTCAAAAGCGTATCTGATATAAATGAACTCGGAATAAAGACATACTTTTGTTCGAATGTCTGCGCGGCATATGACCGTGATGTGTATGAAGAACTGGGCGGATTCGAAGAATATGTCATTTTCAACGAAGATATGATTTACGCCGCACATCTTATCAAGGCCGGATATAAGATAGCCTATACGGCTTCTGCGGAAGTTATTCATTCGCATGATTACGGCAATATTACTCTTTTTAAAAGAAACTTTGACCTTGGCGTATCACGGGCCGACTATCCCGAGATATTTAAGAATGTGTCTTCGGTGGGTGAAGGAAAGAAGCTTGTATCAAAGACAATAGAACATCTTAAAAAAAGAAAAAAAGCTTATC
>CACWZK010000031.1 GCA_902765365.1 uncultured Lachnospiraceae bacterium
TGCGGGGAACTCAAATTCCGCACCGTTTTCGTTGGTATATACGGCATACTGGTCATCACCGTATGAGTAATAGTATCCGTACTTTTCGAGATCTTCAAAATATACATTTGAAAGATTCATATAATATGAGCCGGGATCGCCGGGTGCACCTGTTCCGTTATCATAATCATAATCGCCCGAATAATCATCCCAGTCATAATCATTAAGATAATCTTCCCAGTCAAAATCGGTGCCGTCATTTATATCAAAACCGCCGTTTTCATTGATGGAAAACTGATTGTCATTATCATAATTGCTTAAAATATCGTTAACATTAAAATCAGTGCCGGAGTTTGTATTGGAATCCTGGATATTATCAATTACATTTACAACCTGATTTAAATCGCCGGACTGGATTGTTTTTCCAAGTGCAGATAAACCTGCAATTCCGCCGCCTACAACCAAACCACTGAAAACAATAAGAATCACTCCGATGATACCTGTAAAGAATCCGATTACAAGACCGATGATGGAAGTGATTAAACCGCCCTTTGCTCTTCCTCTGGGCTCTTTTTTCTTGGCAAGACATATTATACCGAAGATAAGTCCCAAAACACCGGGAAGAAATCCCAGGTTAAAAATGAAGCTTGTCACAAGGCAGATAATACCGAGGACCAGTGATGCGGTACAAAGACCGGATTTGTTTTCGTACATAAATTATCCCTCCGAGTTTTACACTTTTAATACTTTTTATATTATTTACGATTAAGTATGTTTCTTTTATGGGGTTTAAAGAAAAATCAGATTAATCGGGGCAAAAAATATAATAAGCCCGGCTATTATCTGCAATACAAGAATCACCGGCATTCCTGCGACGAAATACCAGTGTTTTGTTTTGTGTCTGAATAAATACATGCCTAAAATGGAACCGACAGAACCCCCGATTATTGCCACTAAGAAAAGCGTGGCCTCGGGGATTCTCCATTTCCTTCTTTTTGCTCTGGATTTATCGACACCCATTATAATCAGTCCGAAAAGATTGACTGCTGCCAGATATATTAAAAGTATGAGCCATATATCTTTCATGTTGTCTCCCGAACTGTTTAGTCAATTACTTCTGTTCTCTTGCCTGAGCCTTCATTGCACGAACCTTTGTGGAAAGTCCGAAGAGGTTGATAAAGCCTTCAGCGTCATGATGATCGTAAAGATCGCCTGTTGTGAATGAAGCGATGTCTTCATCATACAGTGAATAAGGTGATGTGGTACCGGCTTTGATGATGTTGCCCTTGTAGAGTTTCATCTTAACTTCGCCTGTTACCTGCTCCTGTGTCTTCTCAAGGAATGCCTGAGCAGCTTCTCTTAAAGGTGAGAACCACTTTCCTTCGTATACGATCTGTGCAAACTTGTTGCCCATCTCCTGTTTTTCACGATATACGTCACGGTCAAGGATTAATTCTTCGAGCTGCTGATGAGCTTCGTAAAGAATTGTACCGCCGGGTGTTTCATATACGCCACGTGACTTCATGCCTACTACACGGTTTTCAACGATATCGATGATTCCGATACCGTGCTTGCCGCCGAGCTTGTTAAGGTCACGGATGATGTCCGAAACTTTCTTCTTTTCGCCGTTGATTGCAACGGGAATACCTTTTTCAAATGAAAGAGATACATATTCGCCTTCATCGGGAGCCTTCTCAGGTCTTACGCCGAGTACAAGAAGGTGATCGTAGTTAGGCTCATTGGCGGGATCTTCGAGTTCAAGACCTTCGTGTGAAATGTGCCATAAGTTTCTGTCTCTTGAATATGAGTTGTCAGCCGAGAAAGGAAGGTTGATTCCGTGCTGATGGCAGTATTCGATTTCGCTCTCTCTTGAATCAAGAGTCCACTTGTCGTTTCTCCAAGCAGCGATGATCTTTAAATCGGGAGCAAGTGCCTTGATACCGAGTTCAAATCTGATCTGGTCGTTACCCTTGCCTGTAGCACCGTGGCAGATTGCGGTAGCGCCTTCTTTTCTTGCGATTTCAACAAGTTTCTTTGCAATAACGGGACGAGCCATTGATGTTCCGAGGAGGTACTTGTTCTCATATACCGCATGAGCCCATACGCAGGGAACGATATATTCATCACAGAACTCATCGGTTACGTCTTCGATATAAAGCTTCTCTGCACCGGAGAGTTTTGCTCTTTCTTCGAGTCCGTCAAGTTCGCTGCCCTGACCGCAGTCGATACAGCAGCAAATTACTTCGTAATCGAAGTTTTCTTTCAACCAGGGGATAATCGCGGTGGTATCAAGTCCGCCGGAATATGCCAATACAACTTTTTCTTTCATAGCTAAAAAGCCTCCTTTATTTATCTACGCAGGTGTTGCCACCCGCTCACATTTACCTGCCGTAAGTTTTTGAAACTCTTAAAAGATATGAAACCGCTTCGTCTCTCTGTTTTCCCGATAAGTATTCGGGAAGAATACGCCACTTCCAGTTATATCCCAAAGTGGAAGGGGTATTGATTCTGGCCTCACTTCCAAATCCGAACACATCCTGTATCGGAATAATGCAGGTGTCGGCCACACTGCTTTCGGCGAGTTTTATCATATCTTTGTTCAAATTCTTAACATTCTTTATGTCAAGATACACTTTAAGCTGTGCCTTGTCAACGCGTTTTAGCGTTTTGTACCAACCTTTTACGGTATCATTGTCATGCGTACCCGTGTAAACAACGCAGTTTTTATCATAATTATGAGGAAGATAATCGTTATCCTCCGCGGAATCGAATGCAAACTCAAGCACTTTCATTCCGGGATATCCGGTGCGCTTCACAAGTTTTAATACCGAAGGAGTGAGGAACCCTAAATCTTCCGCTATTATTCTCGGTTTGTTTAATTCCTTTTTGATTGCCTTAAAAAGATCGTATCCGGGGCCGGGTACCCAGTATCCGAACTCCGCGGTTTCATCGCCGAAAGGAATGAAATAGTATTCGTCAAACGCCCTGAAGTGATCGATACGAACCACATCGTAGAGTTCAAAGCATTTTTTAAGTCTCTTAATCCACCATGAATAGCCGTCTTTTTTATGCACATCCCAGTCATACAAGGGATTGCCCCAGAGCTGCCCCGTTGCACTGAAATAATCGGGCGGACAGCCTGCCACTCCCTTTGGTCTTAAATCTTCGTCAAATATGAAAAGATCGGGATTGGACCATGTATCTGCCGAATCAAGCGCCACGTAAATGGGAATGTCTCCTATTATCTCAACGCCTTTTTCGTTCGCATATTGCTTAAGCGACATCCACTGCTTTTTAAAGAAATACTGTAAGAATTTATAAAAGCCGATCTGAGGAGCAAGTTCCTTCTTAGCTTTCTTAATCGCTTTTTCTTCTCTTAATCGAAGCGGTTTTTCCCACTCGTAAAAAGATACGCCTCTTTTATCGTCTTTAATCGCCATATAAAGCGCATAGTCGTTTAACCAGTAAGACTCATCCAGAACAAATTTTGCAAAGCCTTCATCCGATGCGATACTGCTTCTCTCATATGCTCTTCGTAAAAGAGAAAATCTCGCATAGTACTGTGCTTCGTAATCCGTGTAATTGTTTCCTATATCTTGAAATGAATCGAAAAGAATTTTTCCTTCTTTTTCGGCTTTCTTTAAAGCTTTTTTGTCGTAATTCTTCTTTAAAAGACTCTCATAATATTCTTCGTAAGCTTCGTCGCATTCTTCCTTCGAAAGCCAGCCGTTGTCGACGAATTCCTGCAAATCAATGTAGTAAGGATTGCCTGCAAAAGTCGAGAAGGACTGGTAAGGAGAATCTCCGTATCCTGTGGGTCCGAGCGGTAATATCTGCCAGAATTTCTGATTTGATTCGGAGAGAAAGTCCACAAAATCATAAGCCTCTTTTGAGAAGCAACCGATTCCGTATTCATTTGGAAGGCTGAAAACAGCCGCAAGAATTCCGCTTTTTCTCATTTATACTATCGATACCTTAATGTCTTTTTTGGGGAAGAGTTTCCATATATCGCGGTTGTAATCCGCAATCGTTCTGTCCGATGAGAAGAATCCTGCCTTGGCAATGTTTGTAAGCATCATCTTCTGCCATTTTTCCCTGTCTTCGTAATCCGCTATCATTTGGTCTTTGACTTTAATGTATTCCTCAAGGTCGATTAAGGTCATAAACCAGTCTTTATTTAAAAGTTCGTTGTAAAGTCTCTCAAGGTTTTCTTTGTGTCCGACCTTAAGAACTTCTTTGGAAACGATAAAGTCTACCGCTTCTTTTATGATGTCCGATTTATCGTACAGGTCTTTCGAAACATAATCGGCTTTTTCGTAATGTTTGATGACTTCGTCGCTGGATACGCCAAACTCATAAATATTGTCTTTGCCGACGAGTTCGGAAATTTCCACGTTTGCTCCGTCCGCAGTACCGAGTGTGACTGCGCCGTTTAACATAAACTTCATGTTGCCCGTGCCCGAAGCTTCCTTGCTGGCAAGCGATATCTGTTCCGAAATATCACATGCGGGGATAAGCTTTTCGGCATAGCTTACATTGTAGTTTTCAAGCATCACAACCTTCATGTATCTGTTAACGTCGGGATCGTTGTTGATAATCTCTGCAAGAACAAGAATCAGGTGAATAATATCCTGTGCGATAACATATGCGGGAGCAGCCTTTGCGCCGAAGATAAACGTAACGGGTCTTTTAGGCTTTTTGCCGTTCTTTATCTCAAGATACTTGTGAATGATGTAAAGCGCATTCATCTGCTGTCTCTTGTATTCGTGCAGTCTCTTTGCCTGAATGTCGAAGATTGAATCGGGATCGATTTCGATGCCTTCTTTTTCTTTTACGTATTTTGCAAATTCGACTTTCTTTTCGTGTTTGATTGATTCAAGTTCTTTTAATGCGTCCTTATCATCTGAAAGTTTCAGAAGTTTTTCAAGTTCGTTCGCATCTCTCTTAAAGCCTTTGCCGATATGCTCTTCGATGTAGCCCGTGAGCTCGGGATTGCATGATAAAAGCCATCTTCTGAATGTTATGCCGTTGGTTTTGTTGTTAAACTTTTCGGGATAAATCTTATAAAAGGCATTAAGCTCGGTGTTCTTTAAAATATCGGTATGGATTGCGGCTACACCGTTGATGGAAAAGCCGTAATGAATACAGATGTGAGCCATGTGAACCCTGTTATCCTTATCAATGATGGCAACCTTGGGATCTTTGTATTTTGCCTTGACTCTTTTATCGAGTTCCTTGATAATCGGCACGAGTTGGGGCACAACTTTTTCAAGGTACTCAAGAGGCCATTTTTCGAGTGCTTCCGCAAGGATGGTATGGTTTGTATACGCACATGTTTTGGTAACAATGTCGATGGCTTCGTCGATGCCGATGGCCTTTTCGCTCGTCATGATTCTGATAAGCTCGGGGATAATTAATGTCGGATGTGTATCGTTTATCTGGATCACGCAGAAATCGTACATATGACGAAGGTCATACTTTCTTTCACGCAGTTCATAGAGAATAAACTGTGCGGCGTTCGAGCACATAAAATACTGCTGATAAATACGAAGAAGATTGCCTGCTTCATCCGAATCATCGGGATATAAGAAAAGAGTTAAATTCTTTTCAATTGCTTCTTTGTCGAAAGTGATTCCTTTTTTGACAAGCTTTTCGTCAACGCTTTCAAGGTCGAAAAGATGAAGCTTGTTGATGCCGTTTTCGTAACCGATAACGTCGATGTCATAAAGTCTTGACTTAACCGCGCAGTCACCGAATTCAACCGTAAAAGAAGTATCCGTTTTTCTAAGCCACGAAATATCCTCAATCCAGTCGTTCTTCTCGGCGCACTGCAAATTGTCTCTGAATTCCTGTTTGAAAAGTCCGTAATGATAATTAAGTCCGATGCCGGCACCCGGAAGTCCGAGTGTTGCAATCGAATCCATAAAACATGCTGCAAGTCTTCCCAGGCCTCCGTTTCCTAGCGAAGGTTCTGGCTCGACTTCCTCGATGATTGAGATGTCTTTGCCGTTCTTTTTAAGTACCTCGGCAACCTTGTCATATATACCGAGATTAATAAGATTGTTGGATAAAAGTCGTCCGATCAAGAACTCCGCAGAAATATAAAATACCTTCTTTTCACCGTTGATTCGATCAGTAACGAGTGTCAAATCCTTTGTAAAAAGAAGAATCACATAATATGCTTCTTTGTCGCTTAAATCCTTTAAGGGTTTAGCGAATATTTTATTTGAAATATAATCCAGACCCTCTTCCATGTTAGCTTCAAGTAACTGCTTTTGGATCATTTCAGCCTGTAATGACATTTAAATTACCCTCTTTCAATTTATTCCACAACATTTTATTGTACATCATGCCTTACTTTAATTCAATTTAATTTCATTTCTTTTCCGTGTCGTCATCTTTTTTAAGTCTCATAAGAGGAAGAAGCGTTACAAACAAAAGCGAGAACATCATCTTGCCCGGGAAAGAAATATTTTCGACTATGCTTATCACAAATATTCCCGTCTGTGCAAGCGCAATGAATACAAGATACCACTCTGCCTTATCTCTTTTACGGACAATATAAACAATCGGCGTTATCAGACCGTACAAAGACAATGCTGTAAAAAGAATTCCCGCGAATATACCGAAACAGTACGCAATCTGCAGATACGAATTGTGCGCATGCAGAACCTGATACCATGAGAAAAGCCATACAAAAGGATACTCTCTCTCATGTCCCTTAAGATTAAGGTGTGTTAAGAAATATCCGTAAATGTATTTTCTGATTCCGAGGATTTTTTCTAGTCCACTGTAAGTTTCTTTTGTATATGCGGGATGTGTGGCATCGGTTCCCGGAACAATTCCGTCTGGGTAACTTAATACCCTGTCGCCTTTTTCGACATATTCTCCGGCGGATGTGTTATTATCTGTTTTTTCACCGGGGGATGCGTTGTTTTCTTTTATGAGCTTCTGTTCCGTGGTTACGCTGCTTTTCTCGTCGACGTTTTCAATATCGAATCTTCCGACGAAAGTACCAAAGAACTCTTCTAAGTCGATGTATTTGGGCGAATTCCAGGGGTCATACGAATGCACGAAATCCTCGCTGTATTCGGTAATCCATATCGGATGGTGGCGAAGCGGCGGAATAAATCTGACGCATGCAAACACAAGCGGAAAACTTATTAAAAACACGCAGAGCATGCAGATTCCTTTTAAAAGAAATCCTTTGACGAAGCTTTTCTTAAGTATCAATACTTCCGCGGTTATTAAGAATACTATGGTCGAAAAGACAAATGCCATCAGAGAACTTCTGCTTATGGTAAGAAGCGCAAACGACCACATCGCGCATGCAAAGAGAAAATGAATGATTCGAAGCGCTTTGGGCGATTCTTTTTTGCAGAAATAGAAGTATTTTGAAAGCCACGCGATATACGCGCAGAAATAAAACATTCCGTTTAAATTGGAATTGGTATATGCGCCGACATATCTGACCTGATCGTACGGTCTGTGAAGAAACGCGAACGACTGGATTAAAAAGAACGATATTAAAAGCGCATCCGCGAGAGATAAAAACAGGGTTTCGCCATCCTTTTCATCACTCGGCGCAAGATAAAAACTTATAAAGAATATTCCGTAAAAAATCGGCCATGTAGCCTGATTGACGGAAATCGAAGCCAGAACGAAAAATGCGAGACATATGTAAAACAAAGGATTTAATTTCTTTAACTCACCGCCGATTTCTTTTTTTACGATCGAATAAACAATGCGTATGATAACAAGACCGTAAAATACGCATTCAACCACTAAAAGAGCGAACGCCATTCTGTGAATCGCGGAATAATAAAATCTGTGAATGATTATCGCCGCTGCGGGGACTGATATTACAAGCCATACAAGGTACGGAATCTTTAAGAAACTTTTAAAGCCGTAACGCATGACAATAACGGGGAAAAGCGCGAAGCCCAAGCAGCTGACCGCAGCATTCCACCAGTCTCCACCTCCGACGCCTCTTACAAAAGCCACAGTGCATAAAAGAAGCATCGCAAAGGTATACACTATTCTTTTTACATCAATTGCTTTCTTTTCCATCAAAAGAATCCTTTTTATCTTAACTCATAAAAGCTTAAATCTTCGTCCGCATGAAGTAAATTCTTACCTTTTTCACGGCATAAAATGTCGGTCTCGCTGCCGGTGAGCGTTACTATGTATTTGGACTTAAGATTGTCGAAATTATCCTTTACATACTGCGGTTCGCAACAGCTTATTCCAACGCCTTTCGGAAGCATGTAAAGATACTGCCATTTAATCGGATAACTCGTTCCGTCTTTAACATCGACAAAATTCCAGATAACCACATTATCAAAACTTAACGTATTTTCGTCAATCTTTATATTCTCATCAAACGCCTGCTGCCATTCAATTGTTTTGGCTTCAATAACTTCGTTCTTAAAAGGCACTTCGTAATCATACGGCGAATTGGCTTTTATCATAAAAAAGAAAACGAAAGTGAGCACAATGATGATATTTTCAATATAGTATTTTCCGTGATACAAAGCGAGCAAAAATACTCCAAGCGCAAGGAATGTCAGAAAATGTTTGCTGCCTTCGGTGAGCTTGTACATCAGAACGAGTGCCGAAAACATTCCGAACATCACAATGATAAAATGCCCTTCCACGAAAAGTTTGTTTTTGTTTTCGGCATTCTTTTCTTTTATGAATTTAACAATATCAATTATAAAACGAACGCACATTACGATAAACAAAACAAAGAACGCCGCGAATATCGCACCTGCGCAAAGTCCCGAGTAAATACCGCTTTTAACATAATCCGCAATGTTTAAACACATCGCATATATTCTGTATAAAAGATTGTGAAGTCCGGTCGCAAAGCCTTTGTCAAAGAAATCCGTAACCCAGGCTGTATTATAAAGCGGCGTAAAATATTCGGCGCTTAACTTAACCTTTATGAAGACGTAAATGCCAATCGTTAAAACGGATGTAACCGCAGATGCGATTATGCCTTTAACTTTGTATTTTTTTACCGCGAAGAATACGGGCAGTATCAAAAACAGTAAAAGATACGGTCTCATCAGTGTCATAACCGATGCTATTACAAAAAGAAGAATGAGCTTGTAAAGTTTATCTTTATCCTGATAATTAACCGTCAGTCCCGCAAAAAGAATGCATGCGCAAAAGCATATAATCTCGGGCATTCCGGAGAGCATATAGCGTATGAAAGGAGTAAAAGCAATCATCATTACACCGAGTGCAATCATGTCTTTTACTTTGATCTTCGTTAAAAATACAAACAGCGCGCTCGCTGCACAGAGAAGCACTATATTGCAGATAACCGGCGATAAAAGATTCCAGCCGAACACCAAGCCCCACAATATCCACGGGAATACAAGCACGGGGCTCCAGGCCGCAAAGGAAAGGAGTTCTGCGTGAGACTCGTTAAATCCGAAATACCCTCTCGGATACAGATATCCGACCGTTCCTTCCACCTGCTTAAAATAAAAGAGTTCGTCGTTCCATTCACTTGAAGGAAGAAAAACATCGGCTATCGTATGGCCTTTAAATGCGCAGAAAATCACACATAAAAGAAGCGGAAAAACAAAAGCCGCAAGTACCTTTAAAGCGGTGACGATTATTTTATTCTTTTTTTCCGATTTCGTATTATTATCCATTTATTACAGCCAGTTATACGGAAGCAGTGTGTTGTAATCGCGTCCGTAATAAAGTCCCTTGAAATACAGTATTCCGAACACAACCTGGGAAAGAAGCGCTAGAATACAGATAACTGCAAATACGGGTTTTATTTTCTTTTCAAAAATGTTTTTAATCAAAACCGCTATGCTTCCCAGGGCAAAGAAGAAAATGCCGTGCATATATCCCCAGCTGAAATTAAAGTGAGGATATCTGAAGCCCTTTTCGCAGAGTAAACCCGCCTCGAGAACGGATACAGCGAAAATGATGAGCGTAAACGTATAAAGATAATCTTTTTTGATGTTTTTGATTAAAAACGGAATACAGACAAGCGCAAAAACATTCGCATAGAAAATTGCCGCAAGCACGTGCGGATTCGCGCTTCTCCAGACTCTGAAAAAGTCAAGTCCTATGCCGTGTTCCTCTTCCGTGTTTCCGCTTCCGAATACACCGCCGAACTGTAAAACAAGCGCAACAAGTGTGGGGATTGAGCAAACAAAAAGGAAAAGAATATATTTGATGTTTTTAAAACGCCTGCGGATAAGTCTGACAATGCATACAAATGCCATCGCAGAGCCGATAACAAGAGTAAAACTGGGCTTTGTCATCGTCGTTAAGAATAAGAATACAGAAAAGACGATTCCCTTTTTTATGTCGAATTTCTGCTCATCCTTAAACAAATTGACAAACGAGAAAAACGCACCGACGGCAAAAGGACGCGTTGCGATATATGTCGCATTGTGCCAGGGATTGCCCGAGTATGTTCCGTAGAAAACCTGATCCTTAAAAGGGAGGTTTATTTTACCGAATCTCGGGAGCCACCACATTGACATCAAAAAGCACGCAAATACCGAAAGCGTTACGACAAAATGCTGCCATGTGGTCTTTCCCGCGGATTCGTTTATGTATTTTTCCAGATAGTATTTTGTGATAAGAATCGCAAGCGAATTAAACAGAACTTCCGCTAAAGTAACCGCCATTTCTATCGGCAGGAAAAGATCGAAAAACTTACCTGTCAGAAAGAATATCGGATAAGGAAAAGAGTAACCCGAATCAATGCCCTGCATCTCCTGCATATAGGCATAGATGTCGCTGAAATACCCGCCTTCCTTTCCCGCATATAAAGCCTGCGCATATACAAGCTGTCCGAAGAAATGCGCAAGGATAATTAAAAGCGTGGCAAAAAGAACAAAATCCGCCACTTTGTATATATTCTGTTTTTTTGCACTTTCTTTCATATCAAAAACCTTTTATCAATATCTCTCATACATTACGGATTTGCCGTATCTGCCGATCATTCTGTAATCTGCTTCCTCACATTTTTCAGACACAAGCGCGCCGTCGTATGTGAAAATATATTTACTCTGAAGACTGTCAAAACAATCCAGAACATAATCCGGTGAACAGCAGTTTATGCCAAAGCCCTTTGGCAGTGCGTAGAGCCCGTTAAATTCGGTCACAACCTGTTTACCGTCCACATAGTCTATAAATACCCAGATAACGGTATTTTCATAGCCCGTATTATCCGATAAAGAGACATTTTCTTTTTCGAAAATATCTTCCCAGGCACTTACGTTTTCTTTTATGTTTCTGTCATCGAAAGGCACATCGTAATCACTCGGCACAGATGCACCGCGAATAATGAAAGTTACAAAAAGCGCTGCGATTATAAGTTTGGGTACATTGCTTTCGTGACCTTCCTTAAAAAGCACGATTAAAGCTATGCCGAGTATGCAGAAAACCCAGATGTGACGTCCGCCTTCGTTGGCTTTCTGAAGCAGCAAAACAATTGCTCCCAAAACGCCCACAACAGCGATTAAATATGTAATTGAAATGATTCTTAACTGCCTGTTCTTCTTAAAGAAAGACAGAATCAGAACCGTGACAAATTCGAAGATGAGCAATACATAATGCGTGCCCGATGTAAGGCCGTAGGAAAAAGCATCCGCAATCTGTGCGAAGATTTCTTTTTTCATATCGCGGAAAACATACAAGGCCGTGTAAAAACCTTCGGTAAATTTTCCGTGCAGGAAAAGTTTTATGATGTTTAAATCAAAAAGCGGCGTGAAGTATTCGGCCGTAAAAAACTTTGCAATGATAAAATATCCGGCCAGGGAAGCAAAAGTCAGAATGACTCCTAAAAGAGCAAAAACCACTTTCTTTTTCTTAAACAAAATTGCAACCGGAACTATGAAAAATACAACCATGTACGGTCTTAAAAGTGTCAGGAAAGCACTTATTAAGATTAAGAAAACAAAGGATGCCGCCTCGTATTTTTTACTCTTGTTTTTCTCGGTTAGAATCCTGTACGAAAGTCCTAAGAAAATAAGTGCAAGCCCTGCTGTCACAGCCTCGGGAAGCACACACATAAGATGTATGAAAAAGCTCGGGAAAAGTGCATAAAGAATTGTTATAAACAACATTTTCTCTATTTCGGGATCAATTAAGAATACGAATATCGCAAAAGCAATTGCGAAAAGAAGAATGTTGATAAAAACCGCCGATTTAAAGCCCCATCCGAATATAAGGCTCCCCACAGCCCAGGGAAGCAGCATGAGCGGGCTCCATGCGGCAAATGTAAGGTTTGCTGCATGACTTTCGTTGAAGCCGAAATAACCTCTCGGATACAGATTATATCTGACGGCTTCGACCAGTTTGAAATAGTAGAGGCTGTCGTTGTTTTTCGACGCGGGAACGTAAATGTCGAACAGGGAAATGCCTCTTATAAGGCAGTAAAGAAGGCAGAGGACAAAAGGAAAAAGAAGTGCGATAAGACACTTCACAAAAAGATTTTTATTCTTTTTTTCCTTAAAAAACTCTTTGATTTTCATTAATCTTTATCCCCGTTAAACGAAGCTCTCATGTACATCGGCCATACGGGAAGCAGGATGTAGAGGAAAAATACATATCTTACAAGCGCCACCGGTCCGAGTAAAAACGTGCACCATAAAAGAGCCAGAAAAGCAATCGGAATCAAAAGCCAAAACCTTTTGTTTCTAAGCACATATACGCATGCCGCAATTCCCAAAAAGAGAAATGTTGCAGGCGCGAAAATCCATGAAATAAATCCGTCTTTTAAAACAATGTCTCCTGCTTCGAAGTTTTCAAGCAAAGCATACAATTTCGGCAGTTTGCTGTTTGGTACCGCAGGGTCCATCTGATGCATTACCGTAAAGCCTTCCTGTCCGTATCCGTACAAAACATATCGCGGCCACATATAGTAAAGACCGTATGTGTTTTCCAGAAACGAATCCACATATTCGTTCGGATATTTTTTAAACCACGAAAGCCAGAGTTTCCAGTATTCGGATTTTTTGGCATCGTAAACATCGACTTTAAGTCTCCCCTTAGCAGCATCCGCAATCTCCGGAATATAGTATCCGTGCATAAAAGTCGAATCATAAAACTCATCGAATACCGCTTTTTCGCTCTCGGGAAGTTCATCGTTTTTATATGTATAAACCCTGACCATCTGCTGGCAGGGAACCGACATCATTTCGGCTTTCGAAACCTTTTCCTTTGCAACGAGTGTCGTAAAAGGTCCCGAATAAAAGATGAACAAAGCTATTGTAAACAACAACATCGCAAGTGCGTTTCTTTTATGTTTTTTACATTTTTTAAGAACAAACCAAATTGCGAAAGGAAGCACGGGAAGCATTGCGTAAACCGCGTTGTTTCTGAAGGAATAAATGATAAAAGCAAAGAGAATCCAGAGTATTCGGCTGCCCCTGTTTTTAAGGAATTCATCGCCCTTTTCAAAGAGTTCGAGATTTAAAATCATAAAATCGGCGATAGCCATCGAGAAAAGCGTATCCTTCGTTCCCGTAAAAACAAAGATTACAAATACGGGGTATAACGCAAAGAAAACAACCGATGCGACAAAGAGGAATTTACTCTCTTTTCTTTTATAAATCTTATACGGAATAAATGCGCTTCCAAGGCCCATTAAAACCATCTGAAAGAGCGTGTATGCAGCAACACCCTTATTGATGCTGCCGGTAATATCCTCCACGGTGTGAATGATAAATCCAAGGATAAGCGTATGAATCACGGGCTGATGATTGGTGATTGCTTTGTCGGCATACATGAAATACTGCCATTCGTTATCGTATGCAAACATGCCGGGATACATCGCAAGAAAATACGGAAACCAGCAGATTAGGAAAATTACAAATACCGTAAAAAACACAATGGCACTCGGAACGGGTTTCTTTAAATCCGAATCAGTTTTTTCCCCGCCCTTTCCCATGAGCCGTTTAAGATAAATGCTGTCGGTTAACGCAAAAAACGCAAGCATTGCGCTTCCGATCATAACTGTTAAAACAACGGCAATAAAAACAACCGACAGACTCATCGCAAATCCGTGATTGTGTTTTGTGACAAAACCGATAACGGAAAAAAGCGACAGGAGCAGACCTGTTGCATAGGCAAGTATTATGCTGTAGATTTTATTCTTCTTTTCCATCGTCTGTTTCGGTACCAGGCACCTTTTTATTCTTCCTTCTTCGCGTTCTTTATCTCGCGCATCTTTAATACTTCTTCCGCTTCTGAGCGGTTTTTCTTAAATTTCTTCGGATTTTCCGCTTTGAACTCATCGAGTTCTTCTTTTATGCTTTCGT
The DNA here is from genome assembly GCA_902765365.1 of uncultured Lachnospiraceae bacterium. Taxonomy (GTDB): domain Bacteria; phylum Bacillota; class Clostridia; order Lachnospirales; family Lachnospiraceae; genus UBA3766. The sequence continues at coordinate 14,286 of CACWZK010000031.1, forward strand.
ATAAATCCGGCCTTCTTTCTTTGGTTCTTTTAAGTGACATTTCCATTCGCCACTTCTCTATTTCCTTGTGGTTACCGCTTAAAAGCACGTCGGGAACCGATTTCCCCTGCCATACTTCTGGTCTTGTGTACTGGGGATATTCAAGAAGGCCGTCCGAAAAACTCTCATCCGATGCAGATTCATCGCTTCCGAGTACACCGGGAATTAATCTTGAAATGCAGTCAACCATTACCATTGCGGGAAGTTCACCGCCTGTAAGCACAAAATCTCCGAGGGAGACTTCGTCGGTAACAATCTCTTCGATTACACGTTCATCTATGCCTTCGTAATGTCCGCAAAGGAAAATCAAATCTTCTTCGAGCGCAAGTTCTTCGGCATATTTCTGGTCGAATGTTCTGCCCTGGGGCGTCATGTAAAGCACGCGTACCTTAAGTTTCTTAGCCCTGGATTTTTTTCTCTTTTTTATTGTTTTGCAAAGATCCTCGTAAGCATCAAAAACAGGCTGAGCCTGCATTAACATTCCGGCTCCGCCGCCATACGGATAATCATCGACTTTTTTATGTTTGTCAGTCGAATAATCCCTTATATTAATTGCGTTAATCGATATTATTCCCGCGTCGGCCGCACGTTTAAGAATGCTTGTATTTAAAGCATTTTCAACCATCTCGGGGAATAATGTCAGAATATGAAAATTCAAATCACTCTCCTTAATCCAAAAGACCGGGCATAATATGTATTGTCATGACTTTTTCGTCAAGATCGATGTCAAGTATGCATTCTTCTATCGCAGGGATTAAAACCTCTTTTCCGTCGGGTCTTGTAACAGTGTAAACATCGTTGGCTTTGGTGAATAAAACGTCCGTCAATTCACCGAATTCCTCGCCCTCGTCAGTCACTACCTTAAGTCCTAAAAGATCCGCTACGAAATACTCATCTTCATCGAGGTCCACCGCATGTTCCCTGTCAACGTAAATATTTTTCCCCTTGTAGGGTTCAATCTCGTTGATATCCTTAAACTCTTTGAATTTAACGATTACGTACTGTTTGAAGTATTTTACGCTTGTGATATGCAAAGGCATCAATTCTTTGCCCGTATCAAGGAAGACCTCGTCAAGATCATCGTATCTTGAAGGATCGTCCGTCGTCGGGTAAACTTTTACTTCGCCTTTTATGCCGTGTGTCGAAGTGATGGCTCCGACCTGCAGGTATTTATCTGAATCTATTACCAATTTTTTCTCCTTGTTAAAACCTTTTATTCTTTAGTTGCCTTGGCCTTTTTCTTAAATATCAGGCTTCTGAAAAG
>CACWZK010000032.1 GCA_902765365.1 uncultured Lachnospiraceae bacterium
GGTTGCTTCCTGTGCCTTGTAATATGCTTCGCCGAAATCGGGAGCGATACCGAGTACTTCACCTGTCGATCTCATTTCGGGTCCGAGTAAGGGGTCAACCTCCTGAAACATATTGAACGGGAATACCGCTTCTTTTACGCCGTAGTAATCATAGTGGCTGTCCTTAAGTGCGGGAACGGGTGAAGGCTTTCCTGTGATTTCGGAAGTAACGATTTCGGTAGCCAGTTTAACCATGTTGATACCGCAGACCTTTGAAACAAGGGGAACGGTTCTCGATGCTCTGGGGTTGGCTTCGATAACGTATACCACACCGTCTTCGATTGCATACTGCATATTCATAAGACCGCGTACATTCATTTCTACGGCAATCTTCTTTGTGTAATCTTTTATGGTAGCAAGATTCTCGGGAGAAATATGCATTGAAGGAAGGATACATGCGGAGTCACCGGAGTGAATACCGGCAAGTTCGATATGCTCCATAACGGCAGGAACAAATGCATGCTCGCCGTCCGAAATGGCATCTGCTTCGCATTCCATTGCATTCTTTAAGAATCTGTCGATAAGGATGGGTCTGTCGGGTGTTACGCCTACAGCTGCTGCCATATAGTCTTTTAAGCTTTCTCTGTCATATACGACTTCCATTCCGCGGCCGCCTAAAACGAATGAAGGACGAACCATTACGGGATAGCCGATCTTTTCTGCGATTTCGATGGCATCATCAATGGTAACTGCCATACCTGCTTCAGGCATGGGAATGTTTAATTTCTTCATCATTGCACGGAAAAGATCTCTGTCTTCGGCCATATCGATTACTTCGGGAGGTGTACCGAGAATTCTGACACCGTTTGCCTGAAGTGAATCCGCAAGGTTAAGAGGAGTCTGTCCGCCGAACTGAGCGATAACGCCTACGGGCTTTTCTTTTTCGTAAATGCTTAATACATCTTCAAGTGTAAGAGGCTCAAAGTAGAGCTTGTCGGATGTATCGTAGTCTGTGGATACGGTCTCGGGGTTACAGTTAACGATGATGGTCTCAAATCCGAGCTCGCGAAGAGCAAATGCCGCATGTACGCAGCAGTAGTCGAATTCGATACCCTGACCGATTCTGTTCGGGCCGCCGCCAAGAATCATTACCTTGGGTTTTTCGGTACTGATTGTGCTCTTGTCGGGAGCATTGTATGTCGAATAGTAATAAGCGCTGTCTTTTGTTCCTGATACATGAACGCCCTCCCAGGCTTCGGTAACGCCGATTGCCTTTCTTGCATTTCTGATATCGTCTTCCTTAACGCCTAAAATCTGGCTTAAGTACTTGTCAGAGAAACCGTCTTTTTTAGCCTGTCTTAAACTCTTCTCATCGGGAACGCTTCCCTTCATGCGAAGGAGTGCTTCTTCTTCCTCAACGAGTTCTTTCATCTGCTCGATGAAATAACGTTTAATCTTGGTAAGTTCGAAAAGTTCATCAACCGTGGCACCTTTTCTTAATGCCTCATACATAATGAACTGTCTCTCGGATGTGGGAATTACGAGTCTTGCAAGAAGTTCTCCCTTGGTAAGCTCGTTAAAATCCTTAGCAAAGCCGAGGCCGTAACGTCCGGTTTCGAGGGATCTGATGGCTTTCTGGAAAGCCTCCTTGTATGTTTTGCCGATACTCATTACTTCGCCTACGGCTCTCATCTGAGTACCGAGCTTGTCTTCAACGCCTTTGAATTTTTCGAATGCCCATCTTGCGAATTTGATTACGACATAATCGCCGTCGGGATAATATCTGTCGAGTGTGCCGTACTTACCGCAGGGGATTTCGTCAAGTGTTAATCCCGATGCGAGCATTGCGGAAACAAGTGCGATGGGGAAACCTGTTGCCTTGGAAGCAAGAGCCGAAGAACGTGATGTTCTGGGGTTGATTTCAATAACAACTATTCTTCCGCTGACGGGGTCGTGTGCAAACTGAACGTTACATCCGCCGATAACCTCGATTGAATCAACGATTCTGTATGCCTGTTTCTGAAGTTCTTTCTGGATGTCTTCGGAAATCGTAAGCATGGGAGCCGAGCAGAATGAATCGCCTGTATGAACTCCGACAGGGTCGATGTTTTCGATAAAGCATACGGTAATCATATTACCCTTTGCATCTCTTACAACTTCAAGTTCGAGTTCTTCCCAGCCAAGGATTGATTCTTCTACGAGAACCTGTCCTACGAGGGATGCCTGAAGGCCTCTGGCCATTACAGTCTTAAACTCTTCTACGTTATAAACCAGTCCGCCGCCTGCGCCGCCCATTGTATATGCGGGACGAAGTACTACGGGGAAACCGATCTGTTTTGCTATCTCAAGTCCTTCTTCTACGGAATATGCAACCTGTGAACGGGCCATCTCTATTCCGAGTGCATTCATAGTGTTCTTAAATTCGATACGGTCCTCACCTTTTTCGATGGCATCTACCTGAACACCGATAACTTTTACATTGTACTTATCAAGTACGCCTGCTTCGGAAAGTTCGGAGCAGAGGTTAAGTCCTGACTGGCCGCCCAAGTTGGGAAGCAGTGCATCGGGACGTTCCTTTTCTATTATCTGTGTAACTCTTTCAAGATTAAGCGGCTCAATATAAGTAACGTCTGCCGTTGTAGGGTCGGTCATAATCGTTGCGGGGTTTGAGTTAACCAGTACGATTTCATAACCGAGTTTTTTAAGCGCCTTGCACGCCTGGGTTCCCGAATAGTCAAATTCGCATGCCTGACCGATGATAATCGGGCCGGAACCGATAATCAGAACTTTATGAATGTCTTCTCTCTTTGCCATAAAGGACCTCCTAAATATATCTTACTCCACACCGTCGAAACAGTATGTACAAACATCACACTTGGGCAGACCAATTGCATCAATCATGTCATCGAGTCTGTTAAACTTAAGAGATGTGAAATGCATTATCTCACAAATCTTTTCTTCCATCTTTTTATATCTTTCGCTCTCGGGATCGGTATATTCCTTTAATACCTCTTCGGTAACGTTGCCCTCTTCAAGTTCCCAGATTACTCTTCTTGCGATTAAGTCCATATCGGAATTCGATCTTGAGAAGTTTAAGTATTTGCAGCCGTACATAATCGGAGGACATGCGGGACGCACGTGAACCTCTTTTGCTCCTGCCTGGAAAAGGAAATCGGTTGTTTCACGAAGCTGTGTTCCTCGAACGATTGAGTCGTCTATCATAAGCATTGACTTGTCTTTTATGAGGGGCTCAACGGGGATTAATTTCATCTTTGCGATTAAGTTTCTCTGCGACTGCTTAACCGGCATAAAGCTTCTCGGCCAGGTAGGGGTGTACTTGATGAAAGGTCTTGAGAAAGGTGAGCCTGATTCGTTTGCATATCCGATTGCATGAGCCGTACCGGAATCGGGAACGCCTGCAACAAGATCCACCTTTGCATTGTCTCTCTTGGCCATATTGGCACCGTTTCTGTATCTCATCTCCTCTACGTTGATGCCTTCGTAACATGAAGTAGGATATCCGTAATATACCCAGAGGAATGAGCAGACTTTTCTTTCTTTGCCCGCTTCCTTCTTCACTTCAAGCTTCTCGGGAGTGATATAAACTATTTCGCCGGGGCCTAAATCTTTTATGTCCTTATATCCTAAATGGAGATATGCGAAATTCTCAAAAGAAGCGCACTGAGAGCCTGACTTTCTTCCGATGTGAATCGGTGTTCTGCCGTACTTGTCTCTCGATGCGTATATTCCGTCCTGCGTCATTAAAAGAACTGACATTGAACCGTTAACCAGTTCCTGGACATAAGATAAGCCCTCCACAATGGAATCTTTCTGATTGATAATGGCCGCTACCAGTTCGGTCTGGTTGATACTGCCGCCGCTCATCTCGAGAAAGTGAGACATTCCGTCATGAAAGAGCTTAGATACAAGTTCATCCGTATTATTTACTTTTCCTACCGTCGTAATAGAAAAAGTACCAAGATGAGAACGAACAATCAGAGGCTGGGGTTCGTTGTCGGAAATACATCCGATGCCAAGTGTCCCCTCCATCTCTTCAAAATCACGTTCAAACTTGGTCCTGAAAGGTGAATTTTCTATATTATGTATTGCACGGTCGAATCCTTTGTTTTCTGAATATAAACACATGCCGCCGCGTCTTGTTCCCAAATGTGAGTGATAGTCCACACCGAAAAACAAATCGAAGACACAGTTTGATTTTGATGTTACGCCAAAAAATCCGCCCATATTTCACCTCTAATATCCTTTTATCCCGAAAGATTATACTTATTTTACCTTATAAATGTCAATCGGTTTTCGACAAAAATTTAAGTTCCCGACAGTATATTTAAGCTTCGCAAATCGCCGTCGTTTACATAATCGTTTACCGAATAGGCATGCTTTTCCAGATCCCCGCAGACGGCACTTGTTATGCCCTGGCTTATCAATTCGCCGATTATTTCCGTGGCGATAAGTTCGATTCTGTCGTATTTTTCGTTTACATAAGAATCGTCATTCGGAGCCGTCAATAAAAATTCAATCGGAAGGGCAAGATGGGATAAAATATCAAGTTCCTTCAAACCCCTTAACTGCCATTTATAATAAGGCATATATTCGTTATTTATTAAATAAATAGCCGCAATGGCATTTTTGACATATTCGTATGCGCATATTCCGGCCGAGGGCATATCTTTTCTTTTAAGCATCCTCGGGAAATTGTACTGCCCCGCCTGGCTCATCAAAAGAAGATGTCCAGCCAGTCTTTTAAGTCTGACATCCCTCGGCATTACCGAAAGCTGTTCTCTTATTCTCGTAAATTCACCGCTTCCGTCAAAGAAAAGCTCTCCCTTTGTAACTTCTAAAAGATACTGGGTTGGAATTTTAAGCCATTCATATGTATTTAGACAGCCGTCTTTTTTACCGGTCTTTTGTAAAAGAAAATCCTCCAGTCTTATGACTCCGTGTCTGGCTCCGCCCACGGGAGAAAGTTTCTGTCTTTTATAACCCATAAATTCGTCGGGAAGCTTCGCATACGCTCTCTCTAACTGAAACGCGGTCTTTCTGTCAATAACATCTTCCCCGGGGATAAAAATACAGAAGGCAGGCTCAAAATCATGATCGGTACTGACTTCATCGTCAAACCCGAGAACTTCCGATCCCGCACCGACAAGACCGACAGAAATAAAAGGAAGATAGTCCGAAAAACTACCTTCCAGCATTTCTTTTCCGTATGTTTCATAAAACTGTCTTGAAAGTTCCAAACCTTTCATGCTTAATTTCCTTTAAAAAAACTAATTAATTCCAATCCTTGATTTAAGTTCCGCACTCCTTATGAATTGACCAAAATGGTCATATGCGGGGATGCATTTATCAAGTACAAACTCATAATATGCGTTTTTTTCAACCGAGTCATCGGTTAAAAGTTCAAATGCATTTGTAAGCATTTCATCCGTCAGACTTTCCGCCTCAACGCTTCCGTCTCTTTTCTCATAAAGATCTGCCAGATTAAGATATGTTATGGCACATTCAAGTTTTCCGTTTTTTGTACCGTCCATAATCTTTAATGCTTTTTTGAATCTCTCTTCGGCCTTGCCGAATTCTCCGAGTTCGGTCAATGCCGATGCGAAATTATTGTAAAGACCGCCGAGTCTGTCGTCGCCCTCTTTTAATTCTGTCTCATAAACCTTTTCGGCCCTTTCATAGCAGGCTGCGCTTTTTTCGTTTTCTCCTGCTGCCCTGTAAACTGTTCCTGCGTTAAGAATGGCTGTCGCACCGGTAATCGTATCCGAAAAGCCGTACTTTTCCACTTTTGATACAGTACCTGAGGCAGTTAAAACCGCTTCTTCAAGTTTATTGTTCTTCCTTAAATGCCCCATGAGTTCGCCAAGCATTGTCAGTTCTCCGGCTTCATCGCCTCCGGCCTTTGCCTCTTCAAGCCAGTATCTTAAATGACTCTCGGCTCTGTCATATTCTTTTTCTTCAATATACGAATCGTATTTTTCCAAAACCCTGTCTATGGGTATACGACTCTTTGGATTCATACAAAGAACGCATCTGGGTTCTTCGTAATCTTCTTTTTTAAGCATTTATTCCTCGTCCTCTCTTGCACCTGCCACAAAAGCCACAGCAGATATAACGGATGCAATTGCCGCAACAATGGCAACTATAACGGGTATTCCGATTATTCCGAATAAAATTATAAGCATGCTGCTCATCTATTCTTCCTCCTTTAATTTCTCGGTAATCTTCTTTATTATTCCGTTGACTTCCATATCGGAATCCATCGGAATAACCAGGCATTTTCTGCCGTCTATCATTCTTATTTCAACAAGCGAAGAAGCCTCGGGCTTAACCGAAATCTTTACGTTTTCACCCTTAACCTCGATTCTGCCCTTTTCTTTTATCCTGTCTACATGAAGCTCGCCGTTTTCGCCGAGTTCTTTTTCGAATTTCTTCTCGACTATGGGAAGATGCTCTTCCTTGATGCCCGAATCTTTTAGAAGTTTTGCAACGCCCTTTTTGTCGATGGTGGGCTCGGTGGAAAAGACTTTGTTTTCGAGCATGTCGTTTATGTTGTCCTGAACGTTTCTTACCACCTCGAAAGTATCGTATCCGGGTGCCTCGTTTATAACGTCTTCAAGCACGTTCTTAAAAATCCTGTTTTCGACCACGCTGGTCATTTCTTCAACGCATCCTAAACAGTCTGCGATAATCTCGGGATGAATTAAAAGAGGATCCTTGCAGTAATAAAGGAGTGAATTCACATCGCTGCTTCTTAAATTAAATGCCGGGAAAAGAAATCCGACATCGGGCATTTCAACAACCCAGTCGCGGATTCTCGCGGCGAAATCATTCTCTTCTTCCCTGTAAGATAACGCCCCCTTGTCGAGATTGACCGGACAGATACATGAGAAAATATATCTGTAAACTTCCTCGGACTCTCCCTGCGAAAATCCGTCCGTTCCCTCTCTCGGTATATCATAAGCGTCGTAAACCGTAATTATCAGATAATTACCTACGGTCGAATATGCATTTATTATTTTTTCGTAATACTTATCCGTTACCGCCTGATCTGCGAGTTCTGAATCTCTTAACGAAAGAAGAAATTTCTGCGCATCGTCGCCGTCCATGCTTCTTTCAAACGAGAGATTTAAAAGATTTCTGTTTAATACTCCGGACAGACCTTTTTTGAGTATTTCGATATACTTGTGTCTCTCGCTCTCGTCAAGGTTTGTAAGATATGTATTCATTCTGCTTCTGATTCTTTTTTCCGAGCCGATAACATAGCAGGTTTCAATCTTAAAAGAAGCTTCGTCGCAGAATTTAAGTCTCTTTTTTATCTCATGTATTTCGCTGTTGTTCATTTAATATAACCAGTCCTCATCCCAGTAGTCGTAATCGCGGTCATAATTATCGTAATCATAACCGTCATAGTAATCGTCATCAAAATCGTAGTACGAATCAAAGTAGCTGTCCCAGTCATAATCATCCCAGTTATAATCGTTCCAGTCATAATATGAATCGTCATACGTATCCCAGCCTTCGAATCCGCTCGAATCCCAGTCGTAACTTGTGATGGAATCGTCGGTATCCGCAAACTTTGCCAGAAACGAAATATAATTATTGTCAAATCCCGCTTTTGAGAATACGTCTTTTAATTCATCATAAAAGTCGTAATCGCCGTAAGGAAGCGTCACGGAAAGTCCGGTCATGTACGAATCGCCCGCCGTGGACGAACAGTAAAGAACCGCAGATTTCATTACGGAAGCAAGCGCATTGGATTCGTTTGTATTCTTCGTGGAAGCAAGCGCCATAATATCTACGGCATAGCAGTATGTTTCCATTGTGTACGAATCGCCCGAGAATAAATCCCAGATATCTTTTTTGCCGTTCTTTTCGAACATATAATCCGGCGCACGTTCGGATCTCTGCATGCTCATGGTGTAATCATACGAAAGAAGCTCGTCTTCGTTGGCATACGCAAAATCTGTCCAGGCCGAATAAAGAAGTCTGGAATATCTTAAATCTATGAGTGCAAGCACACCTTCGGAATCCGCGAAAATGCTTTCTTTTATAAAATCGTTTACGACAACTTTCGCAACATCCGTCATGGGTGTGGATGAATTGTATCCCAAAAGACTTAACCAGTTCTGATATTCCCATCCGCTGCCGGATTCGAAATCTTCCGACACGATAAGATAGTCCGAATAATCACAGAGCGCGCATGCGGTTTCAAGTCCGCCCATAAGACAGGAGTCAAAACCGATCATTTCAAATTTAACGCCCGAATCGCTTATCGCTCTCTGGATTTCATCGATTGTGAGCGCAGCGTAAGGATCGTTTAAATTTTCGTCCACGCCGTATCCGTATACTACTCCGCCGCCGTGATCCCAGAAAATAAGAATCTTTCTGTCTGCGGGATAATTGGCATTGGCGTAAACTATGAAGTCCCTTAAGGTTTCTTCGTCTGTAATATCGAGCTGTCCGAGTGTATCGTCTATAAGCTCGAGGTGATTCTCTTTTACGAGGAATCTCTGTGAATGCTTGTTGGAAATGCCGTCGGTCTTCCACTTTTTGGTACCGCCCGTCTGAATAACGACGTTGACGTTATCCGAAAGCGTGGCATTTAACATCTCTCTTAAATCTTCGGTGGCATATCCGTATTCGCTTTCAAGATCCGAACCGTTCATATAGACCATAACCGTAACGGTATCCGTTCCGTCACCCTTTAAAGTCACAAACTGGTCTCTGATCGCATTCGAAAAGAATTCGTTCTGCTCTTCGGTATCCGTATTCTGATAAGTTACTGTGGGAGTAGAAATGACGGGGTCGGGATCGGTAACGGGATTGTTTACCACCACCTGGTTTTGAGCCGAATCAGGCGTAAAGATAAGTATACCCATTAAAATACCCGAACTTAAAAGAATGCCTCCGAACAGTAATGCCGTTATCACGGATATTACCGATACGAGCGCAATAATCCATCCGAATCTGAATTTCTTTTTCTTCGCACCTTTAACGGGTGTGGGCGACTGATTGATGTAGACGGTCGTTCCGTCCGCTCTTACAACAGTAAATCGAAGTCCGCACTTGTCGCAGACAAGCTCGTTTTTATCTATAATATCGCCGCATCTGACACAATACATATTTACACCTGTTTCTTTTACTTCTTTTTATTTTTCTTTGTATTAAGAGTTTTTATTTCATAAGTGTCTTCGACTTCATATTCTTTGGGAATTTCGACACTTTCTTCTTTTAGGGTATCGGTCTCTTTTACGGAATTGCTTTCCTTAGCCTTGGATTTGCCGTTTTTATTTTCTTTCTGAGCCTTTTCGAATTTTTCGAAATCATCGTCCACGGAAACGGCTTTACCCTTAAAATTCTTAATTTTTCTCAATGCGTTTAATTCGGTTGCCGCGGGAATAAGATCTGTTAAAAGATATATGATGCCGATAGCTCCGACAGCTATGAAAATCCATGCCCACCAGCCGGTCTTTTTAACCACGAGAAATACGCCGAAAACCACAAAACTTATTACGCCGAGCATCGGTATAAGGGCGTTTTCCGCTTTTTCTTTGGCGGCATAGTATTTTTTATCCCAGTCCGAGGAATCCTTGCCCGGCTTTTTGGCGGGCTCAAATCCAAAGGAAATATGTCCCGTATAGTAAAGACCTGTTAAAAGAATCAATACGCCGAAAGCAGCGGGAATAACCGGTTCGAAATGCCAGCCGGCATCCAGAATCTGCTTGGGATCCTTTACGTTATAATAAATATCCAGATTGACCGTTTCGTCATCTATTTCGCCGTAATACGAATCCGTCGCATACACCATATCGTCACCCACTCTGTAGGCAAGTTCAAGTACAGTGTGAGGATCGTCTTCCGATTCAACCCTGTATTTCGAAACAATGGTCGCATCGGCTTTCTGCGCATATAAATTGACCGAATTGTAAAGTATAAAAAGAACGATTCCGCCGAGTATAAAAAGGCCGCCGAGTATCGCGCACGCAGTTCCGACGTTTTTGTTGTTAAGCCTGCTTCCCATAAATTTTATTCCCCATTTGCATAAACAGTATTTTTCATCATTTCAAAGTATTGTTTTAATTCCGAAAGATATTTTTCGGCATCAAACGTACCCTTTGAATATGCTTTCTCCCTGATTCCCTTAATGGTATATCCGACAGTCATGTCCAAGAGATTCCTCGGAACATGCTTTGAAAGTTTTCCGTCATCGAATGCGGAAAGTGCTTCGTTTACCTTTTCAAGATAAGGCTCAATTTTTAAGCGTGTAATCTCGGCGATTTCCTCATCATTCTCATCTTCCATCGCCTGAATCATCAAAGGTGCATAAGGATATATCTTGGATATTCCGGCCTTTGTCTCTTCTATCGTGTAAAGAATGTCAAAATAGTCAGTCTTTGACGAAGAAAGATTGACTGCGAGTTCCATGTTAAGATACTTAACACAATAATCGGCCACAAAAGTATAAAGACCGGCCTTGTTAACAAAATAGTGGAACCAGAGGCCTTTCGAAACTCCTGCGACCTTAACCATATCATCCGTGCTCGCAAGTTTATATCCTTTTGAAGCAAAAACCTGCATTGCACCATTTATCATTTTATCCTGTTTCTCTTTTTTCAGGTCAAAAAATTTATCATTCATGCCGTAGATTTCCCTTGTAAATAATTGACTAAATCAGTCGAAAATATCTTATCATAATCGGTGTCTTTCTTCAATGATTTTCTATTTACTTTTGGTGTTTCTTTGCTATTTACTTTTATTAATTTTGAGAGTAAAATATCCGTATATGTAACACAAAGGAGGTTATTCAAAATGAAGAAAACTACGAAAGGATTTCTTTTAGGGTTAACAGCCGCAGCAGCATGTGTTGGTGCATATTATGTTTATCAGAACAGAGACAAAATTTTCAAAACCGAAGAAATTATAAATGAAGACGGAACAGTAACCAAAAAGCGTTCCTATGTCGATCTCGACAATATCAAGGAAAAAACCAGCGAAGCAGTTTCAAAGACAAAAGAGACCGCTCAGAATACCTGGAAAAAAGCACAGGACAAGATTGACGGTTTAAAGAAGAAAAAGAACGATGATTCTGTAGTTGAAGAAGTTGCAGAAGAAGTTAAAGATACTGCAGAAGACATCAAGGATACGGTAGCAGATGCGGTTGAAGACATCGCCAAGGAAGTTAAAGAAGATTAATCACCTTTAAGTTTATATTATAAAAGAGACATCTTGCGGATGTCTCTTTTTTTATGTCTGATTTCTGTTTTTAAGTTTCAGTCTGTTCATTTCTCTGGCAATTCTTAACTGAGCGGATTTGTATTCCTGAATACTCTGTTTCTGAAGCATTGCCTCCTTGGCCTGCTCAGCCGCAGCCCTGGCTCTGTTCTCGTCAATCTCCTCGGGAGTTTCCACCGTATCGACCAAAACCTTTACGTCGTTGTCTGCTACTATCAGAATTCCCTGAGACACACAGACAGCCACTCTCTCCCCTTCGGAAGGCAGATATTCCATTATGCCCGGAACTATGGCCGCAACCATGTTTTTATGATTGGCCATTATTCCGTATGAGCCGTCGGTAATCGGTACTACGAGGCTTGTGCATTCACCCTCGTAAAAATTCCTCTCCGCGGCCAGAATATGAAGCGAAAAACTGTTCATACTTTAAATTTCTCCGTTTTTAATCCTCTCCGCTTTAAGCTTGCATTCTTCAATGGTTCCTACATTAAAGAATGCTGCTTCGGGAAGATCGTCGACTTCACCGTTAACAATGGCTTTAAAGCCTCTGATGGTCTCCGACAGGGGTACAAATACGCCCGCATTGCCGGTATATTTCTCAGCCACATGCATGGGCTGAGATAAGAATCTCTGAATCTTTCTTGCTCGAAGAACGGTAAGTTTGTCTTCTTCCGCAAGTTCGTCCATACCGAGGATTGCGATAATATCCTGAAGTTCGGCATACTTTTGAAGTATTTCCTGAACCTTTCTGGCTATATTGTAATGTTCGTCTCCAACTATCGAAGGCTCCAGAATTCTCGATGAGGATTCAAGAGGGTCTACCGCAGGGTAAATACCCTGTTCGGCAATCTTTCTTGAAAGAACCGTGGTTGAATCAAGGTGTGAGAAAGTCGTTGCGGGTGCAGGGTCGGTCAAATCGTCCGCGGGAACGTAAACAGCCTGTACGGATGTAACCGAACCTCTCTTGGTTGAGGCGATTCGCTCCTGAAGAGCACCCATTTCCTCTGCAAGCGTGGGCTGATAGCCTACCGCAGAAGGCATACGTCCAAGCAGTGTAGATACTTCGCTTCCTGCCTGTACGAATCTGAATATATTGTCAATGAACAAAAGAACGTCTTTATTCTGTGTATCTCTGAAATACTCTGCCATGGTAAGTCCCGAAAGAGGCACTCTCATACGTACACCGGGAGCCTCGTTCATCTGACCGAATACAAGCGCTGTTTTACTTGCTACACCGCTTTCATTCATTTCACGCCATAAATCGTTACCCTCTCTGGAACGCTCTCCTACACCGGTAAATATCGAATATCCGCCGTGCTCCGTCGCAACATTGTGAATAAGTTCCTGAATAAGTACCGTCTTACCTACACCGGCACCGCCGAAAAGTCCGATCTTGCCTCCCTTGGGATAGGGCTCCAGCAAATCGATAACCTTAATTCCTGTCTCAAGAATTTCGATAGCGGGACTCTGTTCTTCGAAAGAAGGTGCTTTTCTGTGAATCTCCCATCTTTGGGTATCTTCGGGTAATTCTTCCTTGCCGTCGATGGGGTTGCCGAGAACGTTAAACATTCTGCCGAGTGTGCATTCGCCTACGGGAACGGTTATATTTTTGCCTGTAGCTTCTACAACCATATCTCTCGCAAGGCCTTCGCTTTCCGCAAGCATGATGCAGCGGACAACGGAATTGCCTATATGCGAAGCAACTTCCATTACCTTTTCTTCGCCCTCAACATCTACGGTTAAGGCTTCTCTTATTTTGGGTAAATGATCATCAAATCGAACATCAACTACCGATCCCGATACCTGAACTATTCTGCCGGTCATTTCTGCCTCCGTTAATTGGATTTAATACTTCTTTGCGGAAAGTGCTTTTTCCTGTTTTTTCTTTTTGGCACGCGCACCCGCGGAAACTTCTGTTATTTCCTGCGTAATTGCCGCCTGTCTCGTGTGATTGTATTGTACGGTGAGTTTTTCAATGAGTTCTTCCGCATTTCTGTTGGCGGAATCCATAGCATTCATTCTCGCATTCTGCTCACTGCAGAAACTGTCTACAAGAGCGCCGTATATGATTCCCGTTACATAGCTTGAAATCATATTGTCAAGCGCTTCTCTCGCATTCGGATAAAACTCTATCTCGCCCGTTGGCCATACAAAGCCTCTTAAAGACTTCTGTTCTTCTTCAATTTCCGCTTTGCTCATTTTAAAATCATTTCGGTTAAAAGGGAGAAGTCTCATGACTCTTACCTTTGATTCCACACCGCTTTCATAATCGGTAAAGATTATATAAATCTTGGAAATCTTTTTATTGTCATATAAATCAAGCAGAAGATCGGAGATTTCCCTTGCTCTTGCAAGTGTCGGATTCTGAGCCGTGTAGAGGAATGTCTTTTCGATGGGAATGTTTTTGGAATTAAAATATCTTCTTCCGTACTCGCCCACCACAAAAAGAAGCTTGTCATGCTTTTTGGTCATCAGTTTACTCGCTTCTTTTATAACATTCAGATTATATGCGCCCGCAAGACCTTTATCCGCCGTAATTACAAGATATGCGTAAGTACCTTCTATCTCGTACGAATCTCCGGCGGGATAAAAATAATCGCTGTCAACGTTTTTGACCGTCTTGAATATTCGTCTGATGCTTAAAGCAACTTCCTGAAAATAAGGCTTGGTCTTGTCGAGTTCTTTTTTTATCTTTCTCATTTTGTTGGAGGATATAAGGTACATCGCGTTGGTGATTTTCTGAGTATCCCTTACGCTTGAAATATGTCCCTTTATCTCCTTCATATTCGACATATTTTTACCTCTCAGCCGCGGCTTTTATCCTTATACTCTTTTGCATATTCGATAATGGCCTGTTTGTCATCATCCTCTATGCGTCCGGTCGAGTCTATCCTGTTTAAGATATCCGGATGATTCAATTCAAAGTATTCAAGCAGTCCTTTGATTTCATCCTGAATATCTTTTACGGGAATATCCATAAAATACTTGTTTAAGGCAACCGTCAAAAGTATTACCTGTTCATGCTGTGAATAGGGCTTATACTGCTGCTGTCTTAAAAGATACATAAGTCCGTGACCGTATGTAAGCTGCTTCTGCGTAGCTTCGTCAAGATCCGACGAAAACTGGGTAAAGACTTCCATTTCCCTGTACTGTGCAAGGTCAAGTCTTAAAGAGCCGCAGGACTTTTTCATTGCCTTTGTCTGTGCATCGCCGCCGACACGCGATACCGAAAGTCCGACATTAACCGCAGGTCTCTGACCTTCGAAGAAAAGTTCACTCTCAAGGAAAATCTGACCGTCGGTAATCGAAATGATATTGGTCGGTATATATGCAGCAACATCGCCCGCCTGTGTCTCTACGATGGGAAGCGCGGTCATTGAACCTCCGCCGAGTTCGTCGCTTAAATGCGCCGCTCTCTCAAGAAGTCTTGAATGCAGATAGAATACGTCACCGGGATAAGCTTCACGTCCGGGCGATCTGTCAAGCAAAAGTGACAGTGATCTGTAAGCAATCGCATGCTTTGACAAATCATCGTATACAATCAGTACATCCTTGCCCTGATGCATAAAATATTCACCGAGTGAACATCCGGAGTAAGGAGCTATATACTGGAAAGGAGCCGCATCCGATGCGGATGCGTTGACGATTATCGTATAATCCATCGCTCCGTGTTTTTTAAGATTGGTAACCATCTGCGAGATAAGACTGGCTTTCTGTCCGATTGCGACATAGATACAGATTACGTCCTTACCCTTCTGGTTGACGATTGTATCGAGAGCAATGGCGGTTTTACCCGTCTGTCTGTCGCCGATGATAAGTTCTCTCTGTCCGCGTCCTATGGGGAACATAGAGTCTATACAAAGAATTCCCGTTTCCATGGGTTTGTCAACGGGCTGTCTTTCGATAATTCCGGGTGCCGGGGATTCGATTGCCCTGTAATCGTCTGCATCGATATCGCCTTT
>CACWZK010000033.1 GCA_902765365.1 uncultured Lachnospiraceae bacterium
GATAAAAGCGCACCGAAAAGACGAAGACTCATGGATATCGGAAGTGAGAAATCCTTGAGTGTTCCAAAAAAGCCTCTTATTCCCGATACGAACAGACCGTTTAATAAAATAAACGTATAAGTCGTGGCGCCGAGCATTATCGCACCGTTTATATCCGCAAGGGGCGCCGACAATGTGATTGGCTTTCCGTTTGTGGCCGTAACCTGAACTCCGAGAAGTTCGAATACCGTACTTACGAAAATATATGTCGCCGCGACAAACATATAGACTCGTAACAACTTATATTTGTGCGGGCTGTTGCTCTTGGACGTTCCGTCAAACAATCCTACCAGACTTTCTATCGCAATCTGAATTTTACTGTCGGGAATAAGCTTGAATCTGCGAATAAAGAATATTCTTAATACAAGTGCCACAACAAGTATGATTGCTGTTACGATAAAAGCCGAAATCAGTGCCGGGTTTACATCCTTTAGTCCGAAGAGAGAAACCTTTACATGCTCATGGAGCACAGCTTCTTTCATGACCTCCTGGATTGTTTCCTCCTCCACGTGATTCGGATCGTTTGTCAGGAATATTCCTGTAAGCAGACAGGCTATCACCGCCACGAAAAATATGGCGGATATGATAATCCTTTTCTTACTCATGGTATATCCTTCTTTCTAAATATATCTTTTACAGTTTCTTACCTGTTAATTTTTCGTATCCTTCAAGATAAATGGCAATGGTCTTGTCTACAACATCCTGAGGAAGTGTCCAGTTGTGACCTTCGTTTGCGGGGTTCTTTAACCAGTCTCTCGCAAACTGCTTGTCATAGGAAGGCTGTGAATGACCGGGTTCATATCCTTCAAGCGGCCAGAATCTGGATGAATCGGGTGTAAGCATTTCATCACCGATTACGATTTCGCCGTTTTCGTCAAGGCCGAACTCAAATTTGGTATCAGCGATAATGATACCTTTGGTAAGTGCATAATCCGCACATTTTTTATATAAAGCAATTGTGAGGTCACGAAGCTTTGAAGCATATTCCTCGCCTTTGCCGGGGAAGCGCTTTTCAAGATATTCGACACTCTGCTCATAGCTTATATTCTCATCGTGATCGCCTATCTCTGCCTTGGTTGAAGGTGTGTAAATAGGCTCGGGGAGTTTGTCGGACTCTTTTAATCCTTCGGGAAGCTTAATACCGCAAACGGTACCGTCCTTTTTGTAACTTGCCCATCCGCTGCCTGTAATGTATCCTCTTACAATACACTCAACGGGAAGCATAGTGAGCTTCTTGCAAAGCATGCTGTTACCGTCAAATTTTTCCTGTCTGAAAAATTCCGGCATATCGTTTACGTCTACGGAAATCATGTGATTGGGAACAAGATCCTTTGTCATGTCAAACCAGAACTTGCTCATCTGGGTGAGTACAGTTCCTTTCTTTGTGACAATATTGTTTAAAATCACATCAAAGCAACTGATTCTGTCAGTTGCTACCATGATTAACGTATCGCCGTTGTCATAAATCTCTCTAACTTTTCCTTCTTTTATGGGCTTCATTGCATCCTCCTTAGGACAAATTTTTATCAGATTACATCATATTCCATTTTTATTTATAAATCAATAAAATTAATTATCATCGTTTCTCTTTTTAAGTTTCGTTAATTTTGAGATATCGTAAAGAATCAGGCCTATAAAAACCGTGCCCGAAATCACAAACGAAACCACCATTATTACGGCCTTTGGCGCAAGGAGGTCCTCTTCGTATCTGGCTATCTTCTCCCAGTAGGGATAAATGATGTCGTGATTCTGCATGGAACGGTATTTCTTGTTCTTGTAAATCATCCACAAATTGCTCACGCCGTAACGACTCGAATTATCCACTATTTCGAATTCCGAGCCGTCTAACGTAATTAATTCCGTCATGATATTCGCCGCGAAATTTTCGATCGGATTGGGCAGGCAGACTTCGAGACATGTAATGTTCAAAGGATTGTCTTCGGAATTAAGCAGATCGAAAGGCACAAAAATCTCGGGTTTTTCACCCCTTGCATAATTGTAGATTTTCCCTTCGCTCTTTTTATAAACACCCTTTACGAAAAGGACTCTGTCACCGTAAAGGATTTTCTGTCCGTCGACATCGCTTGAACCGAAGAGCTGCCATGCGGTTTCCTCATCGAGGATTACGCCGTCCTGCATCAGATCGTTACCCGAAAAGTAGGTACCGGATAAAAGCTTGACCGGATGAAATTTAAAGAAATCTCCGCCTACAGCCATACAGCTTACTTCCATGGATCTGCTCGGACCTTCAAGATAAATGCTTGTCTTGGCGACATAACAGTCTATAAATCTTCTTGATTCATCGCTTTCGGCGTATACGGAATTAAAATCCAGTTTGTTGTTTAACTCATATTCGAATCCGTCCATTTGGGTTTTGCCGAAATATGCCGTATCCTTGATGAAAACGGAAATATGAGAACTGTTGCCGGACTTATCCCATCTTTTTGCAACCGTCTGATCCTGATACTTGTTGGCACCCACGGAAATGATGATGCTCATAACGATACCGGTTATCAGGGTTGCCAAAGAAATTGCCAGGCAGATAGCTCTGTAATATTTGATTTTGGAAAGAAATTTTTTTATTTTTTCCATAGTTTAATCGGCAAGTTTTACCTGATCCTTGTTTTCGATATACTTTGAAGAATTGGTGATAACATATTCGTAACCGAAAAGCTCTGCATCTATGGCGGTAACTTTATCATCCTCGGCGAGTACGGTTACATCCACTCTTTTGGCAATGTATCTGGAGCCGAAAGGAGTGCTCTTTGAATCTACAATTAATATGAACTTTCCGCTGTTGTCTTCATGAATGGCGGCATTGGGCACTATAAGATCGTAATTCGAACTCTTCTCTCCGACAGAAAGTGTCAGGCTCTGTCCCGCAGATACGGATTCACCCGAGAGCGAGAATACAAGTAATTTGCCGTCCCTTGAATTGTTTTTATCCGGCTGAATAGCCACAAGATTGGCATTTAAATCACCATAGTACCAAGAGTTTTCAACCGATACCGGATCTCCTACCTTTACGGCCTTGGCCTGTTTTGCGTTTACGGGGAATGAAAGCTTATATCCCTTGCCGTCTATCTGAATAACTGCCGCAGTGCTTCCGGCTTCGATTTTTTCTCCTCCCGAATATGCAAGGGAAGTAATCTCGCCGGTTACGGGGCTCTTTATTTCTCCGCCTAATGCTTTTGCTTCAAGATCCTTAATCTGTTTTTCTTTTTTAAGAATTTCCTGATATTTTGACTCGAGGCTCATCTTGGTCTTTTCGTTGGCAAGATAGTTTGTTCTGTCACCTTCGAGTTTTTCGATCTTCGATTTTAAATCACTGATGGATACAGACATATCATATTCCTGCTTTTTCAGGTTCTGATAGTTCTGATTGCTCTGATTCTGCGATGAAGATGCGGAATTCTTTTTGTTCGTAAGATTTGTATTGGCCTGATTAAGAGCCGCCTGCTTTGCGTTTACGTCAGCCTGTGCATTGGCTATCTGCTCATCTGTAGGTGCACTTGTGGAAAGAGCATTTGCTTCATCCATTGCATTCTTTGCCGTATCCAATGCAGCCTGCGCGTCTTCTTTGTTTTTCTTGCAGGTATTGTAATTATTCTCAGCATCATCCTTTGCTTTAAGCGCATTGTCCATTGCATCCTTTGCACTGTTCATTGCGGTCTCGGCATTGTTCATTGCAGCTTCGGCATCTTTCATATCCTGTTCTTTGGAAGGATCCGCTTCATACGCTTGTTTTGCGCTATAATAAGCAGCCTTCGCATTATTATAATCAGTTACCTTGCTCTGATGATCATTGTATTTATTCGCGTAATCGGCCTTCTTGGTCTCATAATCCGCTTCAGCTTCGTCAAAGAGGGTTTTTACACCTTTTTTAGAATCTGTTCCGTAGAAATTGTCTTTGGCGGTATTGTAATTGTTAAGCGCGTCAGTTTTAGCCTGTGCAATCTGTATGGCCTGATTCTTGGCATCGTTTAAGCTGTTTAAAACACTCTTGGCACTGTCAAGCGCTGTCTGAGCATTCTCCACGGCCTTCTCCTCGGCGGAATAATCAACGGAAGTCGAACCCGAAGGCTCGGATATGGAAATCTGGTGTTCCAGTTCGCTGTGCTTCTTTTCTTTTTCATCAAGCTGTGATTTTAACGAATTGATTTCATTATCTTTTGCTTCGAGAGTGCTTAAAATAGTTCCGGTGTTATTCTTAACGCCCGCTTCGACACTTGCAACCTCGGCCTGTGTAAGACCGCTCTCGAGTATTGTCAGTTCATACTCGCTCTTTAAACCTTCAAGTTCGTTCTTGGCTGTGGTAAGTTCCTCGCTTGTCTCGCCCGCAAGGTAATAAATTACCTGGCCTTCATCCACATGGTCACCCACGCGAACGGGAACGCTCTTTACTCTTCTTGTTTCATCAATCACAAGATTATAAGGGTCTTCCGCTTCCACGGTGCCCTCACCTCTTACCTGTGTGGTTACCGGTCCGCTCGTTACGGACTGGGTACTGACCTCGGGAAGAGTTCTGTTCATAATCGTATTGGAAAAAAATGTGAGAATTAACATTATCACAAGAAAAACAATTGCTATATTTTTTATGATTTCTCTCTTTTTTAAACTATTCATAAAATCCTCCTTAGCCTACCCTTTGACTCCGCCCTGATACGAAATTCCTTCCACGAGATAATCCTCGCCGTACAGGAAAATCAAAAGGCTTGGTACCATATATACGCACGCAACCGCAAACGCCAGTCCTATCTCACCCGAATTGATCTTGCTCAGGAAAATACTCAACGGATGAAGATATTCGTCTGCCAGAAGTATTAACGGCTGTTCAACCATATTCCAGAAATCTATAAATATCAGTATCGCTACCGAATAAATAGCACCTTTACAGAGAGGAAGACAAATTTTAAGGAATATCTTCCATTCTCCCGCGCCGTCAACCTTGGCGGCTTCAATAATCGAAGTCGGTATTCTCTTCATGTATTTGGTCAGAAGATAAACCGCAAACGGAGAAAACATTCCGGGGAGCCATATCGCCCATCTCGTATCGATTATATTAAGCCATTTCGATACGAGGAAGTTTGGTACCAGAGTTACCTGATAAGGCATGAGGCAGATGATGATGTAAACGAAAAACAGTATTTCTTTTAGGCGCCCTTTTAACCTCATAAAACCATATGACGCAAGCAGCGCTATGACAAGCTGGAATATCATAATCGGTACGGTATATATAACCGAATTCCAGAATTTGAAAAGATAATCGGGGCTTTTGAAAAGAACCGATGTGTACTGATCAAAACTAACCTTGTTCGGAATGAATTTTATATCCACCTTGTCGCTTACAAAAACTTTGCCGCCGTTTTCGGTCGTCGCAAAAATCTTGCCGTAATTCGCATTTATTTCCGTCTCGTTCATAAAAGAATTGGTAATGGTCAAAACCGTCGGGAGCAGGAAGATAAACGCAAACCCGAGAGCTATGGTAAAAAGAATCAGGGTTCTTGTAATTCTTTTAAAACGTTTTTTTATACGTAATATCTTGTCTTTTCTGTTCTGATTCATACTAATCCTCCATATCCTTTCCGAAACGGCTTTCGAGAATATAAAGGATTCCGATTATGATTACCATCACGAAGCACATAATGATGGCTCCGGACGATAGTTTCTGATAGTCCAGCGAATTGAACATATTGTTCATAAAATGCTGAAGAGTATATACAGAATCCGTGGGATAATTGCCCGATAAAAGATATACTTCCCTGAATATCTTAAAAGAATTGATAAGCGACATAATCGTTACAAAAAGAATCGTAGGAGAAAGATATCTGATTTTAACTATAAAAAAGAGTTTCAACGAATTGGAAGAATCAAGGTATGCAACTTCCATCATCTCCCTGGGAATCGTGCCGAGTGCCGCAAGGAAAAGAATCATGTTGTAGCCTAAATTTTTCCATAAGAAAAGTGCAAGTATAACAAACGGTGCATATACACTTTTAATCCAGTCTATATTGCTGCCGCCGAAAAACTTGACTATTTCGTTTATAGCTCCGTTGTAATCGAAAAGTACTCTGAAAACAAGAATGACCGATGCGACCGGAACCATCATCGGCGAGAGAAAAATAGTACGAAACTGAGATGCCAAAGGAATGCTCTGATCAAGCAGAACCGCCATCAGCAAAGATATAACAACAGCAAGAGGAACCGCCATTAACGAAAACTTAAACGTATTCGCAGCCGCGGTTTTAAATGCGTCATTGCCGAGAATTCTGACATAGTTCTGTATGCCGACATAGTTTTTGGTAATGGGATTATCCACGATAGAATAAAACAAAACAACCAAGAAAGGCACAAGATAAAAGACAGAAACACCTAAAAAAGAGGGCATTAAAAAGAGCGAATCTTTTCTCCTCTCCTTTCTTGCCATCTTTCGTCCGTAAGCCGAAAGTTTAACTTTCTTAACTTTCTTTTTATTTTCTTTATCTTTCATGTCTCTATATAAACCCGCCTCTGATAATATACCATAAACAGAAGGTCATCTCAACAGATTTGTGGCAGATTGTTAAAATTTTATCATTAATTGGTGTTCTCGTTTAAAAGCGCGAATTCTTCGGCGTTACAGCTCCTTCCTTCGGCTTTTCCGTAATCTTTGTAATGCTTGTAGAGTGCTTCGGGCGAGTTGCCGAATACGCTTACCACATCGGGGTAAGTTGCTGCATAGAATTCGGCATCAAAATTCTCTTCGGCCATGGATGCATTCAAATCTTCTTCTGCGTTTTCCTCACCGTTTTCGGTATCGGAATCTCCCTCATTGCCGGTGTCCGAATCTTCGCCTGTAACATCTTCGCCGTCGGTATCTTCGCTTTGGGAATCATCGTCTACGGTATCTTCGCTTAAAGCATCATCACCATCGGTTTCATCCGTATCATCTTCGATAACATCGTCCGAAGGGATTTCTGCATCGATGTCTTTTTCATCTTCCGCAGAAGAAACGGCCTCTGTGTTTTCTGTTTCTTTTACATCCGTATCATCTTCAATATCGTCAGAAACCTCATCAGCCGAAGTTGAAGCAGGATTATATGCAACCTCTATATAGTTTTCGTTTAATTTAACGGGTATACCCAGATCTTCCTCGGGATAAATGGCTGCCAGTTCGGCATTAACGTCCGTTACTACCGTTTCACATCCAAGAAGTGAAAAAAGTGAAACCGCAAGAGCCAAAACCGCTGTTTTTGCAATACAGCTTTTCATATCCTCTCTCCTTTTTCCAGTCGATTACTATTGTACTATTTTTTGCCTCATTTGGCACTATATAATTTAGAAAATTCATAATAAATTTGCATAAAAAAGGGGCAGTTTAAAAACCGCCCCTGACTTGTTTTACTCTACTTCAAATTATCGGAAAAATCAAGTATCAAAATAATTATGTTCATATACGATAATATGAACCACTTCGCTGTCCCAGCCTTCTATGATGTATGATACATCTCCTCTTGTATACGGATCGATGATTCTGCCGTCAACAATGAACTCCGTAGCACATGCGCAGGATAAACTGTATACATTGTTATCTTCGGTATCTCTGTCCGATTTGATGTCGCCGACTATGCAGGGAATGATAACTCCGTTTGCAAGTTCGACATCTATATAAGTACCTACCGGTGCATTAAAATAAGTGCCCACAGCTATAAGGTATCTGTCTTGGTAAAGTCTGAATCCGTATTCGTCCGTATATGCTACTTCCTGCAATTTGTACTGCTTGCTCGGACGAGAGGTAATGGCTGAATAGTTCTCGTAAGCCTTTTGCCCGTAATAAAGATCATACTTCGGCATATCGTAAACAGTATAGTTTACATTGTAAAGCGCATCCTTCGTAAGGACATCGGATTCCAATCTGTTATCGCTGCCGCCGACTATGATATCCGTGTATTTTCTTGAGCGCATCTTTTCCATACTTGCGTCCGTCTCAAGTGTATTGATCGTAGTACGAAGGACGTAAATGTAGGAAAGGGTGAATACACATATACCAAGAATCGCAGTGGCCGCCACGAACTTCATGGTCTTCTTGAACATAAAATTTTCCTTTAAAATCCCTGAAATGATTATACTTAACACACCCGTTCTTTCGACGGGTAAAAGATATTTTATCACATTATGTTAACTCATGTCAAATTTAGGGCCTTTTTTAAAAAAATCAGGGCCACGCAAAACGCGTAACCCTGAGTCTTTATGATTGTTTTAATATTACTTAAAAACTATCCGACAGTATTATTCTGTCTTCTCTTCTTCAGCAGTTTCTTCAACTGTTTCAGCGGTTTCCTCAACCTCTTCGGCTGTTTCTTCCACAGCTTCTTCAACTTCTTCTGCTGCTTCTTCAACTGCTTCTTCAGCTTCCTCTACAGCTTCTTCAGCTTCTTCGCTCTTAATCTCGCCTTCTTCGAAGTTTTCGCCGGGAACTTCCTTCTCGGTATTTTCTTCTTCCTCTTCAGGCTGCTTTTTAAGAGAGATAAATGCTGCTGCACCGGCAAGAACAGCTGCTGCAGCGATTCCTGCAAAGAGACCTACTTTGCTCTTTGAGTTGCCGTTGCCTTCATCTGAAGTTTCATTATTTCCGGTTCCTGCACCGATTGTCTGGCCTGAGCCAAGTGAATCTACGAGCGTAGCTGTACCGTAGCATGCGGGTGAAGACCAGCACTGGTTGGTAATATCGTTCCATGTAACCGTACCGATTCTTACAGCGCTTGAATCTGCATCGTTAATCTGAAGTTCGATACCGATGTAATCGCCTGCCTTGGGTGTAATTTCGGTCCACTTGAAAGCACCTTCAACAATGTATCCGTTATCGGTTGTCTTGGCGAATGTGCTCTCGTTTTCTTCGGTACACTTCTCACCGTTGAACGAATGAGCATTTTCATAGTTAATTCTGTACTGCTTTGTAGCATCATTGTATTCGGCAGCCTTGGAGTTGATTTCATCGATAAAGATTTCGAATGAATCCTGCTCATGTACCTGATCCGAATCTTTGTTAAGATCGTCATCAACTACGGTAGCATAAGCATATAAGTACTGCTCATCCCAGAGAAGCTTAACCGTTGCGGTTGCCTTGGGATTGTCTGTCTTGTTGCCAAGTTTGACTTCTACTGCATTGTTCCATGCATCTTCCATCTCGCCGTCAATTGTGGCAGTTCCCTTAGGGATAAACATGAAAGGCTTTAACATACCTTCTGCATAATACTGGCTGGATGTTTCCTGAGACATTGTATTGTCGTTAAAAGCAAATACTTCATCGCCATCGGTAACAACAATATCAAATCCCACTACAGCATTTGCTTCTGCTGTATCAACGGGAACATTAATTATAACAGTATATTTTCCGTCATCGGTTGAAGGAACATCTTTTCTGAAGGCTTCAACCATCTTGGTCTTAATGCCTTTGGATTTTGAATTGTATTTATCAACGTAAACCTTTACCGAATCTCTTTCATCCTGTTCAACGTCCCAAACATCTACTCTGAACTGAAGCTGACCTTCATTCCAGATAGGATAGAAATCAACGTTTGCTTTCTCTCCCGAGAATGAATTTTTATTCGCAAGTGCGAAATCGTCAACCCTAGCCTGAGTTACGTCTGCTGCCTTTGTTTCGGGAGCAAGCTTTGTAGGATCAACGATTGCCCAGAATGCAGGTTTTGCCTTTAAGTCATCGTCAAAAAGAAGAGGACACTGAGGGCTGCCGTCCGTTACACCGCCGCCTACGCCTGTGTAAGCCTGAAGCCATGAGTTGCCGTCGATAACGCCCCAAACGGTGAAGCCCGTAACATCTGCGAGGCCGTTCTGGTCAACTTTCTTCATTGCATCATAAAGTGCTTTGTATCTGTATGCCTGTCTTCCGTATTCACCCTGAAGTGTGGCTGCTGTTCCGTCATATGCCTTGCTGGACTTAAAGTCAACCTCTGTAAGCATAATCTTGCCTACAACAGCGCCGTACTTGGAAGCGGCATCAACAAACTGATCCGTTGTGGGATATTCGTTGTCGTAATGTCCCTGCATACCCATACCGTCGATTCTGGTACCTTCGCCTGCCTTGACATCTTCAAGAAGTTTTACGATACCTTCAACCTTGCCGGGTGTACAGTCATTGTAATCATTGTAATAAAGTTCTACATTTGCGGGAGCATACTTGTTCGCAAACTTAAATGCGTTAACGATGAATTCGTTGCTCTTGTATACTGCCCACCAGCTGGAGCCTTCGGAATCCGTTCTGTATGTACCTGTTCCGTCGGATACAGCTTCGTTAACTACGTCCCATCCGTAGAAGAGATCTTTGTATTTGCTGTCTGCGCCTACATAATGTTCAAGAATGCTCTTAATGTACCATTCCTGACGAAGTGTCATAACTTCGGGAGTTACGTAAGGCTTGCTTGCATCATAATCCTCATGGAAGAACCATTCGGGTGTCTGTGAATGCCATACGAGAACATGTCCTCTGATTCTAATCTTCTGATCGGGATGTTCTTCGTTCCATGCAAGGAAATAATCGAGATATCTCTCTGCATTGTCATAACTTAAAACGGGAACTTCGATAGTCTGTCCGTCGATTGTTGCAGTCTCTTTTCCTCTGATGGAATTGCCCAAATGTGAATCGGGCTTTAACTCGTTGCCGAGTGTAACTGCATTGAAATGCTTAAGTGCAAGCTGCATAAGTACCTTGTCGTTGATTTCGGAACCTGAAAGCGATGTACCGCAAATCATGTCATCACCGAAATCCTTGGTAAATGCATCTTTAAGGTTGGGAATATTTCCCTCTATTGTTTTTGTTGCAAGATTAAGGTTAACAAACTGTACGCCTGTAAGGTAATATCTACCCTTAACGCAGTCGCCTTCACCATAGTTCTCGCCCTGTTCAAGGAATCTTAAAACAACTTTTTCAAGATCGCCTGCAGCGGATACTTTGAATGTACCTTCGAATTTGGTCCAAACATTGGGCTCAAGCTGCTGGCTTGAAGAACCTGAAATTTCAGGTGAATATGAACCGAGATAGTTGGTGCTTCCGCCTGATGTGATATAGGGAGCAAAATCAACCTGACGCTGTGTTGCGGGTGCTCCGTTATAATCATCGGTAAGCATTACGTAGAAGCAGTATGCATATGTTGCTCCGTTTTCAACGATATCCGTTACATCGTAAGCGAAGCAGTCATAAGGTCTGGTTCTCTCATCGATAACACCGTATGTGGTAATATCGCCAACGATGGGTGTATCGCTTACAGCTGTTGTAATTTTGGCACTTTCGATTTCAGCGCCCCACATTGATACGTCCGCATCTGCGAAGTTGGGGTTTTTAAGAAGGTTCTCGCCTTCAACGCTGGGTGCTTCGAGTTCTGCGGGCTCATCCCCGGGAGGATTGCCTTCACCCGATACGGTAAATGTAACTGAAGCAACAGTTGCTTCGGTTGTGCCTGTATTCATAGACATAATTGAAAAATATTTGCATCCCTTTGTATCGGGAACAATCGTAGGACTGCCGTAAGATACGGGGGTGCCGCCCTTGTTGTCGGAATCGTAATCGGCCTGTGTATGAAGTTTGAATGCAAGATCTCCCGCATTACCGCTTGTTACATCAAATACAACCTTGGTGATTGTATCGGGGTCGATATCCGAAGGGATTGCGTAAAACTGAGACTTGTACTGATCCTGGAAGGCAATTTCCAGTTCACCGTCTCCGTTAACTTTGGACGTCAATCCATACTCCATTGTGGATTTCAGATCCGAGAAAGTGTACGTCTTTTCTTCAGGTGCTGCCTTTGCCATCATCGGTATAAACATTGCGAATGAACCGACAAACAAAAGAGCTGCCATCACAAAAGCCATGATTTTTCTGCTCATTTTTTTCCTCCTTACTCCCTGGTGAAAATAAATTTTCACATATAGCAGAATTATATCAAATTTGCCGTTAAAACTTCAATCATAAAAAAGAAAAAACCTATATTTGTCCAGGTTTTTTCTATATTTTCTCATAAAATAAAAAAGAACCATTCGGGGACGGTTCTAAAATGGTCAAAAAAGCCAAAACAGAACCGTCCCCAAATGGTTAAATTGTAATCTGCTCTTCGCCGTCGGCCGTAAATTTAGCCTTAACGCTCTTTCCGCATGCCTCGATAATGTAATCCCCCTTAAAAGCATCAATTTTAACAAAACCGTTTTCATCCGTGGTAAGGGTTTCGTCGGTGCTCCAATCTTTTTTGACAAGGTTGTAAAGGGTTTCGTACGCGGGTTTAAGTGAGCCGTCTTTTCTTAAAAAACCGCTCGGTGCGCCGAGCCATGCGCCGTCCCTAAAGTCCCAGGTTGTGATTGCTTTTACCAGAGGATGTGCAAAAAGAAGGCTGTACATCTCTTTGATATTCTCAGCCTGTCTCTCCTCTCCTTCGGGAGTCGAAGGCCACTCTTCAACCTGCCAGTCGTTTAAATCTTCAATGTATTCGGGAATAAGCGAACCCGAAACAAAGGTGTTTTCCGTAAAATGAATCGGCAGTCCGAAATGCGAGAAACGGTCAAGCACTTCTTCCACCTTTTCTTTTCCCCAGTAGCCCTGATGCTGATGCGACTGGATACCTATTGCGGAAATCGGAACGCCTGCGGATAAACATCCGTCGATTAAGATTTCATAGGAAATCGAAGTGTTAAAATCATTTATAAGAAGTGTTGCATTCGGATTGCATGAATGCGCTTTCTCAAATACTTCTTTTATGAGTCCTACCCTTCCCTTATCCTTGCAGATACGGGTAATTGCATTGTCGTATTTGTCGAATATGGGCATTATAACTACTTCGTTGATTACATCCCACATATCGATTACGCCTTTGAATGTGTTAACTTCTCTGTCGATACGGTCAAGCTGCTTCTTCAAAATGGTGGGATTGTCATACTCTAAAAGCCAGGGCGCGCAGACGGTATGCCAGCAGAGAGGATGACCTTTTACTGTCACATCCTTTCTTTTCAAAAACTTTGCGGCTTCCATTAAAACCGCTTCATTCGGCTTGCCCTCTTCCTTCTCATACTGTCCCCAGTAAAAAGGAAGTGTACCGTAGTTAAAAAGGTCGAGCCACTTATTGATTCCCGCTTCGATATCGCTTTGTGCGGCGAGATTTTTAATCAGGTTTTCGGGAACATTCTCTCCGAACTGCGGATTCTTTGCTATTACGTAAGGAATTATCTCAAATGCGCCGCAGCCGAATAAAAATTCGTGATTTTTTAAAGCAATGTGAACCTTACTGTTTCGTAAAGGCTCATTGTTTAAATCGGTAATCCATAAAACCTTGCTTACCTTTCTGTGCGAAAAATCCATAACCCCTCCTCAATTACAATTTCTCTGTCTTTTATGATTTATTCTTCTGTCAGCTGACCGATATAATTGAATATCGTCTGAAGAGTTCTGCTCTTTGTCAGATCGTCAAAGAATACAGCCGTCGAATAATACGAATGAGTATTCTTCGAATCGAGAACCTTGTAGAATGTCACGGGCATGTTAAGTTCCATGGCTTTTCTTGCAAATACAAGCGTATGTTTCATATCAAGCACGCCGTCATGATCGCTTTGAATCAGATACATCGGAATGGTTAACTCGTAATCACCGGGTGTAAGTAAATCAAGCTTTGAGTAAGGTTCTCCTTCCTTCCAGTCCTGATCCTTTTCAAACAAATCGCTTACAAGCTGATTAAGAGCCCAGGGAAGTTTTCCTTCAAAGCAGTAAGGGCCTGCAAGTCCTATAAAACCGACAAATCTTTTTGCACCGATTTTATACTTTGCATGAAGGCTCTTGTCGTAAACAAGAAGCGAGCCTAAATGTGCTCCTGCGGACGAGCCCATAATGATAACGCGTCTTGCATCGATTTCCTTGCCCTTAAGGTATTTTAATACAGCCTTGTATTCGATGCATACGTCATCGATTATCTGATTGTAATGGACTCTGGGAACTTTTCTGTAGCCCATCAGGATACATTCATAGCCTTCCTTGGCCATTCTCTGACCGATGAATTCAAAGTCTCTCGGAGATTTCGAATTCCATCCGCCTCCGTGAATATAAATGATTATTTCCGAATGTTTTTTAATTGGGGGAGCAAAATGAAGAAAATAAACTTCTTTGCTTTCGCCTAAGTTAACCTTGGTAGGCTTTATCTCTCTTTTATAAGTCAGAAGTTTGGCTCCGATTCCCGGATAACTTTGCATTTCCCTTAAAAAATCTTTCATCGTTAATCCTTCCTTTAAAACCTGTTATTCATAAAGAAATTCTCTTAATCTCGGATGTACTTCTCCGTATGCCATTCCGCAGTTTCTGACATGCATGGTATATACAAGAGAAAGTTTGTTTTCGGTATCCATTATGATACAGCTTCCGGCAGCGCCGTCCCATCCGAAAATGCCCTTGGGTGCCTTGGATTTTAAAACTTTCGGTTTCATCAGAATCTGCATTCCGACACCGTAACCGTAACCTTTTCTTCCCATGGTTTCTTCTATGTCTTTTAAGCCCTGCGGACATAAAAGATTAGTTTTTATAATATCAATCGTTTTCGCTTTTATAATTCTTTTACCATCCCTGCTGACTCCGCCGCAGGCAATCGTATCGGCAAATTTAGCATAATCCTCGGTAGTCGATATAAGTCCCGCTCCGCCGCTTTCGTACTTTTCCGAGAGCTGATACTGGCATACGGGTTCAATGGGAATGATTTTACCGTTCTCGTCGCACTTAAACTGGCAGGCCAGATTGTTTATATAATTTTCCGGCTTGGCAAAAAAGGTATCTTTCATTCCGAGACGGTCCCAGATATTTTCTTTTAAATATTCACCGAAGGTTTTACCCGATACAACCTCGATTATCGCAGCGATAACATCATGGCTTAAACTGTATAAAAATCTGGT
>CACWZK010000034.1 GCA_902765365.1 uncultured Lachnospiraceae bacterium
GTTCGATATTCAGTGAATATAAAGTCTCGTTACAGGTCGCCTTGGCTTTCTCGTAATCAGTGGCAGAATGGATAAAATCACTGAACGGCTGATGATCCGGTCTGTTACAGTAATCGTCCACAAGATTTTTCGGCTCTTTTATGAGAAATGCGATTCTCGAAGGATCCGTAAACTTAAATGCCTCTTCAGCCACGATGTGAATATCGCATAAAACTCTTTTATCCTGCGACATTTTTATTAGATCGAGCTGGATAAAATCGAGCTGTTCTCTGCTGTTTCCGATTAACCAGTTTCTGTACTCTTCATCGCTTCTTCCAAAGAACTCATCAGCATCCTTAAACTCTTTGGTCATATTGGGCTGATGTTCCTTGTCTGCCTTTAACTGATGTACCGACATCTGATCGTCGATAACGTAAACAGGGATATTGTATTTTTCTCCGAGTGCTCTTGTTATCGTGGTCTTGCCGCCGCAGGGCGTACCTGAAATAAAATAAACGTTACGTAAATATTCTTTGATTATATTGTCTTGAAATATCATTTCGATTCTCCTTATATATAGTTTTGTTTCGAAGTTACCGAAGCATGAAACTATATTATAAGTTTCATGCCATTAGATATTTCTTAATTTTCTAAACATTACCATGTCCTTTTCCTCCGTATTTGAGTTAACTCTTATTGTCGATAATAAATGAATCAAATCGGTATGTCAACAATCATAAAAGATTGCTTATAAATCCGGATGTTCCTCGGAAAATCCAAGCTGCGGAAGTGATAAAAGAAGAGACATATCGAATTCATCAATCGTAAAATCGTAAATGTCGAGATTCGCTTTCATTCGCTCTTCATTGTTTGATTTCGGTATAATGGATATATCCTGCTGATTCAAAAATCTTAACATGAGCTTTTCGGGTGTAACCATATACTTCTCGGCCATTTTTACTATGAAAGGATTCTCTTTTATCCTTCCTCTTCCCAAAGGGCTCCATGCCTGAATATGAATATTTCTTTCCCTGCAATAATCCACTGCATAGTTTTGCATATATCCGATATGAAGTTCAAGCTGGTTGACCATCGGTAAAATCTCAAAGTTTTCCTCGAGCACCTTCATATGATGAGGAAGGAAATTGCTGACACCGATTGCCTTAATCTTTCCGGCTTTATACAATTCGCTGACCGCTTTCCATGTCTGGCAAAGATGGCTTCTCCACTGGCTGTCGCCCTTTTCTCGCGGCCAGTGTAAAAGATACAAATCCAGGTAATCGGTCTGAAGCTTGTTAATTCCAGATTTTGCTTGCGATGAATAAATCCTCTCTCTTAAGCCCCGATTCCTTCAATTCCTTTCCGACCATCTCTTCATTCTTATAAAAAGAAGCCGTATCAAAATATCTGTATCCGGCATTTGCAGCCTTTAAAATACTTCCTTCATTTGCAAGATAGGTGCCGTAACCTATCGGTTCTATCTCGATTCCGTTTGATAACTTAAACTTCTTTTTCTCACCTTTTACGTTGATTCTTAAGAGTTCGCAGTCATGTTTTGTAACGCCGTCAAATTTATAATCTTCGATTTGTCCGACAGTTTCGAATCCGCATTTTTTCATAACATGTCCCGATACAACATTCTCATTTGCAAACATGCCTTCTATTGCGGTTACTTTCAGGTCATTTTTCAAAAAGTTCACAAGCGCGGTCATAACTTCTGTCCCGTACCCCTGTCTCCAGTGGTCTTTGGCGAGATTGTATCCTACGTTCCAGACATTGCTCCTTGGGGATAAGTATACTCCGCAGCTTCCGCAAAGATAATTTCCTTCAGCCTTAACACAGATCGCAAAATCATAAGCGGTATCGCTTTCTTCATCTACCGTTGAAAGCCATTCCTTGGTTTCTTCAACACTCTTGTGAGCATTGTAACGCATAAATTTTGCAACTTCGGGGTCGGACGTCCATCTCTCAAACGCTTCGTAGCAATCCTCGAAAACAAGGGGTCTGAGTAACAGTCTTTCGGTTTCTATTGTGGGTGTTTTCATATTTTCCCTTTCAAAAAATTATGTCTGTAATCGATGAATTTATCAGCCTAAGGAATTCTTTTCAATCCCGGTTATTCTTTGCTTCGTTTGTTTTGAGTATCTTTATTGAATCCTCATATTCCTTAAGAGCTTCACACCCTTTGTCGGACAAAGCATACAGTCCTTTGTCTGCATGAACAAACCAGCCATAGTGATTGTCTCTTAAAATATTTGGCGTCTTTTCAACTTTGCAAATCGCTTTTATGGCCCTTGGGGAAGCCTCTCCGCCTAGTTCGTTAAGCGAATCAAGTACCAGGAGCGTATCCTCTCGATATCCGGTCATTAATTTGGTTCCCGTTACGCCTCCGACATTCGATCTGACCTTTCTTTTTGTGAATTCTTTTTCGAGTGCGGTCTTCTTCTTTTTGTTTCGAACCTTAAAAGAAGCGAGTTCCGACACAACGGGTTCGGAAATTACCTCCGCAAGGTTGGTTCTTTTGGATACAACTATTAATCCTATTCCAAGCCTTTTTAAAAGATATATTTTTTCCCTGTTTTCTCTGGAGCGAAGATTCTTGGGCATAAAAGTTCCGATGTAAACGGTGTCGACGATTTTCTGTCTTAGCGCCGCCTGACGGATTGCCTTAAAATCAATGGACTGTTTAAGTTCTACGGCAACGGATTCGTCATCTTTTTGCATATAAAGATCGATGTCGTTAACTTCTCCATCGCAGCTGTAACCAAGTAAACTGAAATATTCTTTTATCGGTTCAAATAAATCTTTTTCCATTTAAATAAGTGTCTTGTAAAACTTGATAATAAATCTTGTTCCCACACCTTCAGTGCTTTCCACATTTATCTCGGCCTGTTCTTCCTCAAGTATTGATTTTGACAAAGCCAGCCCTATACCCACGCTGTCTTTGCCCGCATTTTTGCCCTTGTAAAAACGCTCGAATATGTGCGGAACATCTTCGGCCGCAATTCCGCAGCCTGTATCTTTTATGGTGAGTTGCGTAAATATGTTGGTATCCGTAACCGCTATGAAAAGCTGTCCGCCGTCATCCATATGCTCAATGCAGTTTTTGATAATGTTCTGAATGGCTTCAACGGTCCAGTTCTTATCGCACCTTATATTAACCTTCGAAACATCCGATTCGAAAGATATGTTTCTTAAATCAAACTGGATTTCAAAAGGCTTGATGGCTTCCTCGACAAGTTCTGTCGCCAGGACATCTTCACGCTTTAAAACTATGGTTCCGGCATCAAGCTTAGAAAGTTTTAAAAGAGTCTGAATAAGCCAGTTCATTCTATCAAGCTGTGAAGACTGTGTCTGCAAAAACTCGGTTCTTTTATCCTCATCCTGCTCATCCACCAAAAGATCGTTCATAACCATCATGGATGTAAGCGGAGTTTTAAGCTGATGACTGATATCCGCAAGAGCCGCCGCGAGATTCTTCTTATCGTCGGCAAGAAGTTCCTTTTGATATTTCAAAGTTGAAGTAGTCTTGTAAATATTGGTCTTTAAAATCGAAAGCTCGCCCTCCTCCTGATCGAGTATTTCGTCTGTATCATTTTCCGCCAAAACCCTTACAAGATAGTCGTTGAGTTTTTCGATTTTTTTATATCTGTTTACTGTATAAATGATGAAAAGAACCGATAAAAGAGCCCCGGTAATAAAGACTGCCAAACCTGCCCCGACGCTTAAAAAAATCATGGCAAGTATCGCCGCCATCACAGTAACCGCAATGCTTATTATTATCATGTTCCGCAATTCTTTGTTTTTCATGCCTGTCCTCTGTCGGTGGCTTGCGTGCCTGGCTCCGTTTTACTTGTCGACTATATATCCCATGCCTCGAACCGTCTTGATTATTTTAGGGTCAGAGGGGTCTTTTTCAATCTTGTCGCGAAGTCTTTTTATATAAACCGTAAGTGTATTGTCATTGACAAAATCGCCGCTTATATCCCACATGTCGGAAAGAAGCTGATTACGTGTCAGAACCACACCTCGGTTGTTGGCAAATGTCAGAAGCAGACGGTATTCAAGCGCTGTAAGTTCGATGGTCTCTTCTTTTTTGCTCTCTTCATCCTTAATCGTAACCTTGGCTTCATTTGTATAGATAGAAAGATTCCCGATTCGCTCAATATTTGCCGATGAATCGGCACTTCCTTTATCTTCACCCCTGCCGGCTCTCCTTAAGACGCTCTTAATTCTCGCCATAA
Organism: uncultured Lachnospiraceae bacterium; assembly: GCA_902765365.1. Classification (GTDB taxonomy): domain Bacteria; phylum Bacillota; class Clostridia; order Lachnospirales; family Lachnospiraceae; genus UBA3766. The sequence goes on from CACWZK010000034.1 coordinate 4,224, forward strand.
GCTCGTTTACCCTGAAAGGCTTGCAGATATAATCATCCGCACCGAGTTCAAGACCCATTACGACGTTAACTTCCGCATCTGCTGCCGTTAAGAAAATAACAGGAATATCCTCGGACTCCTTCATGTATTTGCATATATCATATCCGCTTCCGTCGGGAAGATTGATATCCAGTATGCTTATGTCATATTCATTTTTCTTCCACGCCTTTTTCGCGTCAGCGACGGTTGTAACATGAGTAACCTCGTATCCTTCTTTTTCCAGGGAATACTTAAGTCCCATTCCTATCGCATCATCATCTTCAAGTAAAAAAACTTTCATAACAGTGTCCTTTTTTTATATCTGTCTCTACATATCCAAAAGATAAGCATCGTCCGGAGAGATTCTTCTTTCGGGCGTTAAGATAAGCCAGTCGGTAACTTCGTCTGTTGAGTACGTACCGATATCGCCGCTTTTAATCCCCGAAACATAGTAGGGATCCTGGGTAAGTTCTGCGACAAGTTTGCCGTCTTTGGTGTCTTTTAATTCGAACCAGATATGTTCTCTTGACATGCCGCTTTCTTCCTCGGAATCGGTCTTCAAGCCGATTTTTACAAGGCATGCGCATTTTTTGATTTTCTTTTTTGCACGGATGAAGTAGTCAATTCTCTCACGCGCGAGAGCACTCATTCTCTCCGTTTCTTCGGTACTTATCATGAAAATCGGATTGTCTTCGATAACATCGTCAAAATCCTGAATCTTTGAATATTTCTTCGCATCCTCATCCTGGGGAGTCATATATGTCATTACAACAAAGTAATCATCGCTGTGATATTCGTCTCTGTCTTCATCTTTGCCCATTTTGGCATCGGGATAAAAAGGAACGGCTTCCTTCCAGTCTACCGCCGTTGTAACTATATAATTGCCGTTTGAAAGCTGCGCGTTAAATACCGCATCTCCGGGTTTGATTGGCTCTTCGGCCTCAAGCATTCTGTAAGCATGTGTCTCAAGCACCTGATAATGCGTATTGTAGCGGTCTTTATCGGAAAACATTATTTCAAGTTCGTATAATCCGCATCTTTTAAGGCCGTGGGTATGAAGCCAGACTTCATCGTTATCGCCGCTTATAGCCTGAACCGTGAAGAGATATCTGGGTGCCGGCATAACCTTGGACTCAGCCGCAAGGGAAATCCAGCGACCGGAGATCAGTTTCTCTGCAGCAACATCCATTACTGCCACCAATCCGGGAACCATTGCATTAATGATTCGAAGCTGATCGTAAAAGCAGACTCTCGAATCGCCTGAAAAAGACATGCTCACGCCTAGTCCGACTTCCGCTTTGCCGATCAACTTGTTTTCCTTAGGTGTGAACAGGTGATTAACGCGTATAAAAGGCGGAATCTGCACCGGTTCCATCGAAAGAAAAATCGTATATTCTCTTTTGTCGATGGATAAATCCATAACAATTCTTTTAAATTCATCAAGACCTATTTTCTTTATCTCGATGTTGCTTTTACTTCTTAAATTGGTCTCCAGTTTCTTGGGATCCTTAATATCCTTGGGATTGCCCGGGATTACTATCATTAATGAATCTTCCTGCATTGAGTTCTCCTTTAATTTTTTCAGATATTTTATTATATCATTATTTGTAGGCTCTTTTCTACATTCTAAATGTACGGCGTCTCTGCCTTACGCGCGTTTTGTGTTTCTCTTGCTTTTTGCGCGTAGTTTTCTGCTCAAAGCGGCTTTGGTTGAACGATACGCGAAAAAAGGCTGTTAATTATAGTATGTATACTAGAATACTATTGCCTACTTTCATATAAAAATATATAATTGTCTCAGATACAGTTAACTTGAAAACAACACAAAAAAAGGACGGGTTACGTATGGACTTTATCATTTCTTCTTCAAAGATTAAAAAAGGCGAAAACGCCATAATTCTTGATTCAAATACATATAGCGGTATCAAAAAAATCGCAGCCAAAGTTGCGCTTGATTTAAAAGCCGTTTTCGGCGCTGAACCTGCGGTTTTGGAAAACAAGACCGCCAAAAACCCGATATATGCGGGAACAGTAAATGATGCGCTCATAAAAGATTTAGGCGTTGATGTATCGACCATAAAAGACAAGCGCGAAGTATATAAAATCATGGTTAAAAACGATGCGCTCATAATCGTCGGAAGCGATAAAAGAGGCACTATCTACGGCCTTTTCAAGCTTTCGGAAATGCTCGGCGTATCACCTTTTATCGACTGGCTTGGCATTAAGCCCGTTAAAATGAGCAGCTTTAAACTTCCCGGCAGTTACTCTTTTGTTTCGAAAGAACCCTCGGTAAGATTCCGTGGATTTTTCATCAATGACGAGTGGCCCGCATTCGGTAACTTCTGCAACAAGCGTTTCGGCGGTTTCAATGCGAAGGTTTACGAGCATGTATTCGAGCTGCTTTTAAGACTTAAAGGCAATTATATGTGGCCCGCAATGTGGTCCGCAATATTCCCGAACGACGGACCCGGCCTTGAGAATGCCATCCTCGCGGACGAACTCGGCGTGGTAATGGGCGCAAGCCATCACGAACCCTGCTTAAGACAGGGCGAGGAATATAAATACCTTCGCGGCAAGGGCTCGATTTACGGCGATGCATGGAACTTCTTAACCAACGAAAAAGGTATCACAAGATTCTGGGAAGACGGCCTTAAGCGAAGCGGTAAGTTCGAAAACGTCATTACCGTCGGTATGCGAGGCGAAGCAGACACCGCCATCATGGGCAAAGAAGCAACCCTGAAAGACAATATAGATCTTTTACGAAAAGTATTAAAAACCCAGAACAGGCTCATAAAAGAAAACGTTAACAAAAACCTTGATGAAGTACCCAGAATGCTCGCACTATACAAAGAGGTTGAGCCGTACTTTTACGGTGACGAAAAGACCGAAGGCCTGATGGGCGATCCCGAACTTGAAGGCGTAACGCTCATGCTCTGTGATGACAACTTCGGCAACTTACGTACCGTACCCACCAAGCAGATGCGTTCACACAAAGGCGGCTACGGAATGTATTATCATTTCGATTATCACGGACTGCCCATATCTTTTGAGTGGTTTAACACATCCCACCTTTCCAAAGTATGGGAGCAGATGACAACCGCATATGACTTTGGCATCAGGGATCTCTGGATAGTAAATGTCGGCGATATTTTCTCAAACGAATACCCCTTGGGATACTTCCTCGAACTCGCTTATGATTTTGACAAATGGGGCACTTCGAACTTTGACAGTGCTCATGAATATACCAGACTCTGCGTTGAAAGAAACTTCAAGGGAAAACTCTCGCAGGCAGAACTTAAAAAATGTGTTGAACTTTTCGAAGGCTATACAAGAATCACTTCCGCAAGAAGAACCGAAGCAATGAATGATACGCTTTATGCTCCTTTTGCATATAACGAAGCTTTCGATGCTCTGGAAAAAGTTGAAAAACTTATGGCTGATGCCCAGAAGCTTTTGGACAAGCTTACAGGCAATACAAGATTTGCATTTTATGAGCTTATCTGGCTTCCATTAACAGCCAACTTAAATGTACAGAAAATGTGGCTTCTTACCACCCTAAATCACGGCTTTGCAAAGTATGGAAGCACTTATGCAATGACCCTTGGCAAAGAGATTAACAAATGCATCGATTACGATCGTAAAATAGTCGATGAACTTCATAAAATCGAAGGTGGTAAATGGTACGGAATGGGACTTTCCGAGCACATCGGCTTTAACGCATGGTGTGAAGAAGGCTGCAAATACCCTGTTATACAAACTTTTGAGCCTGCCAACAAAGAACGACTCATCGTCTCGGCTAAGGGTGTCGATGCCTCATCGGAAGGTAAATTCTGGACCGGACATGTGCTTGTAAGCGATGCTTTCCTTGATCCTGCAAAAGATGAGGCAGAACTTTTCTTAAGTACCGCAGGAATCGTTAAAGCAAACTTTACTGTTGAAAATCCCAATTCTTTTATGAGCGTTTCAGAAGAAACCGGAAGCGTAAAACCCTTTACGCTTAAGACACTTAAAGTAACCCTGGACAGAAAGAAATACCGTAAAACCAAGGCTGTTCCCGAAATCTGTATCCACTGCTCGGACGGAAATGTCGTAATCAAACTTCCCGTAAATACAATGGCGGATATCGGCGCTTCCAAAAAGGCCGACGGCACATTCTACTGGTGCGGCAAAAAGATTGATATGAACGAAAAGGTTATAAACGCACCTCTTCATCAGAGAAACTGGCCGGGCTCCATTGACAGCATGGATTATATTTCAATTGAAGCCAAAGACTATACTTCGAAAACCGATTCCGCAAAGGGCGGATTTAAGGTAATTAAGGACTATACGCGCGGTCTCGATGCACTTAAAGCCTATCCGCAGGATATAATCTTCTCCAAGACCGAAAAGGACGCACCGAAATTAACATATAAAATAAGCGTTCCCGCAAAGGGTGCATATACCGTGAGATTATACACAAATCCGAGCAACCCTTATTCAAGAGAAAATGTGATTTTCTTCGGTATAGCTGCCAACAGCTCGAAGATGAAAAAGGTCAATATGATAAGTCCTTATTTTGCAGTCGGCGACGGTAATCCCTACTGGTCTTTGGGCGTTCTTGAAAATACGAGGCTCACAGATGTTACATTGAATTTAAATGAAGGCGTTAACGAAATAAACATCTTTGCGCTCGACCCTAACTTCGTGCTTCAAAAACTCGTAATCTTCAAAGCCGAAGAGGAACCTGCAAGATCTTATCTCGGACCGAAGGAAACTTTCAGATTCTAAAAAACTTAAATATCATAAAATAAAAAATCCGGGGTTAATTCTTTAATCCCGGATTGCTTTTTCTTTAGTAACTGCCTCGCCCCAGTCGGACGCCCATTTTTCGCAGTAAAGCCATGTATATAAAATGTTCTTTTTCTTTCTTAAGCTTATGAAAAAAGGAGTTCTGCCCCACAAAAGCGACGGTATTCCGATCACAAAGATATACAGCGGTCCGAGAAGCAGCGCCTGAAAAGTATGGCCGTATTCGTGGACCGTAACTTCGTTGCAGTACTTCATTCTCTCTTCCTTGTTTCCGGCAGTCTCTTCACACGGTGTAAAGATAAAAAATCCGAGCGAAATTCCCATGTTTTTGGGCCACGCTGTCTTAACGACGCCGCGATAATAAGAGTGAGGAGATTTGATATAGATAAGATATAAAACAAGCCCTGCCACTGTCTGCATGTTGCCCCAGGTCCAGTGAAGAAAAACTCCTATAGGATACCACCATCTTCGGTCTTCCTTGCCTTTGCTTTCAAAAGCCAGGAATATTCCGATTGCATAAAGACCGAGAAGATATGCCAAAATATCAAGCCAGTCGAAATGGCCGCCAAGCATAATCGCAAGTATGGAACCTCTCTTAATCCCAAGAATATCAAGTATACCGATTGCCTGCAGAATTTCAGCCCACCAGCCAAGATAATAGCAGAGAAACGGCAGCACATATACGCTGAATATGCTGTCTTTTCCAAAGAAAGTCGCTCTAAGGAGCATGTAAATTGTGGGTATTACCAGCACATCGCCGACAAACCCGCGCACAAAACCTCTGCCCCATTTTCCTATGGCAATCTCAGCAAGCAATAAAATTATAAAAGCAATTATAAATCTGATTCGAATTTTCACTATGAGTCCTCAAATTTGCAATATTATATGAATCCCTATTATTTTACATTAAAAGCCCCGAAGAGTCATCACTCTTTGGGGCTTTATCTGTGGATATTTTTGGTTTTTAATACACTTTATCACATGATGATTTAAATCTTTTCTTTTGATCATCCTGTATACTTTTTTATTTATCACTTATATTAATGCATCGGTCATGGATTTTACGTATTCGCCGACATATGCGGGAGATTCTTTGCCGTACTTTTCCATAATCTTGATGATTGCGGAACCTACGATGGCACCGTCCGAAATAGAAGCCATTTTCTTGGCCTGCTCGGGTGTTGAAATGCCGAATCCGATGGCGCAGGGAACGCTTGTGTTCTCGCGGATAATCTTAACGATTGAATCAAGGTCCGTGTTGATTTCGGTTCTTGTTCCCGTAACTCCGAGACTTGATACAAGATAGATAAAGCCTTCTGCCTCTTTGGCAATCATGGCAACCCTGTCCTTTGACGTGGGTGCGATAAGCGATATTAAATCCACCCCGTATTTGTGACACTCGGGAAGGAATTCCTCCTTCTCCTCAAAAGGAAGATCGGGTAAAATAATTCCGTCGATTCCGATTTCGGAACATGTCTTTATAAAAGATTCGCTTCCGTAGGAAAATACGACATTTGCGTAAGTCATAAATACCATCGGAACGGTAACTTCTTTTCTAAGTTCCCTTACAAAATCGAATATCTTATCAGTGGTTACGCCGCCTTCAAGCGCACGAAGATTAGCGCCCTGAATAACGGGGCCTTCGGCTGTCGGATCCGAAAAAGGAATGCCGAGTTCTACCAGAGATGCACCGTTTTTGACTGCTTCTTTTACGAGCTTTCCCGTTGTCTCAAGGTCGGGATCTCCGCATGTAATAAAAGGGATAAACGCTTTTTTGTTTTCAAATGCTTTTGCGATATTACTCATTGATGTCCTCCCCTCTGTAACGGGCGATTGCCGCACAGTCCTTGTCTCCTCGGCCCGAAACCGTAATAACGATTATTTTATCCTTGTCCATTGTCGGAGCAAGCTTGATTGCATGTGCTATTGCATGAGCGGATTCGATGGCGGGAATAATGCCCTCCGTTTTAGCCAGATATTCGAAAGCGCAGACTGCCTCTTCATCGGTAATCGCAACGTATTCGGCTCTTCCCGAATCATGAAGATATGCGTGCTCGGGACCGATGCCCGGATAATCAAGACCTGCGGAAATCGAATATACGGGAGCTATCTGACCGTATTTATCCTGGCAGAAATATGATTTCATTCCGTGGAAAATACCGAGCTTTCCTGTAGCAATCGTAGCTGCCGTTTCGTAGGTATCAACGCCACGGCCTGCTGCCTCACAGCCGATTAATCTTACTTCTTTATCTTCTATAAAATTATAGAAAGTTCCGATTGCATTAGATCCGCCGCCAACGCATGCAAGAACGGCATCGGGAAGGCGTCCTTCTTTTTCGAGCATCTGCTCTTTAATTTCCTTGGAAATTACAGCCTGAAAATCACGAACGATTGTAGGGAAAGGATGAGGTCCCATAACCGAACCGAGACAGTAATGCGTATCGTCGATTCTCTTGGTCCACTCTCTCATGGCCTCCGAAACGGCATCCTTAAGTGTGGCCGTACCTGTCGTAACGGGAATAACTTCTGCTCCTAAAAGTCTCATTCTGTATACATTAAGAGCCTGACGTTTGGTGTCTTCTTCACCCATGAAAACTACACATTCCATACCCATCAGCGCTGCTGCCGTAGCGGTTGCAACACCGTGCTGACCTGCACCGGTTTCTGCGATGAGTCTTGTCTTGCCCATTTTCTTTGCAAGAAGAGCCTGACCGAGGACATTGTTTATTTTATGAGCGCCCGTGTGATTTAAATCTTCTCTTTTAAGATAAATCTTCGCACCGCCCAAATCTTTGGTCATTTTTTCCGCATAGTAGAGTCTTGAAGGTCTGCCTGCGTATTCATTTAAAAGTTCAGTCAGTTCCCTGTTGAATTCGGGATCGTTCTTGTAATGATTGTATGCTTCTTCAAGTTCGATTACGGCATTCATCAAAGTCTCGGGAATGTACTGTCCGCCGTGTATTCCGAATCTTCCGTTTGGATTGGTCATTTTTGTTTCCTTTCTGTCAATTGTGCAAATCTGCACATTTTGTCAAAGTCTTTAAAACCGTCTGTCTCTATTCCGGAGCTTACATCCACCACAAAAGGATGAAGTGTTTTAACTGCATTTTCCACATTATCCAATGTCAGGCCTCCTGCGAGGAAGTAAGGTCTGTTTACTTCTTTTATCAAATCCCAGTCAAAAGTCTCTCCGCTTCCTTTGCCCGAATCAAGCAGTATATAATCTGCAGTGGATTCATTTGCCTTTTTAATATCGTCTTTGGATACTATCGTAAAAGCTTTAATGATCGGCTTGTCACATATAGCTCTCAAACTCTTTATATATTCCTCATCTTCGCTTCCGTGAAGCTGCGCGATGTCTATGATACCATCTTTTAAAAGCTTTGTAACCACATTTATATCTTCGTCCACGAAAACTCCGACGGCTTTTATTTTGGTATCTAAAAGATTTTTAAGTTCTCTCGCAGTATCCGCATCCACAAAACGTTTGCTTTTTGGAGCAAATACAAAGCCTATAAAATCGGGCTTTAAATCGTTTGCGTATTTTATATCTTCTATTCTTTTAAGACCACAAAACTTTATTTTTGTCATAATGCACTCTTAAGTAGCTTTAATGCTTCCTTTTTGTTTTCCGACCGCATAAGAGTTTCGCCGATTAATACCGCATCGGCGCCCGCTCTTTTGACTGCTGCCGCATCCTCGGGTGTTTTAATTCCGCTCTCGGATACAAAGATTCTGTCAGCCGGAATGATTTCTCTAAGTCTTAAACTGTTTGAGGTATCCACCGTAAAATCTTTAAGATTCCGGTTGTTAACTCCTATGATTCTGGCACCTGCGCTTACCGCCGTCTCTGCTTCGGACGTATCATGCGTTTCTACAATCGCATCGATTCCGAGGTCATCGCAAATTCCGAGGTACTCTTCAATCTGACCTTTTGAAAGGATGGAACAGATTAAAAGAACTGCCGATGCACCAAGCGTTCTCGCCTCGTATATCATATACTCATCAACCGTAAAATCTTTTCTGATGCAGGGAATCGAAACCGCTTCGGTGATTTCCTTTAAGTATTCGTTTTTGCCGAGGAACCATTTGGGCTCCGTTAATACCGATATGCAGTCGGCACCTGCCTCTTCGTATTCCCTTGCGATTTTTAAATAAGGAAAATCAGGAGCAATGAGGCCTTTAGAAGGGGAGGCTTTTTTGCATTCGAGTATAAAAGAAAGTCCCTCTTTTCTTAAGGCTTTTTCAAAGGAATGTGTTCCTTTTTCAAGATCAAATGCCATCTTTTTTATTTCAGTCGTGTTGACACGACTCTTGGCTGCTTCGGTTCTCTCGACCGCATACGCTGCGAGTTTGTCTAAAATTGTTTCGCTCATTTTATTTCCTCTATGGTGCCTGGCACACTAAGTGTGCCAGGCACCATTTTTATTTCTACTCTGCTTCGGGACGGTTGCTGACCTCGATGAATTTGTTTAATACTTCTAGTGCCTTGCCTGAATCTATTAACTCTGCAGCAAGCTTAACACCGTCCTTAAAGCTTTCTGCTTTACCGCCAATGTAAAGTGAAGCACCTGCGTTTAAAAGAACCGCATCTCTTTTAGCACCCTTATCACCGTTTAAGATTCCGAGTGTGATCTTGGCGTTTTCTTCGGGTGTACCGCCCTTTAATTCTTCCTTGTCACATCTGTTAAATCCGAAATCTTCGGGTGTGATTGTGTAAGTTTTATACCATCCGTCGTTAATCTCGCATATCTTGGTGGGTGAACTCATTGAGATTTCATCGAGTTTGTCCATACCGTATACAACCATTCCGCGATTAACACCAAGGCTTACAAGTACCTGTGCCAGGGGCTCTACGAGATATTCGTCATATACGCCGAGCAGCTGCATCTTGGGTGAGCCGGGGTTTGTAAGCGGTCCTAAAATATTAAATACTGTTCTGAAGCCGAGTTCCTTGCGGATGGGGCCTACATACTTCATGGATGAATGGTATTTCTGTGCGAAGAAGAAACACATTCCGACTTCGTTTAAAAGCTCGATACATCTTGCGGGACTCTGTGAAATGTTAACACCGAGTGCTTCGAGACAGTCTGCCGTACCGCACATGGATGAAGCTGCGCGGTTGCCGTGCTTGGCTACTTTCATTCCGCCTGCTGCTGCAACAAGTGCCGAAGTTGTTGAAATGTTAAAGCTTCCTGCCTTGTCTCCGCCGGTTCCGACGATTTCAAAAATATCCATTCCGGTCTCAACCTTGGTTGCATGATCTCTCATGGCAGCGGCACAGCCTGCGATTTCATCGGTCGTCTCTGCCTTGGCACTCTTGGTTGAAAGTGCTGCAAGAAAAGCCGCATTCTGGGTAGCGCTTGTCTCGCCGCTCATAATCTCATTCATTACGCTGTAAGCTTCATCATAAGTCAAATCTTCTTTGTTGACAATTTTTACTATTGCTTCTTTAATCATTTTTCTTTCCTCCGTTTTTTCATTCTCTCTTTGTTTTCTTTTATGATTTCAGGAAATTCTCAAGCATTTTCTTTCCGTCCGGGGTGAGTATGGATTCGGGGTGGAACTGAACTCCGTATATCGGATATTCCCTGTGAGCCACGCCCATTATCTCACCCTCTTTGGTAAGTGCCGTTACCTTAAGGCACTCGGGAATTGTCTTTTCATCCGCTGCGAGCGAGTGGTATCTTGCTACCGGTGCGACTTCGGGGCAGCCCTTAAATAAGAGGCATTCGGTATCAAATTTCGCATCGGACTGTTTGCCGTGCATAAGGCGTGATGCGTAGGTGACCGTTGCTCCGAATGCGGTACATATTGCCTGGTGACCGAGACAAACGCCAAGGATTGGAATTTCGCTTCCGAGTTCTTTTATGACGTCTATGATTACTCCCGCATCCTCGCATCTTCCGGGGCCGGGAGAAATTATTATTTTCTCGGGCTTTAATGCCCTTATCTCTTCGACGCTTAATTCATCGTTTCTTATAACCTTTATGTCGGGATTAATCTCGCCGATTAACTGGTAAAGATTGTATGAAAAGCTGTCGTAATTATCTATCAGTAGAATCATTTTTATCTCCTCTTTTTCAGGAGCCGGACACCCTTCGGGAGTCAGGCACCTGTTTCTCCTGTCAGATATCTGCTTCCTGCGCACTCTCTAGCGCCGTAAGTGATGCTTTTGCTTTGTTTAAACACTCATTAAACTCTGCCTCGGGTACCGAGTCCGCCACGATTCCCGCTCCGCTTCTGACAAATACTTTGCCGTTCTTTTTATAAGCGATTCTTATGGCGATGCAGGTATCCATGTTGCCCGTAAAATCTATATATCCGATTGCTCCGCCGTAGATGCCTCTCTTGTTGCCCTCTAATTCTCCGATTAACTGGCAGGCCCTTATCTTGGGCGCTCCCGAAAGTGTTCCTGCGGGAAGCACTGCTTCTATCGCATCGAGTGCATCCTTATCGTCTCTGATTTTCCCGCAAACCGTGGAGCCTATATGCATTACGTGTGAGAAACGAACCACGCTTCTTAACTTTTCAACGAACACGCTTCCGAATTTACTTATCTTGCCAAGATCGTTTCTTCCAAGGTCCACAAGCATGTTGTGTTCTGCGAGCTCTTTTTCATCTTTTAGGAGCTCCTCTTCAAGCGCTAAATCTTCTTCCTCGGTCTTTCCTCTCCATCTTGTGCCGGCTAAGGGGAAGGTGTGAAGCACTCCGTTTTCGAGTTTTACGAGGGTTTCGGGCGATGCACCCGCAACTTCCACATCGGTTCCCGCGAAGTAAAACATGTAGGGTGAGGGATTGATGGTTCTTAACATCCTGTAGGTGTTTAGAAGGCTTCCTTCGAACGGTGCGCTTAAGCGGTTCGAAAGCACTATCTGGAAAATGTCGCCTTCGTGGATGTAATGCTTGGCCTTTTCAACCATTTCGCAGAACTCTTCTTTATTAAATAGCGGTGTAACTTCTCCTAAAAGTCTGCCGCCTTTTTCTTCTTTTTTCTCGCCGCATCTTAAAAGAGTCACAAGCTGTTTTAACTCCATCACGGCTTTGTTGTAGCCCACTTCTATGTCTTTTAGGGGCATGTTTACTATAAGGATGATTTTCTGCTTCACGTTGTCAAATGCGATGACCTTGTCGAAAAGCATCAGATCCACATCCTTGAATGCCTCGCTGTCGGTTACGTCTCTTTTGACGGTAGGCTCGCTGTAATTTAAGTAATCGTATGAGAAGTATCCTACGAGTCCGCCTGTAAAAGAAGGGAGATAATCGAATCTCGGGCTCTTGTATTCGGATAAAATCTGACGAAGCTGGATGGAAGGGTTGGAGGTTTTAATCTCGAGATTGCCCGCTTTGAGATTCCCGTCGATACAGGTGATTTCCATCTTCGGATCAAATCCGAGGAATGTGTATCTGCCCCATTTGTCGTTTGCCTGTGCGGATTCGAGCATGTAGCAGTGCGTCGAAACGTTTTTCAGGATTTTCATGGTTTCAATCGGCGTTGTAAAATCCGAAAGAATCTCGGTACTTAAAGGCAGAACGTTGTATTTTCCCGACTGTGCAATCTCTTTAACTTCTTCAAGGGACGGTAAAATTTTCATTTTTGCTTCCTTTCGTCAGATTTATTTGATTTGTCAGGGGCTATGGGGTGTTATTACAAGTTTTAAGGGAGGAAAAAGTAAATTATTATCGAGTAGGGATGATGAAATCTCCCTACTCGCGCGCCGGCCGCATGCTGCGAAGCAGCAAATTTCATTATGCGGCCGTGTGCAAAAAAAAGTCCCTGACAAAATCTTTCGATTCTGTCAAGGACGAATATACTATCCGCGGTGCCACCTTGATACACGGATGCGACTCCGTGCGCTTAGCGAGATACCAACATATCTCCGGCAATTTACGCTTGCCCAAACGTCGCAGAATACTCGGGATTATCCCTTTGACTGCGCCCTCAGCGGTCCATTTGACAATTTGTTTCGCACCCGGTTCTCAGCATCCCGGATTCTCTGTAGGGGCATCATTGCCGTTATCTCCGCTTCAACGGTTTAAACTCTTAAATTTGAAAAAAGAATATCATACGTTTTTTTTCAAGTCAACAATTTTTTTAAAGAATTATACTTTTTTTCAAAGCACATATTCTTTCGTATTTGCTGCCGGGATTACTCATTAAACGACAATGTCTTCCTCAATGCATCGTGTAACGGATATTAAATCTGCGGGAGATATTTCTATCTGTGCTCCGACTCTTCCTGCGCTGACATAGATTTTTTCATATGTGGAAGCCGTTTTGTGAATAAAAGTCTTAAACTGCTTTTTCATACCGATGGGCGAGCAGCCGCCGTGAACATAGCCTGTGAGCGGAAGCAGTTCCTTCTGCTTTATCATATCGATTGACTTTTCTCCTGCTGCCTTTGCGGCCTTTTTTAGATCGAGTTCTTCTTTTACGGGAACAACGAAAACATAATATGTGTTGCTCTTCCCCTGAGTGACTAATGTCTTAAAAACTTTTGCGGAATCCTCGTTTAAAATTGCTGCGATTTCCTCTCCCGTTAATGTCGCATCAGGCTCGTATGTATGGCTTTCGTATGAGATCTTCTTTGCGTCAAGCACTCTCATTACGTTTGTTTTTTCTTCTTTTTTCATTTCTTTCTTCCTTTGATTTTGGTTTTTTTACCATATATAATTTAGCAAAGTTTTTAACTTTTGCAAACTGTCTATAAAAGAAAACGCTCCCAAATTTCTTTGGGAGCGTCAGTTTATTTTAATTCAGCATTGTTTCGCTTTAGAAATTCCATATCATTTCCGTATCTTAATGCGGTCTCTTCATCATTTTCAAGAAAGAGTTCATACAGGTCTGTTGGAATTCTGCCGGGTTTTGTTCTTTCATAGATTGTCAGATTCCATGAATGTTTGCATTTCTTGCATCGGTAAATAAGCCACACATCGACCTTGTTTCCGTTTGCATTTACCCTGAATTTCCCTGAGTTTATAAACTCCTGTTTTTTACCGCATCCTCCGCATTTATGATATACATGCTGCATTAAGCTCATTTTTATCCTCCTTAT
>CACWZK010000035.1 GCA_902765365.1 uncultured Lachnospiraceae bacterium
TCTTTCCTTACAAAGAAGGTCTCCCGATTCACAGATATTTCCCGATACGCTTACTTCTTCGAGTTCGTCTCTGCTTACAGCCTTGCCGTCATGAAGAACTTCGATTTCATGATATGAATCGTAAAGTGTGGGACGTGCAAGAACGTTCATACCGATGTCGGTACCTGCGTATCTCTTGCCGGCGTTCTGCTTGGTAGCGTGTACTCTGCCTAAGATTACGCCACCTTCTGCCACGCAGTATCTGCCGGGTTCGCTCTTAAATAAAGGCAGATTGTCTTTGTGTTTTTCTGCATACGCATCAAGGAGTGCAGTGAATCTCTCGGTGAATGATGCCATGTCAAACTTTGCTTCATCATCGAGCTTGTGATAAGGAATGCCGTATCCGCCGCCGAAATCTATGTATTCGAGAGAATCAAATTTCTCGGCGATTCGAAGGAAGTTCTCTACCGCCTGAAGGAAGGGTTCGGGATCAAGATACTGTGAACCTACATGCTGGTTGATTTCAGCAATTGTAAGATTATATTTCTTCGCAATTTCAAATATTTTATCAACGTCTTCTTCGGCTACACCGAATTTGGTTTTCTTGCCTGCTGTTACAACTTTTTCATGATGTCCTGCGCCTACGCCGGGGTTGATTCTGACAGAACATTTTCCGCCGGGATTGAGCTGTCCAAAAAGATCCAGCTGGTCAAGGCTGTCGAGACTTACCATGATGTTATTGTCGATTGCAAACTGAAGCTCTGACTTATCAACATTGTTGGGTACGAAGAAAATTCTGTCTGAAGGGAAGCCTGCTTTAATAAGAAGTCTCATCTCGCCTTCCGACATAGCATCTGCGTTAAGGCCTTCTTCAAGAGCCATCTTAAGGATGGTTAAGTTGCTGTTTGCCTTCATGGAATAGTTCGCACGATAAGGATATTTGGTGATAACGTTTGCAACATCTCTCATGTGCTCTCTGATGTTTTCCTCGTTGTATACGTATACGGGAGTTCCGTATTTCTTGGCTATTTCTTCGGGATTGATACCTTTAAAAAAGTTGGTTTCTTCGATGTAAGATCTCATATTCATTCTCCGTTTATATTTATTTCTTCCTTAAATACTTTACTATTATAACATCACTGCGCAAGTGGTCCTAAAATTATTACTAATAAAAGAAACGCACGTTAATTGCAGAAAAGTTTCTGCTTTCGCTCAATCATCTCATCAATCTGGTTAAGATACAAATCGATGTCCTTGACATTGTCACACCTCTCTATGAGGCCTTTTGGATGCACGCATTTTGACACGCTGCCTGCACCCATTGCGACTATGGACTGGATTTCTTCCATGATTAAAATATTGTAAAGGCCTTCCTTGCCGGGCTTCGAATAGCCTGTGTTTTCGAGGTTTCCGGCCATCTGCTTCTGACGATAGAGATAGTAGGGATTAAGTCCCATTGCCTTTGCGCCGTCTGCGCAGATTCTCATGGCTTCCTCATAATCCATCGTGATTTCAAGTTCGTTTTCATCCATCCATCTTTTAAGGCGTGATGCTCTCTTAATCGCGAGTGAATGAACCGTGAGTGAATCGGGGCCAAGTTTTATAAGCTCATCCATCGTGTGTTTAACATCTTCCACAGTCTCGCCGGGAAGACCTAAGATAATGTCCGAATTGATATTGTCAAATCCCGCTTCCCTGACTAAATTGAAAGCGTCGACAAACTGTTTAACCGTATGATTACGACCGATCGTCTTAAGCGTTTTGTCGCTCATGGTCTGTGGATTGACGGAGATTCTCGTGATTGGATATTTTTTTATCACATCAAGTTTTTCTTTGGTAATGCTGTCCGCTCTGCCCGCCTCGATTGTAAACTCTCTGACATTTTCCATCGGAAGAATGTTTGTAATATACCCTAAAAGTTCATCGAGTTCTTCGGGACTTAATGTGGTAGGCGTACCTCCGCCTATGTATATTGTATCAAGATATCTGTCCGATAAATGGGACACATCCCATTCAAGTTCTTTTTTGATTGCAAGAAGATAGTTTTTGATTTTATCTTTGTATTTGAATATCGGATTGGATGTAAAAGAACAGTAAAGACATGTCGAAGGGCAGAAAGGAATACCGACGTACACACTGTATCCGTCGGTTCCGTGAAGCCTCGACATGATTTCGATTTCACGCTTTGCAATGTCTATGCCAAGATCCAGTTTCTCACCGCGAAGACGACGTTCTGCGTAGGCGCGTTCTTTGATTTTGTCGATGACGAAGCCGGGCACGCAAAGCGAGCCGGGCACCGAGTCAAGTTCTTCTTCAAGCATGGTTCTTATTAACTTTGTCGGGCGAATGCCGGTTAAATTCCCCCAGGGAAGTTCTTTGCCCGTGCATTCGCATAAGAAATCATAGAGCGCAAGCCCGAATTCTTTTTTGGCCGCATCTTTTTCTGCAGATTTAATTTCAAAATCTTTTGCTTTGTCAATCTCTTCGAAGTTAAGCGAAATTGTTATGTTCGCGCCCTCTTCTTTTATTTCAAACAGACCTTCAAATTCTCCTTCGGCTTCTGCTGCCGTAACAACTTCAACTCCCGGAAAGAACGAAGTTAACAGAGCATACACATCGTATTCTCTCTCGCCTTTATTAATCTGAACCTTGATTCTTTTCATTGTGTTTCTCTTTTCAAATTACGCCATGGTTCTGCTTTCTTTATTCACCCATGACAAATTCATTTTTTTATGATTTTATTTTATGGAATCGATTACCCAGTCGGCATCTTCCATTTTGTATGCATTGCCACATGCGGGGCAGTTTTTATGCTTGTAGGCGTTAAAACTTACACCGCAGGTCGGACACATAAACTTGGATATCGAGAATGCAAGATCGTTTTTCTTCGAAAGATTTTTTCTCATATTCACATGGAATATTCTCTCGCTTTCCCTCGTTTTTCCGTTTGATTCCCTTAAAACTTCTGTATATACATCCGCCGATACATAGGCAATATCATTTCTTACTTCAACCGATTTAAAGTCCATCGCTCCCCTGAAGAATACATCAACGATATCCTTCATTTCCTCAGGCAACGCCTCGCCTTCATAAAAAGGAAGTTCTCTTGCATCTTCGCTGTAGATTGCGGACTTCATCTTGGCAACGGTCTGGCTCATAAAGAATTCCTGCATATAATCCTGACCGTATTTTTTAAGTTCATCTTCAAATTTTTGATGCGATGCAAATGTGGCCAAAAGCGGAGCGGACTTGGCTGCACCTATTAAAAGATTTCCAAATAGTATTAATCCGCCGATTATAAATCCCATAATGGGCGCGGTGAAAATTCCCTGTCCCAAAGCTCCCAAGGGAAGCATAAGCATCTGCATAATCCTCGTCGGATCGGTCTTCATCATTGCCATTATAACGGCCGCGATAATTGCGATAACAAGTGCTGCGACGGGAACAGCGACGATCAATACGCCCGCGGTAATTGCGGAAACGATTAAGTAAAACTTAAGCATTTCCTTTTTTTCCTTGGAGTAATCCTCAACGATATTGTACGCCGTTACCTTCGGATACAGTTCATCCATCTTAAAAGAAGTACCGCAGTAAGGACAGCCTTCCGTGAGGGCTTTGATTTTCTCGGGATTACCGCAGTTTGGACAGTTGTATATTTCATCTCCCATGTTCTGACCGTTTAAGTAATTAATTACAACCGACCAGACATTGGCATTCATTTTCTTTTTATTTATTCTTTTACCGTTTTTTTGAAGAAGACGCGTATACTTTGTGGTGCTGGTCCACATCTTCGCAACGTAATGTTCATCCTTTGCTTCGCGGGCCATTTCTTTTCCTTCGGGGTTATGTCCTCTCGGAGTAAACTCATAATCAAGCAAAAGACCTTTTTTTCTGAGACGGTCCTTTTGAATATCAACGTAATTCTGAACTTCCCTGTCGCATGTGGAAAGCTTTCTGTCAGTGCTTAACGCATCTGAGAGTTCCGAAAGAAACATCTGCTGAATATTTGCCATAATCCTCTCCCTTCTTTTACACAAACACAGTTTCAATATTATATTAAAACAGAACTTTATTTGTATATACACATATTTAAGCAGTAAAAATATGCCTAATTCTCTGTATGAGTGAAATAATCTTCCCGCATACACTATTTTAATAATTCGTTTTTCTATGCTATAATTATTCGGCAAACACGAATTAATATGCAGGAAGTAACTTGAATGAATCACACAATACTAATTATAGATGACGACGAAAACATAGGCAATATGCTTAATGAAGCTCTCATAAAAGAGGGCTATGAGGTTCTTCGCGCTTATTCGGGCACCGAGGCTTTAATGGTGCTTGAAAAAAGCCGTCCCGACCTCGTATTGCTCGATCTGATGCTGCCCGGACTCTCGGGTGAGGAAGTGCTTCCCAAGCTAAAAGGAATTCCCGTCATCATTGTCAGTGCCAAAACGGATATCGATCATAAAGTAAGGCTTTTATACGAAGGCGCGAGCGACTACATCACCAAGCCATTTGTAATATCGGAGCTTATGGCACGTATTGCGGCTCTTTTACGATTGTCAGCAATCACAGGGCAAAGCAGTGCAGAAGTTGACGAAGCATGCATTACCGTGGGCGATATTACATTAAATAACAGCCTTTACATTGTAACCATCGGCAAAACCGAAGTCCCTCTTACAAGAACCGAGGCTGCGATTCTTAATATCCTGATGATTAATTCGGGCCGTCCCGTAGGGCGAAGCACAATCCTTGACAGAATCGCCGACAGCACTCCGGACTGTACCGAAAGGTCTTTAAAACAGCACATCAGCAATATTCGTAAAAAACTCGAAGCAGTTGACGGAATCGATCATATAGAAGCGGTGTATGGAATTGGGTTTAAGTTCTCGTAAGGGACGGAGCCAGGCACCGGAAATGTAAAAAGTCGGAAATCTTGACGATTTCTTGACTTTTTTTTGTTCGCTTTCTTGACCTTAATCGGATATTATTCTTTTAGCATAAAAAAGCAGAAAGGTGAAAAAATAATGGAATCAGTTTTTAAATGCGAAAACCTTTGCAAAAAATACGGTAAGTTTACCGCCCTCAACAATCTGAATATGGAAATCCCCAAAGGATCCATTTACGGATTCGTAGGCAAAAACGGAGCAGGCAAAACGACCTTGATCCGTATTTTATGCGGTCTTCAGAAGCCCACATCAGGCTCTTTTACGCTGATGGGCAAATCCTTTAACGATAAAGAAATTTACAAGGAAAGAAAGAGACTCGGAGCGGTTGTCGAAACTCCCGCCATCTACAAAGACATGACAGCAAAAGACAATCTCATTCAGCAGTATCTCATGCTCGGTCTCCCCGATTTTAAGGGAATCGACGAACTCTTAAATCTCGTCGGCCTGCCTAATACCGGCAGCAAAAAAGCGCGTAACTTCTCACTCGGTATGAAGCAGCGTCTCGGCCTTGCAATGGCACTCTGCGGAAATCCCGATTTTATCATACTCGATGAGCCTACAAACGGCCTTGATCCGCAGGGTATCATCGAAATCAGAGAATTAATCATCAGATTAAACCGCGAAAAGAATATCACATTCCTTATTTCCAGCCACATCCTCGATGAGCTTTCACGTATCGCAACACATTACGGTTTCATCGACAAAGGCCACATCGTACGTCAGATGAGCGCCGAGGAACTTCATGCGGAATGCAGAAAGTCCGTCAGAATGACCGTGGACGATACCAAGATTCTTGCCAAAATCATGGAAGAAAGAAATATCGAATACAAGATATTCGACGAGAGAAACGCGGAAATATATGCCGAAGTTCCTTTCTCCGACCTCGCAGAATCCTTCGCCGAAGAAAACAGCACCATCTACACAATGGGCGAACACGAAGAAAGTCTCGAAGCATATTATCTGTCTTTGTTAGGGGGCGAAAACAATGCTTAGAATCCTCTATTCCGACTTAAGATTTCTGCTTAAAAATCTGGGCTTTAAGCTTACCATTGCTGCCGCAATGCTCTATGTGCTCGGATTTGTGGTTATCCTTAAAATAATTATGTATTTCGTAAACGACGGTTCTTTTATATACGGCGAAGACATATTAAGCGCTTACAACGACATAGCTTTTATCTTTATAACCACGATAAGCGTAATACTGTTTTCGGCTGATTTTACCAACGGAACGATTCGAAACAAACTGATCAGCGGTTTAAAGAAAAGCGAAATTTTCGTATCAAGCGTTATCTCCGGAATGGTTGCATCGGTAATTATGACCGTCATCGTAACACTCTTCGAAGCACTGCTTTCGATTATCTTTTCGGAAGGTTTTATGACTTACAATCTGGCGGAATTATCGGACAATCTGCTGATGCTTATGATTACCGCCGCAAGCGTGGGTGCTTTTATGACAATGATCGTGCTTGTATTCGGCGGTAAAAAGATGTCGTATTTCGCGGGATTTGTGGTTGCATTCTTTTTAACCATTTTAAAAATGCAGGTAACAAACGATTTGTATCCGATGAACGGCAACTGCATTCTTACCGGCACCAAGCTTGCACTCTATACGGCTTATGACAGGTTCAGTCCTTTTATGCATTTTGAAGGTTATCCCCGCTGGGATTTATTAAGTTACACAATCGGAAGCGTGGTATTGATTGCGCTTTCAATCGGAATCGGACTCATTATATTCAACAGAAAAGAAATCAATTAAGGAGTACTTTATGTTTAACATATATAAAGGCAATCTGGTAAGACTTGTCAAAAATTTCCTCTTTGTTTTAGGATGCATCCTTGCACTGGTAATTACATTCTGCATTACTTCCGGAAGATTCCCTCTGGAATTCTTACAAAACGGCAAACCCGAAGACAGAATGTTCTTCGCATCCGCTGCGATGGTGCTTTATTACAGCTTTTTTACCACGATTTTCGTGACTGCGGAATATCATGACGGCATCATAAGAAACCGTATAATCGCAGGCTTCTCACAGACTGACGTCTATGTTGCATCCGCACTCTCACAGTACAGCGCTGTAATCATCATGTTTGCGGTTTACATGCTCGGCGGTCTCCTCGGCGGAGCAAAATATGATGCGGCTCTTTTATCAAGGCTCGGTATATTTCTTTTATCATTAATCGGATATGTGACGGTCACCAACGCCGTGGCATTCAGGGCAAAAAACGTTATATTATCGACGATAATCACGATGATGCTCTTTTACGCATCCTTTAATGCCGTAATGTTCGGAAACGCGATCTTGAATTTCATCCTGGACGAAAAATATCTTGAAATCGGCAAGGCAGTATACAACATACATGCACTCGGACAGTGGTTCACGCTGACACCGTTTTCGTTTAACTTTACCAATCCCGGAACCGGCGTACTGCTCGCTTTATCGGGCGGCGTAATAATAGTTGCATTCATACTGCCGATAATCGGCCTTAAAAAACGTGAACTGAAATAATGATCGGAAGGAAACAAAAATGAAATCTTTTCAAAGTAAAGTATATATTTTCTTAGGGGTATTCGTGCTCTCAATAGTAGCGCTTCTGGTGTTTCGATCAGGCGTGTTAAGCACCCCGAAGCACATAAAAGGAATTGAAGAAATCGGTGTTTCTTTTGACGATTTTAAAATCCCCGAAGGCGTCAAAGTCGTCGGAATCGGAGAAGCCACACACGGAAATGCGGAATTCCAGGAAGTCAAATTAGAGATGCTTCAAAAGCTCGTAAAAGAAGGCACCTGCCACGCAATCGCATTTGAAATGTCACCCGCGGAAGCAGCCATGTACAACGATGCAATCCACGTTAGCGAGGGCGATTTGACCGAATTAATCGGCGGTACGGATTATCCTTTATACGATACCGCGCAGATGGTTAATCTTCTTACATGGATGAGAGAATACAATTTAACGCACGATGAGGCAGAATCGGTAAATATCTACGGCGTGGACATGCAGACAGGCATAAGAGCCGCAGAATATTTAAGGGATTTCGGCACACGTCACGAAGGTCTTTACACCGAAGAAGAAACAAACACTTTAAACGTTCTGATAAATGAGTTTGATCACTCACATCCCGAGGCGAGAGATTTCTTTTATGATCTCTCGGTCAAGCTTGACTCGTACGACGACGTAAACTTTAAGAATGCGGCTATAATCGCCACATCGCTCGTTCAGTGGCTGGATGCTCCTTCGTATGAGAAGAATGCGAACAATTATTCAATCCACAGAGACACCTGCATGGCTGAAAATCTTATGGCCTATTACAATATCGAAAAAAGCAGGGGATATTCGCAGATACTCATCACGGCGCACAACGGTCATGTAATGAAATACGACACGTCTAAAATTGACGACGTAAATATGGGTGTTAAGATAAACGAACTGTTCGAGGGAAGCTACTACTGCGTGGGCACGGAATTTTACAATACCTGCGTGAACGTGCATACCGCGGGAACCTACGATGACGAATATGAAAGGGCCAATCACGATTACTGCTCGGACGATTTGCTCGCATATCAGGCACAGTATTTTGATGGCGGAAGATATTGTCTTGACTTCGCTTCGGTAGACAAGACTCATAAAAAAGTATATAACATAATTCATAGACTCAACTGGACCGGAATGGCCGGCGAAGGTTACTCCTCCAACTGGGAAGTATACAAGAGCTATCGCGCAAGAATGATTGCCACAGATCACTATGATGCAATGATTTATTACTATGAAACCAGCCCCATCGACCCGATACATTACTGATACCGGGCGGTGTCGGGTAATGAGGGCTTTTAGATGAAATATGTGCTTATCGTCAGTATTATCGTAAATGTTTTGTTAATCGTCAAAATTGTCGCCATGAGATATTCCGTTCGTAAACTGGGATCGGAATTTTCGGAGCGAATAAACCTGGATACGAATGTTCTTTTAGGAACGGAAAGCAGGGACAGACAGATTAGAAGTCTGGCAGCCTCCATCAACGAAACTCTGACCAAACTTCGTTCTTCGTACCATAAATACAGAATGGGCGATGCGGAGTTAAAAACTGCGATTACCAATGTGACACATGATTTAAGAACGCCATTAACCGCCATCTGCGGATATGCGGAAATGGCTTTAAACACAGACGATGCAAGAGAACGAGAACGCTACTTGAAGGTCGTCTCCGAGAGAGCCGGTTATATGAAAAAACTAACCGAGGAGCTCTTTGAATATTCCGTTATTACTGGCGGAGAAATAACCGAGGAAAAAGAAAGCATAAACTTAAACAGAATGCTTGAAGACAGTGTTATGGCTCTCTATCCCGCTTTTGAAGCGAGGGGAATAAAACCCGAAGTAAACATCTGCGAGAAAGAGATTAAAAGAGAGCTGTATCCTTCGTATGTTGAAAGAATCTTCAACAATCTGATGTCGAATGCGTTAAAATACAGCGACGGCGATTTAAGCGTTACACTCTCCGAAAACGGATGTGTCAGAATAAGCAACAGTGCATCGGCGTTATCACCCGTTTCGGTCGAGAAACTCTTCGACAGATTCTTTACCGTTGAAACCGCCAGAAACGACAATTCTCACGGCCTTGGGCTCTCAATCGTAAAAACATTCGCCGAGCGAATGGATTGTCCTCTTACAGCCAAATATGAAGACGGAAAACTGATTATTGAAATCGTTTTCTGATACATCCCCTTCTTTTCAAAAATACCGGGCACAAAAGTGTCCGGTATTTTTATATTTAAATTAAATAACCGGACGTGCACTGCACGCCCGGCTCTTATTCTTATTTTTTAACAGGTTTGAAAATCGTTACGGCCTGCTTTAAGTTCTTGATCGTTACCTCTGTATGACTGCCGCCGTTTTCGCCGTCCCTGGTCCATGCAACAGGCTCATCGCTTGAAAAGTTGATTTCGCTTGCCTTGAAGTAGTACATGTATTCGGGATCAGGTTCACCCGCGATGAGTGAAGCCAGCACAGCGTTTAAATCTGTCGGGTCTTCGGGGTATCTGACAAAAATGCCTTCGAACTTGCCGTCGTTTAACTGAGCTTCCTTAAACAGAGGGCTCTTAACGCCGCCTACGGATGTGGAATTGCTTATCATGCCGTAGATAAACGAATCTTTTATGACTCTGTCACCGACTGTGATTGTCATTTCAATCGGTTTGAAATTGCCCATTCCGACAGAACGCACGCCTTCGAGTACGTATGCCATGTGACCGAACACATTTTTGAATTCCTGTTTGGTTTCGTATGAAACTTCCGTCAGGATTCCGAATGCAGCAATGTATACAAAGTATGAATCGTTAAATGTTCCGATATCGCACGGAAACTGCTCTCCGTATATGACCGTTTCCGCAGCCTTGGCCATATCCGAAGATATACCGATAGTTTTGGCAAAGTCGTTTGTGCTTCCCGCAGGAATATAGCCTAGCGGAATATCTTTTTTAAGATTAAGCATTCCTTTTACGGCTTCATCGAGCGTTCCGTCGCCGCCGGAAACAACTATGGTGTCATAGCGCTCACCGTCGGCTATGATTGTATTGGTCGCGTCATCCTTTGCCTGCGTGGGATGAACCGTGATTTCATAACCGGCTTTGGCAAAAATATCGATTATTTTGACTAATTTACTTTTAATTTTTTCTCTGCCCGAATGAGCATTGTACAAAAACAAAAGTTTTTTCATTTTGAATTAGTTTTCGCCGCTTAAATATTTTTCGATATGATTGATTGCTGCTTCCTCATCGGAGCCGTCAGCTTCAACTACAACCTTTTCACCGGCATTAAGACCGAGACTCATCATGCCCATGATACTCTTGGCATTGACTCTCTTGTTTTCACCTGTCTGGATGTAAACGCTGCTCTCGTACTGGCTTGCAACCTGAACAAGCATGGCAACGGGTCTTGCTTCCAAACCACCGGCTAATTTGATTTCGATTTCTCTCTCAACCATAAATTCCTCCTTAAACTATGCATCTTTCGCACGTTGTTTCTGTGCCAGCTCGGAAATCTTTCTGAGTCGGTGATTGACTCCGGATTTGCCGAGAGGCGGCTTCATTAACTCCCCAAGTTCTTGCAGCCCCACGTCGGGATTTTCTAATCTCGCCATTGCCACACCCTGAAGTGTCTCCGGCAGATTGGAAAGTCCAATACATTCGTTTAAATAGTTGATATCTTCGATCTGTTTTAAAGCAGCATCAATTTTTTTCTGACTGTTCGCGACTTCACAGTTATTCTGTCTGTTAATGTGATTGGCGATTTCTCTGTAGATCAGCTTGTCTTCATATTTCATCGTAGCCACATTCGCTTCGACTACTCGTAAAAAATCAGCGATCTGTTCACCGTCCTTTAAATACACAACATGGTATTTACCTTCACGACGGGTGGTCTTTTTAGCCTTTATATTAAAGTATTCAAGCGTTCTTATAATCTGGGCCGCATGCTCTTCGTTCGAACACACAAACTCAAGATGCGAGCCTTTTTCGGGCGAATTCACCGTTCCGAAAAATACGAACGCGCACTTTAAAAATTCTCTCTTGCAACAGCTTGCTTTTATCAAAACGTCGGGAATGATTCCTTTATAATAGTTCGGATTCCCGTTTGCATCGAGGATTTTTACTGCCTGTAAAATCTCGAGCACGTTTTCTTTTTTGGTAACAGGTATCGCAAAAAAGCCTTTTTCTTCAAAGGCGTCGACATTTATATTAAATGTTTTCTTCAATAAAGTAAAGTATTTTTCTTTAATTCGTACATTATCGGTCTCGACAATAAGCGAATCGGGGGTAATTCGGCCTGCTCCCGCGATAATTACGGCCGTCTGGGTGATTGCGCAATGTCTCTGTCTGGGAGTGTTTTTTAAGAGTTCATCCTTTACTTCCATTGAAAAAGAAGCTGTACTCTGGGCCATTTTAATTACCTATATCTCTGTGATTTAAAGTCACTCCGTACTCTTTGTCGTCATCGTTTAAAGCCTTGTAAATCTCGTTGGCGAGCGTCACGCTTCTGTGCTTTCCGCCCGTGCAGCCTATACCGATTACGAGCTGGTTTTTGCCCTCTTTTATGTAGTTTGGAATCAGAAAATCCAGGAGATCTTTGACTTTGTCGAGGAATATGTGTGCCTCGTCGTACTGCATGAGGAAATCCTGAACTTCCTTATCGTTCCCCGTTTTGTGCTTTAATTCTTCCACATAGTAGGGGTTGGGCAGGAATCTTACGTCAAAGACGAGGTCGGCGTCCTGAAGGATACCGTGCTTAAAGCCGAATGATGAAATATTGACCATCAGCGATTTGTAGTTTTCGTTTTTGACAAATATGTTTTCGAGTTCTTCGCGAAGTTCTCTGGTTAAAAGATGTGATGTGTCGATGACATAGTCGGCAGACTTTTTGGTCTTCGCGAGGATTTTACGCTCTCTCTCTATACCGTCCTCAACTCTTCCGCCCATGGCGAGGGGATGGTTTCGACGGCTTTCTTTGTATCTTTTAAGAAGTGTCTGTTTGGAGGCATCAAGGAAAAGCATTTCATACGAATAACCTTTTTCCTTCATGTCTTTAAGCGCCTGCATGATTTCGTCAAACGACTGATCCGCACGAACATCAATGCCAAGCACCACTTTGTCGCGCTCCGATTCGTATATCAGTTCCGCAAACTTAACTATAAAAGGCACGGGAAGATTATCTACGCAATAATATCCCATGTCTTCAAGCATCTTCTGTGCGGTAAGTTTGCCTGCACCGCTCATTCCTGTAACTACTACAAATCTCATTTCATTTCCCCTAAGAATAATACTTCCGGCTCAAGTGTGACGTTATCTTTTTCTTTGACTGTTTTTATAACATAATCTATCAGTTCTTTTACGTCTTTGGCGCTTGCGCCGCCTTTGTTAATCACAAAGCCTTTATGTTTTTCAGACACCTGTGCGCCGCCGACAGTGTATCCGCCAAGTCCCGCGTCCTCAATGAGTTTGCCCGCAAAATAACCTTCGGGTCTTTTAAAAGTCGAGCCTGCGCTGGGGTATTCGAGCGGCTGTTTTTCTTTGCGCTTAAGAGCCAGTTCCCGCATATATGAGGCTATTGTTTCTTTATCGCCTTTTTCGAGTTTCATTTCACATGAAAGAGCAATATAGTTCTTTTCTTTTAGGATACTGTGACGATAACCGAACTGCATTTCTTCGCCTGTCAGTTCGATGATTGCGCCGCATCCTTCACAGTCTGTATCGTTTGCTGTCGGGATGTTTTTCAGCACTTTTACTTTGGTCACAATCTGCTTCATCTCTCCGCCGTAAGCACCCGCGTTCATAAAAAGCGCGCCGCCGAGTGTTCCGGGAATTCCCGAAGCAAATTCGAGGCCGGTGAGGGATGAGTTCATCGCAAGACCCGCAAGCTTTGAAAGAGTAATGCCTGCGCCTGCTTTTATGATCTCGCCGTCAACTGTGGCAGTATTAAAATCTCCGGATAATTTTATGATAATGCCTCTGAAGCCTTCGTCCGATGCAAGGACATTGCTTCCGTTGCCTAGGAGGAAGTAGCGGATGTTTTCTGCCTTGGCGAAGTTGATTGCTTTAGCAAGTTCTTCTTCGTTTTCTACAGTTACGAAAACGTCCGCGGGACCGCCGATGTTGAATGAAGTGTGGCTCGCTAAAGGTTCATTATATTTAATTCGTTCAGCCGGAATAAACTCCGAAATGTTATTAAGCATTTTTTATATGTTGCTCCGAATTATTTTAGGGGAGCTGTCTCAAAATTTTAGAGATGTGTCCCCGGGTGGTCAAAAAAGCCAAAACAGAACCGTCCCCAAATGGTTACATTACGAGTTTGGCGGCTCCGTAGATACCTGCATCGTTTCCGAGGGTTGCAAGCTTGAAGTCGGTTTCTTTGCAGCCGCGGAACGTGGTTTCTTTGAAATTGTCTACGATATAGTCAAGAATGATGGTGCCTGCCTTGCTGACACCGCCACCGATAACGAAAGCTTCGGGGTTAACAACGCATGCGATGATGCCAAGGCCTCTGCCGAGGATTTTGCCGAATTCTTCTGCGATTTCGATTGCAACTTCATCGCCTTCCTTGACTGCATCCCAGACTACCTTGCAGTTGATGTCTTTGTTTCTTAAGATGCTGGGCTTGTCGTCTTTGGCAAGTCTTCTCTGAGCCAGTCTTACAACGCCTGTAGCGCTTCCGTACTGCTCAAGACAGCCTTTTTTGCCGCATCCGCAGGTCTCGGTTTCGTTCTCGTTCATAAACCGAGCGTAACCATAACGATTGAGTTATAGCCCTTACCGCCGCCCATCCACATCTCGCCTAAGGCTGCGACATTGGCGTCGTTACCTGTTTTAACCTTAAATCCGGTAAGGTCCGAAAGTGTTTTGCTTACATTAAATGTGCCCCATCCAAGGTTGGGTGCACCATAAATATTTCCGTCGTCATCAATAGGTCCGGGAGCGCCGATACCCACACCGATTACTTCATCTTTTACGAGGTTTTTCTCTGCAACTTTTGCGTTGATGCTTGCTGCGATATCGGGTAAAATCTGTGCGCCGTTATTGTCTTTTACGGTCTTGATTTCCCACTTCTCAAGCACTTCTCCGCTTTCATTAAAAAGTCCCATTTTGACGGTAGTTCCGCCAAGGTCTACACCGAAAATGTATTTCATATCCTACTCTCTTTCTCTTACGGAGCCAGACACGCTGTGCGAGTCAGGCACCGGTTTTTAAAAGTTCTCTTCTTCGTCCTCGTCTCTCTTCTTGGCGAGGTTGCTCTGTACTCTGTTGTAAAGAACGACTGCGGCGTTGTAGCCCATCTTCTTCTGACGGTGGTTAACTGCTGCCGTTTCGCAAATGATGGCGAGGTTACGGCCGGGTCTAATCGGGATGTTGTGGCAGACAACCTTGTTGCCAAGGTATTCCGTATATTCCTCTTCGAGGCCGAGACGGTCGTATTCCGTATCTTTGTTCCACTCTGCGAGTTTGATGACAAGGTCGATGCTCTGAGTCTCTTTTACGCTCGATACACCGAATAAGGTCTTAACATCCACGATACCGATACCTCTCAGCTCGATGAAATGCTTGGTGGTCTCGGGAGCGGTTCCGATTAATGTGTCTTCGCTGACTTTTCTGATTTCAACAACGTCGTCGGTTACGAGACGATGGCCTCTCTTGATGAGTTCGAGAGCGGCCTCGGATTTACCGATACCGGACTCGCCGACAATCAGTACGCCTTCGCCGTAAACATCGACCAAAACGCCGTGCACGGAAATGCAGGGAGCAAGTTTGACGTTTAACCATCTGATGAGCTCTGCCATAAATGCCGATGTTGTTTTCTTGGTCATGAAAAGAGGCACGCCGTTTTCGATGGCTTTCTGCTTGAAAAGATCATCGGGAATAAGGTCACGGCAGAAAACGATACAGGGAATCGGAAAGCTTAAGAGCTTGCTGTAAATCTCTTCCTTTCGCTCATCCGAAAGCTCCATCATGTATTTATATTCCACGAAACCTATTACCTGAAGTCTGGTTGCCTCATAATGATCAAAGAATCCTGCAAGCTGAAGCGCGGGACGGTTGATATCGGGCTGCTTGATCTTGATGCCCGTAATGTCAATCTCCGGGGTAAGCGGTTCCAGTTTCATTTTTTCAATGATTTTAGTCAAACTAACACTTGCCATATTCATACCTCTCTTTCAGCGCAAAAGATTAATTCACGCGTACCTTTAATTATATACTATTTTGATGTTCTGTGAAAGTAATTGTAGATTTCGTTCGCGACATTAAGCGGAATTCCGTCGACCTCGGCTATTTTTTCGGGCTCGGCGCTCTTTAAATCGTCGATGGTCGCAAAATGCTTCATTAACGCCTTGCGGCGCTTCGGTCCGATGCCGGGAATATCGTCTAAAATTGAGTGAACCTGGGCTTTGGTGCGAAGTGACCTGTGATACTCTATCGCAAATCTGTGGACCTCATCCTGCACTCTGGTGACGAATTTAAAGCAATCGGAATGAATGTCCATGGGGATTTCTTTTTCATTGAAAAGAAGGCCTCTGGTGCGGTGGCGGTCGTCCTTGACCATTCCGCAGACAGGGATGTCGACGCCCAGTTCTTCGAGGACTTTTTCCGCAATATGAATCTGTCCGAGACCACCGTCCATTAGGATTAAATCAGGGAAAATGGAAAAACTTGTTTCGTTGTCTTCCGCTCTTTCGTTGATGCCGTGCGAAAATCTTCTGTATAAAACCTCATACATCGAAGCGTAATCATCGGGACCTTCGACGGTTTTAAGTCTGAACTTTCTGTAGTCGCTCTTCTTGGGTTTGCCGTTTTCGTATACTATCATCGAGCCTACGCTGTTAAAGCCCTGCGTGTTCGAGATATCGTAGGATTCGATGCGGTCTGCTTTCTCAATGTTAAGAAGTCTTGCGAGTTCCTCAACGGCACCGCGCGTCCTGGCTTCTTCGGATTTGTGCTTTTCTTCGTCACGCCTGATGAGCATTTCAGCGTTCTGATGAGCGAGTTCAAGCATCTTTTCTTTCTGCCCTTTTACGGGTGCTTTGATTGATACTTTGCCGCCTCTTTTATCGGACAGCCACTTTTCCAAAAGCTCGGTTTCGGTAAGTTCCGTCGGCACAAAAATTTCCTTCGGAAGGAAAGGTGTGCCTGCGTAGTAAAGCTTGATAAAGCTGGAAATCGTTTCTTCGTCGCTTTCTTCGAGTGCGCCCTTCATATAAAAATGTTCGCGGCCGATAAGCTTGCCCTCGCGCACGAAAAATACCTGTACCAGCACGTCGCTCTCGCTTCTTGCGATGCCGATGTAGTCTTTGTTTTCGCCGTCAAATTCGGTGATTTTCTGCTTTTGCGCTATGTCTAAGGCGCTCTTTAAAAGCTCCCTGTATTTTGCCGCCTCCTCGAACTCAAGCTTCTCTGCGTGCTCGTTCATTTTACCTTCAATTTCTTTTAAAAGAGGTTCGAAATTACCTCCTAAAAAAACCAATGCTTTTTTGATATTCTCACCGTATTCTTCAGCCGAAATTCCGCCCATGCAGGGTGCGTCGCACTGCTTCATATGGTAATTAAGACACGGTCTGTCCACGGCTTTTGTGCCGTCCAAAGCCTTGTTGCAGGTGCGGATATGATAAATCTTGCATAAGAACTCTATCATATCGTGAACGCTGCCCGCGGAAGCGTAAGGGCCAAAGTACTTTGATTTGTCTTTTTTCATGGTTCGTGAAAAAACAAGTCTCGGATACATTTCGCCTAACGTAACTTTTATGTAGGGGTATGTTTTATCGTCTTTTAGGAGAGTGTTGTATTTGGGTGAATACTCTTTGATAAGATTGTTTTCGAGCACCAGCGCCTCAAGCTCGGTGTCGGTTAGGATATAATCGAAATGGTCGATGAGGCTGACCATCTTTTGAATCTTCAGTGTTTTCTTCGTCGAAATGCGAAAATAAGACCGCACCCGATTTCTCAGGTTTACGGCCTTACCTACATATATAACTCCGCCTTTTGAGTCGTGCATCAAATAAACGCCCGGGCTCTTCGGAAGTTTGTCCAGTTCCTTTTTAATCTGCTCGCTGTTCATTCAGACTCCCGGATTATTTATCTTCGTTGTCGTCATCTTCGAATTTGAAAGCTCTGTTCTGGATGCGCTTGAAAACTTCGTTGCTGATTGCTTCTTTGGCCTTTTCCATCTCTTCCATTTCAGCCATCTCCGCAAGTTCTTCTTCGCTTAATTCGGAGAAGTCTGCTTTTTCTTCAGTTTTATCTGCATCAGATTCTTCTTCGGGCTCAGATTTTTCTTTCGCGGGCTCTTCCTTATCTTTTATGAGGTCCTTCGAATCCGAATCGTCGGTCTTTTCTTCCGAAGCACCGTTTGTTTCGGCCTCGCTTGCTAAAATAGCGCTTTCGGAATCATCCTTATTTTCTTCCTTTTTTTTTTTCTTCTTTTCG
>CACWZK010000036.1 GCA_902765365.1 uncultured Lachnospiraceae bacterium
GTGATCTCGGTCTTGCCCTCCTTGTAGGCGTCGAACATGATCTGGCCGGCCTGCTCGAGGGCTTTGGATTTGTCCCTCTGCTGGTCGTGGATCTTGCTGTTGTAGCTGTTGATTTATCCGAGTTAAGCGATTCAACACTCAGCAGTATAAAGATAGCAATTATCGGCAATTCCGATGAAACAAAGGTCGGTGAAGGCGTTGTTGCTATCGGTAATGCTTTAGGATACGGCCAGTCGGTAACGGCAGGTGTCGTTAGTGCACTCGACAGAGAAATTATCACAGAGTCCGGAGAACCCGGCAGATTCATACAGACGGATGCGGCAATTAACCCCGGTAACTCCGGCGGTGCTTTGCTTAATATGAAAGGCGAGCTCATCGGTATCAATTCGGATAAGCTCTTCGGTAATGCGGTAGAAGGCATGGGATATGCTATTCCAATCAACGAAGCCGATCCGATTATCCGCGATCTGATGAACAAACAGCAGCTGACCGAATTGCCCGAGGACCAGCAGTCCTACTTCGGAATTTCTGCAGTGGAAATAAATTCCACGCTCTATACAAACGAAGGCGCCGTTATTCCCAAGGGAGTTTATATTTCGGAAGTCGTTCCCGGCGGTACCGCCGATATGGCAGGACTTATGCGTGGCGACATTATTACCGAATTTGAAGGCGATTCCATTGTTTCGATGGCTGAATTTAAAAAGTATCTTGCTTCGTATGCAAAGGGCAGCAAAGTCCATGTTACTTACGAAAGATACAACGGAAGCGAGTACGAAGAATTTACCATCGAAATAACGCTTCAGGGCAAATAAAAGAGACTAATTATTTTAGGAGAAAAGATGAACAACGAATACGAAGATATCTGTTCGGTATGCCACAGAACCGAAAGCGTAGCGGGCAAAATGCTGAAAATGTCCGATTCTCTTTGCATATGCATTGACTGCCTGCAAAAGAGTACGGATATGCTTAATCAGTCCCCCTACAAAGACATGCTCGGAATGGATCCCGCAGCACTGGCAGGAATGTTTCCGGGAATGGGCGGTATGAACAATACTGAAACACCGACAGGTATTCAGGAAAACAAAACAGATAATCAGGCCACAATTGTAACGGATAATAAAGAAGACGAGCCTGAAAAGAAGGAAGAGAAAAAGGACGACAAGCCCAAAGGCCCTGCTCCTCACGGAACATTTTTCTTAAATCTCAACGATTTGATGGGCGGTAATATCAATCCCAGAACCAAGATTAAGAAGAGAAATCCCGACGAGAAAAAAGAGCCGATTATCAAGCTTAAGGATATACCTGCGCCTCACAAATTAAAGGCAAAGCTTGATGAATATGTAATAGGTCAGGAAGAGGCCAAAAAGATTTTATCCGTAGCTGTTTACAACCATTATAAAAGAGTTGCTACAGACACCATGGATGAAATTGAAATCGAAAAATCAAACATTTTAATGCTCGGCCCTACAGGCTGTGGCAAGACATATATCGTACAGACTCTCGCAAAACTTCTCGACGTGCCTCTGGCTATCGCAGATGCAACGGCTTTAACCGAAGCAGGCTATATAGGCGATGATATCGAAAGCGTTGTAAGCAAACTCCTCGCAGCAGCAGACAACGATGTGGATAAAGCAGAATGCGGTATTATCTTTGTCGATGAAATCGACAAGCTTGCAAAGAAGCCTAACACCAACCACAGAGATGTATCGGGCGAATCTGTTCAGCAGGGAATGTTAAAGCTCCTTGAAGGCGCGGAGATAGAAGTTCCCGTAGGTGCTACCAGCAAGAATGCAATGGTTCCGATGACCACGGTAAACACGAGAAATATTCTCTTTATATGCGGCGGTGCATTCCCCGATATGGAGGAAATCATCAAGGCACGTCTTACCAAGCAGGCCGGCATAGGTTTTAACAGTGAATTAAAAGACAAGTACGACAAAGACAAAAAACTTCTTCACAAGGTCACGACGGAAGATATCAAGAAATACGGAATGATTCCCGAATTTGTCGGAAGACTTCCGATTATCTGTCCGCTCGACAGTCTGGATGAAGATGCTTTGGTGGATATCCTAAAAGAGCCTAAAAATGCAATCTTAAAGCAGTATCAGAAGCTTCTCGAACTCGATGAAGTAAAGCTTATTTTTGATGATTCTGCATTAAGAGCCATTGCAAAGAAGGCAAAAGAAAGAGACACGGGTGCCAGAGCGCTGCGCGCCATCATCGAAGAATTCATGCTCGACATTATGTATGAAATTCCCAAGGATGACAACATAGGTACCGTAACCATCACCGGAGATTACATCGAAGGCAAGGGCGGCCCCATCGTCGAAATTCGAAAATAGCATAACAATGCAGCGACGATTCTTTTACCATGTTTAAAAAGAATCGTCGCTGCATTCTTAGTTTAATGCCAGACTTGCGTTGGTATAGTTTTTGTTGCCGGTCACATCTTCCCCGAACCACGAAGGAGGGGTGAAGGAATTTGCTTCTTCGACGGTTTCAAACTCGACCTCGGCGATTACGAGAGGTGCGAGTTCACCTTCGAATATATCGAGTTCGATGGTGTATTTTTCGTAAGGGATTAAGTAACGTTTCTTTTTTATGATCTTTCCGTCGGCTTTTGCGATTAAGTGTTCATAGGATTCTTTGTTAAGCGGAAGATTATACTCTTCGCGTTCAAGAAAGCCTTTTCCCTTATAGGTCAGATAATATGTGTCGTCTTCTTTTCTGACTCTTACGACAGGGTTTACGGATAAGTATCCCTGCTCCAGACATTTATATGTATATGAGTTTAAATCCGGCATTTCTTTTACCAGGAATTTTCTTTCGATTTCTTTTCCCATAATTAACCTCCGAAACTGATTAAATTATAAAAAGACTGTATTTTTGTTGTCAAGAATACGATAAAAATACTATAGAAGTAAAATCTTTTTGCAATGACTGTTTTATGATATAATATTTTTTTGTAGGGCGTTTACAAAACGGAGGTGACTATGACCGAAGTAATCGATTTTCTTGAGAGTTTTAACTCGGTAACCGTTATATTAAGACTGCTTCTGGCGGCTTTTTTGGGAGGCTGTATAGGACTTGAAAGAGAAAAATACAAGAGACCTGCAGGCTTCAGAACGCATATACTCGTGTGCCTGGGCGCCAGCATGACTTCGCTGATATCTTTGTACATAGTATTTAACATCGGAATTAACACGGATGCTGCGAGAATTCCCGCACAGGTTATTTCTGGCTTAGGTTTTCTCGGCGTCGGAACCATTCTTACCAAAGGCAGGGATCATATCGTCGGACTGACCACCGCGGCAGGTATCTGGGCTGTAGGTGCGATAGGCATCGCTACGGGCTTTGGTTTTTATGTCGGAGCATGCACATGTACGGTTATAGTTCTTATAGCAACATCGGTTTTATACACACTTGAAAATGATAAAAAAGAACGCAGAAAAAATGTTGAAATATACATTGAATTAAGAGATGAAAACAAAGTAAATTCCTTCCTTAAGATACTTGAAAAAGATTTTAAGGCCAAGAATTTTATGGTTGTATCTTCAAGAAGCGGACGTATGGATCATATCGGAATCGAAGCCATCTTTCCCATAAACGGAAGTGATGCGGGAGCCGATCTTCTGGATGATCTGGTAGCGCTTGATGAAGTCATATATGCTATTGAAAGCGTACCCAAAAAACTTTCGTAAAGACGGATAAAAGAAATGAGCATAACCGAAAAATTTGATAACAAATCCGTACTCATCTGGGGCTACGGTATAGAGGGCAAATCCACGGAAGGTTTCTTAAAAAAATACTGCAAACCTTCCAGGATAGAAATATTTGAAGGCAAACCCGAAGAATTAAACGAAGAAGGATACGATTTTATCATAAAAAGTCCCGGCATTCCCGGAGACTATCCCGATGAAAAATATACTTCCCAGACCGAACTTTTCCTAGAGGAGTTCAGAGACCGTGTGATAGGTATTACAGGTACTAAGGGTAAGAGTACCACGACCAGCATGCTTTATCACGTTCTTACAAACCTTATCTCAAACAGAGTGATTCTGGTAGGAAATATCGGTATTCCCTGCCTGGATTATTATGAGGAAATGAGCTCGGATTCACAGGCAATCGCGGTAATGGAAATGAGTTGTCATCAGCTTAACAACGTGCGCGTATCGCCTCACTTTGCCGTATTTTTAAATCTGTACGAAGAGCATCTCGACTATTACAAAACATTCGAAAAATATGCTCTTGCGAAAATGAATATCGGCAAATACCAGGTTCCCGGGGATAAGATATTTGTAGGCGAAAGTGTACCGAGACTTAATATGCGCGGGCTCGAATACAGAATTCCCGAATTCGACGAAAGAAGATATGATTTAAAAATCCTCGGACAGCACAATCAGTGGAATGCTGAATTTGTTAAAAAGGTCTGTGTCAGCGGACTTAAATTAAACGAAGACGATACTATCAGTGAAATAGAAAAATTCGAAGGCCTTCCTCACAGACTTGAGTTTATCGGCAATGTCGACGGCATCGATTATTACGATGATTCGATTTCAACCATCCCCCTTGCGACGATTAATGCATGCAAGAGTATTCCGAATATCAAGATTGCGATAATCGGCGGTATGGACAGAGGAATAGGCTACGAGGAACTTATCAAGTTCATAAAAGAAGCGAGAGATATCATTTTCCTTTGCGCATATGCCACGGGCGAGAGAATCTATGAAGAAGCCGAGAGGCCTTTTAACTGCAAAAAGGTCAAGGATATAGACGAAGCACTGGAAGTTGTTTTAAAATATGCGGACTCCGGCGATGCCGTGGTACTTTCACCTGCGGCCGCAAGCTACGGATATTTTAAGAACTTCGCGGAGCGTGGCGATTATTTTAAGAAAAAGATATTGGAGAATCAGGGCAAAGGCTAGATTCTTTTATGATTACCGTCAATTATTTATAAATGAAAGTGTATATTTATGATACCTGAAGATCCTTTTATTTTACTTAGTTTTATAAACATGAAACTGCGTGACGAATACGACAGTCTCGACGCCCTGGCTGACGGACTGGATGTGGATGTTAACGATATAAAAAGCAGACTTGATTCTGTGGGTTTTAAGTACGATGCTTCACAGAATCAGTTTAAATAAGCATACTTATGGATATTTTTGAATTTGCCAAAGAACAGAATCTTAAAAAAGAAGCGCCCCTTGCAGGTAAGATGCGTCCGAGAACCATCGATGAGGTTGTAGGTCAGGAAGACATTTTAGGCGAGGGCAAAATGCTTCGAAGAGCGATAGAAGCAGACCGTATAGGCTCGCTTATTTTTTATGGTCCTCCGGGATGCGGTAAGACCACGCTTGCGAAAGTTATCGCCAATACGACAGAGGCCGAGTTTAAGCAGCTTAATGCGACCATATCGGGCAAGAAAGATATGGAAGAGGTAGTTGAAGGGGCTAAAAAAGAACTTGCGTTTACGGGGCGAAAAACGATTCTTTTTATCGATGAGATACACAGATTCAACAAAGCCCAGCAGGACTTCCTTCTGCCTTACGTTGAAGACGGTACGATTACATTAATCGGTGCGACTACGGAGAATCCTTTCTTTGAGGTTAATAAGGCGTTAGTTTCGAGATCTAATATTTTCAGACTCTCTCCTTTGTCAAAGGAGAATATCAAATCGCTTATTTTAACGGCGATTACCGACTCCGAGAGAGGCCTTGGCGCAATGAATGCAGTGATAGATGATGAGGCCGTGGAGTTTCTGGCAGATGTGGCCGACGGAGATGCGAGAGTGGCCTTAAACGGCATTGAACTGGCTGTTATGACCACACCGAGAGGTGAAGACGGCAAGATTCACATCACGCTTGACGTGGCAGGTGAATGCGTTCAAAAAAGAACTCTTAAATATGATAAAGACGGAGACAATCATTACGATACAATTTCCGCGTTTATAAAAAGTATGCGAGGCTCAGATCCCGATGCCGCAGAGTATTATCTGGTCAGAATGCTTGAGGCGGGCGAGAGCGTTACATTTATTGCAAGACGTATGATGATTTTTGCATCCGAAGATGTCGGAAACGCAGATCCGATGGGATTGGTTGTCGCAACCAATGCTTCCCTTGCGGTTGAAAGAGTCGGACTTCCCGAAGCCGAACTTATTCTTTCTCACGCGGCAATTTATCTTGCATGTGCGCCTAAATCAAATTCCTGCACGGTAGCTTTGGAAGAAGCACACAAAGTCGTGGCAGAGACCGGCAACCAGCCTATACCTCCGCACTTAAGAGATGCGCATTATCCCGGCGCCGCAGAGTTCGGACACGGCGTAGATTACAAGTATCCGCACCTGTATGAGAATCACTACGTAAAAGAGCAGTATCTGCCATACGAACTGAAAGGTCTGAATTTCTACAAGCCCGGTGATTTGGGTTATGAGACAAAGATAAAAGAGCATTTTAAAAAGATAAAAGGAAACGGAAAATCCGAATAAAATAACCGGCATGAGTTACATGCCGGTTTTAAAATGCTTAAAAATTTCAAACGGGAAAGAGATTATGATTTTTTAGAAAACCGAATCATAATCGAAGCTGAAATAATATTCACGAAGCCCATTATAATATGATTCATAATTATCTTTAGTAAGCTCGCCCGTGCCGTCATATATCCAGTTAAGAATCATATCGCTTGCAGCCTGACCATGATGAGCAAGGTCTTTGTAGTTGTTTAAATCTTCGATTAATTCGTGCTGCATGTAGAATGAATATACATGAATGTTTTCATGTTCAAGGAGCAGGGAAGTAATGTACTTCTCTGCTTCTATTTGTCTGTCGAGCTCACCGAGTCTTTTATAATAATCGATATAGTAGATGCTGTACGGAGTATAGTACAGATAAAATTCCACATCGGGATTTTCGTCTGCAATGTCAGTTACATTAGCAGTAATATTCTCATACATGATCTGCTTTTCTTCATCGGTTAAATGAACCTGGGTCTCTGCAGGAGTAATCGCATCGCGAGAATACGATCTTAAAACAACATCTTTACCGTATTTAAAATCGCCGCTCCAGTTTGAATATGTATCCATTGAAGAGTAGTGTGCGGCTTCGCCTCGCTGGATTAATATAAGGGCAGCCTCAACGATTGCGTTCTTGCTGAATACGTACTTGGTGTCGTTTAAAACATTTTTATCGTACAGATAAGTAGGATATGAATCTGCCTCGTAATCTCTTTCGTCTTTTTTGTTAAAGAAACGGTTGCAGTCAAGTCCGCGGATAACCATTTTAAGATCGGGATTTTCCTTGCAGGCGGTTCTTACCAAATCTCCGACTTCGAGGAAACTGCCTCCTGAGAAAGGAACCTTGATGCCCTTGGTACCAAAGAGCGAATCCATCAGGGAAGGCCTCATGCATTCGGTCATTGAACTGCCGGTAATCATTGCATCGTAATCGAAGTTTTTGACGATACCGTCATTTAAATATCTCTGGTCTCTGTAGATATAGTTCTTTCCTTCAAGCGGTTTGTGATAGTGGAAATACGGATCCACGTAAACAACGAGTGCCGCGGGAAGCGATACCAAAATCACGAAAGCTATTATGAAAATTGTAAGGAATACTTTGCTTTTTTTCATTTGTATACCTTTTAGAAGTTAAAATAAAGGAATGTACTAACGCCGCTTATCGACAGGAAACTCCAGACAAAAAATAATATCGTAAAAATCAAAGTAATTACACTCGGCTTAAACTTATCAAACATCTTCTTTGAGTTAGGAAGAAAAATTGCAATGATAAAAGATACAAGCAGGAATCCCCAGGTAAGGAGATTCGGGAATTTTGTATCGATATTTGTTAATGCCATAAATTCCGCCAGCTCGGGAGTTTTGAACGCACCGTGAATAATGGGGTCCACCACAAGCCCTGCAGCTCCCGAATTGAATGTAAATGCTTTCTTTAATACGAAGAGTGCATTGCCTATACTTTCCGCTCTGAAGAACACCCAGGTGATGTTCACAAAGAAGAATGTAATTATCCACGAAATTGCACGAGCGATATAAAAGACCGGTTTTGCGATTTTTTTATCGCCGATTATATCTTTTATGAGCCTCGTTATAATCACGAATATGCCGTGAAGAACGCCCCAGAGGATGAATGTCCAGCCGGCGCCGTGCCAGAAACCGCTTAAAAGAAATACGATGAATACATTTACGTATGTGCGCACTCTGCCTTTTCTGTTGCCGCCAAGAGGGATATAGACATATCTCGTAAAAAAGCGTGTCAGTGTCATATGCCATCTGTCCCAGAATTCGGTGATTGTGACGGACTGATAAGGGGAGTTAAAGTTAAGCGGAATATCGATGTTAAACATTTTCGCGAGGCCTATTGCCATATCGCAGTAGCCCGAGAAATCGAAATAAATCTGGAATGTATAGGATAAAATAACCACCCATGCGGAAAGAGTCGTCAGGCGTTCGGGAGCCACATATCCGTAGTTAACCACGCTTCCGAACACGTCCGCTAAAAGAACTTTCTTGGACAAACCTATCGTGAACATAAAGATGCCTTTAGTGAGATTGTCGAAATCAAGTTTCTTTTTGGACTCATCCAGAAACTGCCCAATGAGTTCGTCGTGGGTTACGATTGGACCCGCGATGAGCTGAGGGAAGAACGCAACAAAAGAAGCGTAATAAATGAATTTGTATTTTCCGACCTGACCTCTGTAGGTGTCGACTATAAAAGAAATCTGCTGGAATGTAAAGAAACTGATACCGAGGGGCAGCAGTATATGTAAAAGAGGTATATCGCTTTTAAATACGTGATTGACCGTATCGATAAAAAAGTCCGTGTATTTGAAGAATCCGAGGATGGCGAGGTTAAAAGCCACGCCCGATATCATTACCGGTTTGGCACTTTTTCCTTTTTCGCGAAGTTTCCCTATATATACATAGCAGAAATAATTAAACAGTATGCTTGCGATTATTATAAAAAGATACCAATAGTTGAAATATCCGTAGAACCACAAAGACATTCCGAATAAGAAGCACTGTGCCACGGCACGAAGCTTTAAGCGGTTTAATAGAAAGTATCCCAAAAGGCACAAAGGAATGAATATTAGTATGAAAATGTAAGAGTTAAAAAGCATTGCGCCCTCCGAAAAAACACAGGCAGGTGATTTTTTGCCCGGCAACAATAATATTTTAAAAAAGTTATAAATAAAAAGCAATATAGGGCTTGAAAGAAAATCTCAAATATTATAGAATATGTCTAATATTTTTATTTTTGAGACAGAAAAGTGACTAATGGACACTCAGTTTGTACGAGGTAAAAAATGAGCGAAACCATGAAAGAACTGCTTATCAAGCAGCGTGACAATGTTGTAAATAAGGTGTTGGGGTACACATTTTTGGTTGTGGCAGTCCTTGCGCTGCCGGCGGCGATTTTGGTGAGCCCCTTTTTTATTATCGCTATCGTAGGCGGCGGAGTTGCTTCTTTCTTCGTTTATTTCAGGAGAATGTCCGTTGAATACGAATACACATATCTTGACAAAGAAATCAGAATTGACAGAATTTACAATACCAACAGCAGAAAACAGGTTGATACGATTGATTTAAACAAAATGGAAATTCTTGCCGTTAAAGGAAGCGATGCCTTAAGAGGCTATGCCAACAGACAGGCAGCGGTCTGCGATTACAGCGCAGGCGAGAACACCGAAGATACCAAAGTATATGAGCTCTGGTACAACGGCAAAAGAAAGATTTTTCTCTCTTTAAATGATGATTTTCTGACACCGATTGTCAGATTTTATCCGCAGAAGGTCAAAAAATCGTAATTAATTGCGATAACTATATAATTTATTTAATAAGGAGGATTTGTAATGGGTACAATAGTCAAGGAAGGAATTACTTTTGATGATGTCTTACTGATTCCCGGTTATTCACAGGTTATTCCCAATCAGGTGGATATATCGACATATCTTACCAAGACCATCAAACTCAACATTCCCATGATGAGTGCGGGAATGGATACCGTTACCGAAAGCCGTATGGCAATTGCGATGGCACGTCAGGGCGGTATCGGAATCATTCACAAGAACATGTCTATTGAAGAACAGGCCGAAGAAGTCGACAAGGTAAAAAGATCGGAAAACGGCGTTATCACCGATCCGTTTTCACTCTCACCCGAGCATACATTAGCAGATGCGGATGCTTTGATGAGCAAATTTAAAATTTCAGGCGTACCCATTACAGAAAATAAAAAATTAGTCGGTATCATCACAAACCGTGACCTTAAGTTTGAAACCGACATGACCAAGAAAATCAAAGAGTCCATGACCAGCGAGGGCCTGGTTACAGCAAAGGAAGGCATCACTCTTGACGAAGCCAAGAATATTCTTGCCAAGGCACGTAAGGAAAAACTTCCTATCGTAGATGACAATTACAATCTTGTCGGACTTATCACCATAAAAGATATTGAAAAGACAATTAAATATCCCTTATCCGCAAAAGACGAACAGGGAAGACTTTTATGCGGCGCAGGCGTAGGAATTACCGCCAATGTGCTTGACAGAGTCAAAGAACTTGTAAGCGCCAAGGTTGACGTTGTTGTTCTTGACTCGGCACACGGACATTCGGAAAATGTTCTTAAGTGCTTAAGAATGATCAAAGAGAATTACCCCGATTTACAGGTTATAGCAGGAAATGTTGCAACAGGCGAAGCCTGCAAGGCATTGATTGAATCAGGTGCCGACTGTGTAAAGGTTGGTATCGGACCCGGATCCATCTGTACAACACGTGTCGTATCCGGTATCGGTGTACCTCAGATCACAGCCATTATGGACTGCTACGAAGTAGCCAAGACATACGGAATACCCATTATCGCAGACGGTGGTATCAAGTATTCGGGAGATATGACTAAAGCAATCGCTGCAGGTGCAAACGTTTGTATGATGGGTTCAATGTTTGCCGGCTGTGACGAAGCACCCGGCGAATTCGAAATCTTCCAGGGAAGAAAGTTCAAGGTTTACAGAGGCATGGGTTCCATCGCGGCTATGGAAAACGGTTCTAAAGACAGATATTTCCAGACAGATGCCAAGAAGCTTGTTCCCGAAGGCGTTGAAGGAAGAGTTGCATACAAGGGCAGACTTGAAGATACCGTATTCCAGCTTATCGGCGGTTTAAGAAGCGGTATGGGTTACTGCGGTACGGCTTCCATCGAGGAACTTAAGACTAACGGCAGATTTGTAAAGATTTCTGCAGCATCATTAAAAGAGAGCCATCCTCATGATATTCATATCACCAAGGAAGCTCCGAACTATTCATCAGGAATGTAAGTTTATCGAATTAATAAAGATAAAAAAGGCGCGGGAGAAAAACTTCCGCGCCTGTTGTTGACCATAAGGGTTTTTTATGAACGATATAGCGGTTTTGGTTGTAAACAGCATATTACTCGGTGTAGGACTTGCAATGGATGCCTTCAGCGTATCGATTGCCAACGGCTTAAACGAACCGAAAATGAAAGCGGGCAAAACGTTTTTAATAGCCGGAGTGTTTGCTTTCTTTCAGGCCGCAATGCCTCTTACCGGATGGATTTGCGTACATACGGTTATCAGATATTTTAAGATATTTGAAAAATTCATCCCATGGATTGCACTGATTCTTTTAGTGTTTATCGGATTAAAAATGATAGTCGAAGCCGTTAAAAATCGCGGAAAAGAAGAAGCGGCAGGAGTACTTACGTTAAGAATTCTTATCGTTCAGGGTATCGCAACTTCGATAGATGCACTCTCTGCGGGATTTACCATTGCGGAGTACGGAATATTGTCTGCTCTTTTATGTGCGGGACTAATTTCGGCGGTTACTTTTATGATTTGTATAATCGGTATTTTTATAGGCAGGAAAGTCGGAGACAAGTTTTCGACCAAAGCGCAGATTTTCGGCGGAATTATTCTTATCGGAATAGGACTGGAAATATTCATATCGGGTGTGATAAAATAGTCGGGACTGCCGCGTCTGAATATATGTTTTCAAGGCAGTTTGAAACTCAAAGGAAGATTTGA
Organism: uncultured Lachnospiraceae bacterium; assembly: GCA_902765365.1. GTDB lineage: Bacteria > Bacillota > Clostridia > Lachnospirales > Lachnospiraceae > UBA3766. The sequence continues at coordinate 12,046 of CACWZK010000036.1, forward strand.
AAAAAGTAAGAAATTTTTAGATTTATTAAATGAAAAAAAGCATTAACATAGATAAAGAATTACTCAAAAAAACATGCCTGCTGGCTGTTCCCATTATGATTCAAAACGGAATCGGCAATGCTGTCGGACTTGTAGACAATCTGATGGTCGGAAGCTTGGGAACGGAAGCAATTGTGGCTGTCTCGATAGCGGGACAGCTTATGTTTGTGTTCTGGCTTGCACTCTTCGGAGCATTAAGCGGCCCGGGCATTTTCGGTGCACAGTATTACGGAAACGGAGACATCAAAGGCGTTCAGGATGTATTCAGAATCAAATTCTGGATGGCTGCGATTGTCGGAGTAGCCGGAATACTTATATTCCTCGGAATGGATGATATTCTCTTGGGCTTGTACATGAAGGGCCAGTCCGAAGAAATAGATGCGGCTCTGACCATGCAGTTGGCCAAGGATTATCTAAGAATAATGTTGCTCGGCATTCCTTTTATAGCGATTACGCAGGTTTATGCGACGAGCTTAAGGGAGACCGACGAAAGCTTCAAACCAATGGTAGCGGGTATAATATCCGTGGCAGTGGATGTTGTATTCAATTACTTCTTAATCTTCGGTAAATTCGGATTTCCGAGACTCGGAGTCGCAGGCGCGGCATACGCTACGGTTCTTGCAAGAGTAGCCGAATGCCTCGTGCTTTTAATCTGGGCACATTTGAGAAGCAAAAAGCATGTCTTTTTAAAAGGCTTATATAAAAAGATACTCGTACAGAACAAAGACATGATCTGGCCGATACTGAAAAAGAGTTTTCCCATTATGTTAAACGAATTCCTCTGGGCGGGCGCGATAGCTTTTATGACTCAGTGCTACTCGAGGAGAGGACTTGATGTTCTTGCGGGAATGAACATATCCAATGCGATATGTAACCTTTTGAATGTTGTATTCATAGCTCTCGGAAATGCTGTCGGAATTGTAATCGGACAGATGCTCGGTGCGGGCGAATTCAAAAAAGCCAAGGAAAGCTCTGTTACTCTTATGTGGTTTACGGCTTTTACGTGTATGATTCTGACGGTTGCGCTTATAGCTTTATCCGGCTGGTTTCCCATGCTTTATGATACCACGGATAACTCGAAGAAAATGGCTACGGTATTTATAATAATAACCGCCTTGTTCTTCCCTTTGCAGGGATTTTTAAACTCGCTTTATTTTACACTTCGATCCGGCGGAAAAACGGTCATCACTTTTATATTCGACTCCGTTTTCTCATGGGTTGTGTGCGGAACATGCGCATTTATTTTATCTCGTTTTACCAATATGCATATTTACGGTATTTATATATGCGTACAGGCACTCGACATTATCAAGGTTATAGTGGGATATGTAATGATTAAGAAAGGAATCTGGATTTCAAATCTGGTGGCAGACAATGAATAGAAAAAAAGAGTATGTTTCGGACCGCGGCCCGTGAAAAGCAAATTGCAACTATTAAGAACTTGATAAATTATGACAGGAGATTAAAAAATGAGTTGGTTTATATTTGCTTTGATTTGCACCCTCGGCTGGGGTTGCGCGGATTTGTTTTACAAGATGGGAACGGATGAAAAAGACAAGCATTCCCATTTAAAGATTGCCGTATGGGTCGGCCTTGTAATGGGCCTTGTGGCATTCATTCTGCTTCCGTTGTATTATCGGCTTAATCTTACAACCATCTACTCCTATCTCGGAAAAAGAATGGGGCAACGAGCTTATAAGACTGGGGCATCGTTCTTCCTGCTGTCGAAGATGGCTGGAGCTGTGGCGCGTTTCTATGTGGTATGCATGATTCTGCAGCAGTTTGTGTTCGATGCTATGGGTATTCCGTTTGTAGCAACCATTTCGATGATGGTTGTGCTGATATGGCTTTATACGCGTGGTGGGGGCATCAAAACACTTGTGTGGACCGATACATTCCAGACACTTTGTCTTTTCTCGGCGCTTCTCCTTATTATATATAAGGTAATAGGAGATCTGGGAA